>DLGP01000074.1:12217-36216 GCA_002482765.1 Alphaproteobacteria bacterium UBA7691
GATCGGTGGCCTGGGTGCCGACAAGCTGAACGGCGGTATCGGCGACGACACGCTGATCTTCGATGCGGCCGATACGCTGATTGCCGGCGGCACCGGCAATGACACATTGCGCAGCGCCACGGCGACCAATGCGCTTAATCTGAGCGACAGCAAGATCACCGGCATTGAAGTGCTGGATCTGGCCAATAGCGGCGTGGATACGGTGACGCTGACCGCTGCCGATATCCTGCGGGTTTCCGATAGCGACACACTCACCATCCGCGGCGATGCCGGCGATATTGTCAGTGCGTCCGGCTTTGTGGCGCGCGGCGCCGATGTGGTGATCGAGGGCGTCAATTACGCCACTTTCGTCAATGGCGATGCCACGCTGGCGGTGCAATACGGCCTCAAGCTGAATGGCCTGGTGGTATCCAAGATCGGCTCCACCACCAATGACGTGCTGACCCTGGCCGATGCCGTTACCGATCAACTGATTGATCTGGCCGGCGGCAATGACAAATTGGTCCTGGCCGATGGCACCAACAGCCTCACCGTGGTCAATGTCGAAACCCTGCAAGGCGGCAGCGGCAATGATACGGTGACATTCTCCGGCACTGGCAGCGTTGATCTGGCCGGCGGCAATGATGCGCTGATCCTGGCTGCCGGCGGCAATGCCGTAACGGTGGCGAATAGCGAAACCATCCAGGGCGGCAGCGGCAACGATGCCGTCACCCTGGCCGGCACCATCGCCGGCAGTATCGAGCTTGGCGCCGGCAGCGACAGCCTGAAACTGGCTAATGGCGGCAATAACCTGACCGCCGGCAATATCGAGGCGATCACTGGCGGCAGCGGCGATGACAGCATCACGCTGGCGGCAGCGGTAAGCGGCGGCAGCTACGATCTCGGCGCCGGCAATGACAGCCTGAAGCTGGCCAATGGCAGCAACAGTGTCACGGTGACCAATATCGAAACCGTGCTGGGCGGCACTGGCGCCGATACGGTGACATTGAACAGCACCGGCGGCGCGGTGGATCTCGGCGCCGGCAGCGATATTTTGCAGCTTGGCAGCGGCGGCGTGAAGGCCACGGTCGCCAATGTGGAAAACATCCTGGGCGGCAGCGGCAATGACAGCGTAACGCTGAGCAATGCGGCCAATACGCTGACCATCAGCAATGTCCAGACCGTCACCGGCGGCTCGGCCGATGATGTGCTGACCTATAATGGCACCGGCAGCATTGATCTGGGCGCCGGCAACGACAAGCTGATCCTGTTCGGCGCCGCCAATGCCGTGAGCGTGGCGAATACCGAAACCATCCAGGGCGGCAGCGGCAATGATGCCGTCACCTTGCTGGCGGCGCGTAATGGCGGCAGCATCGATCTCGGCGCCGGCAGCGACAGCATCGCGCTGGCAGCGGGCAGCAATACGCTGACCCTGACCAATATTGAGAGCATCAGCGGCAATAGCGGCGATGACAGCATTACGCTGGGCTTTGCCGTCAACGGCGGCAGCGTCAATCTCGGTGCCGGCAATGACAAGCTGCAATTGGCCAATGGCAGCAATAGCCTGAGCGTTGCCAATGTTGAAACCCTGCTCGGCGGCAGCGGCAACGACAGCGTAACGCTGAGCGGCGGCGGCAATGTTGATCTGGGCGCTGGCACCGACACATTGGTGCTGGGTGCGGCGGGCGGCAGTGTTGTGGCGGTGAATGTGGAGAATATCGTCGGCGGTGCCGGCGATGACACGATCACGCTGAGCGTGGCGCAGAGTGGCAGCTTCGATCTGGCCGGCGGCAACGACAAGCTGGTGATGGCCAGCGGCAGCAACAGTATCACCACGGCCAATATCGAAACCGTGCTGGGCAGCAATGGCGATGATGTGCTGCATTTCGCCGGCACCGGCAGCATCGATCTGGGGTATGGCTCAGACAAGCTTTTCCTGACCGGCAGCGGCAGCAATGTCAGTGTTTCCAACACCGAGTCGATCACCGGCAGCGCCGGCAATGACAGCGTGACATTGAGCGGCGTGACCTATTACGGCAGCGTCGATCTGGGCGCCGGCAGCGACAATCTCAAGCTGGGTAATGACGGCAACCGCCTGTCCATCGGCAATGTTGAGAACCTGACCGGCGGTCTGGGCGAGGATTACATCACCCTGGCTGCCGCTGTGGCCGGCGCCAATGTTGATCTCGGCAATGGCAGCGATGTGCTGCAACTGGCCAATGGCAGCAACAGCCTCACCACCAGCAATGTGGAGAGTGTGCTTGGCGGCACGGGCGCCGATGCGCTGACCTATTACGGCAATAGCGGCACGGTCAATCTCGGTGCCGGCAATGACAGCCTGACCATCGCCTCGGTGGGCGCCACGATCACGGCCACCTGTGTTGAAAGCATCTTTGGCGGCAGCGGCAACGATACCGTCACGCTCGGCCTGGAGCAGAGCGGCCTTGTTGATCTGGGCGCCGGCAGCGACAAGCTGCTGCTCTCGAATGGCAGCAACAATATCACGGTGTCGAATACCGAAACCGTGTTAGGCGGCGCCGGCAATGATGTGGTCAGCCTGGCCGGCACGGCCAATGTTGATCTGAGCTGGGGCAGCGACAAGCTGATCCTGACTGGCGCCAATAATGCCGTCACCGTCAGCGGCATCGAGACGGTGCAGGGCGGCAGCGGCAATGATTTTGTCACCTACACCGCCGGCCTGAATAGCGGCCTTGTTGATCTCGGCGCCGGCAGTGACGGCGTGAAGCTGGCCGATGGCGGCAACAGCGTGGCGCTGGCCAATGTTGAAACCGTGCTGGGCGGCAGCGGCAATGATGCCGTTACGCTGGCGGCCGGCATTGCCAGCGGCAATGTTGATCTTGGCGCCGGCAATGACAGCCTGGCTTTGGGCAACGGCACCAACACGCTGAGTGTCAGCAACACCGAAACCCTGCTTGGCGGCAGTGGTGTCGATACCGTCACCTTCGCCGGCAATGGCAGCATTGACCTTGGCGCCGGCAGCGACAAGCTGACCCTGAGCGGCAATGGCGCCAGCGTCACCCTGGCCAATATCGAAGCGGTGATTGGCAGCGGCGGCGCCGATAGCGTCACGTTGTCTGCCGCAGCCCTGAATGCCAGCATTGATCTGGGGGCCGGCAGCGACAAGCTGCAATTGTCAAACAACGCCAACACGCTGACTGTCAGCAATGTTGAGCAGGTGACCGGCGGCAGCGCCAATGATGTGCTGACCCTGGGCAATGCCATCAGCGGCGGCAGCTTTGATCTGGCGGCCGGTAATGACCGCATCGTGCTGGCGGCGGGCGGCAACACGCTGACGCTGACCAATATCGAGACCATCACCGGTGGTTCGGGCAATGACACCCTGACGCTGGGCAGTGGCCTGACCAATGGCAGCATCGAGCTGAATGGCGGCAATGACAAGCTGACCCTGGCCAACAGCGCCAATACCATCACGGTCAGCAATGTGCAGACCATCCTGGGTGGCAGTGCCAACGACACCATCACGCTGCTGACCGCCGTGGCCAATGGCAGCTACGATCTGGGTGCCGGCAGCGACAAGCTGGCCCTGGGCAGTGGCGCCAATACGGTGACGCTGAGCAATATCGAAACCGTGACCGGCAATAGCGGCAACGATACGGTGACGCTGGGGGCGCTGGTGACCAATGCCAGCGTTGATCTCGGCCTGGGCAATGACAAGCTGCAACTGGCTAATGGCACCAACGCGCTTACCGTCAGCAATACCGAAACCATCACCGGCGGCAGTGGCAGCGATACCGTGACGTTGGGCGCGGCGCAGGCCAGCGGCTTTGTTGATCTGGGCGCCGGCAGTGATCAACTCATCCTGTCTTCGGCCGGCAGCAATATCCTGACGGTGACCAATGCCGAAACCGTCACCGGCGGCAGCGCCAGCGATAGTGTGACGCTGAATGCTGCGGCCAATGTCAATCTGGGCGGCGGCAGCGACACGCTGACCTTTGGCGCCGCCAATCTTTCGATCACCGCCAGCGCGGTGGAGATCGTCAAGGGCAGTAGCGGCGCAGATACACTCACACTCGGCGCCGGCATCACGGGCGCCAGCATCGATCTTGGTGCCGGCAGCGACAAGCTGATCCTGACCGGCAGTAACACGCTGACCGTGAGCAATGTGGAGAATATCACCGGCGGCAGCGGCAACGACCTGCTGACCCTGGGCGCCGGCATCACCAATGGCAGCATCGATCTTGGCGCCGGCAATGATGCCCTTACCCTGGCCAACACCACCAACAGCCTCACCGCCAGCAATGTTGAAACCATCACCGGCGGCAGCGGCAACGATACCGTGACGGTGAATGCCCTGAGCAATGGCGGCACCATCGTGGTCAATCTCGGCGGCGGCACTGACACATTGATCGTGTTGGGCAATGCCAATGTCTCGGCCAGTGGGGTTGAAACCTGGCGCGGCGGCGATACCGACGATGTGCTGACCATGAAGACCAAGATCAGCGGCGGCACCGTTGATCTGGCCGGCGGCAAGGACAAGCTGATCCTGGAGAGCGGCGGCAATACCGTCACCGTCAACAATGTTGAAACCATCATCGGTAATACCGGCAACGATAGTGTGACGCTGGGCACGGTGATGACCAATGGCACGGTGCAGCTCAGCTATGGCAGCGATACGCTGACCCTGGCGAATGGCGCCAACAATGTCAGCGTCTATGGTGTGCAGACGGTGTATGGCGGCACGGGCGCTGATGTTGTCACCTCCACCGGCTTTGCGCCGATCACCATGTATGGTGGCGGCGGCAACGATACGCTGACCGGTTGGAAATATGATGATCGGCTCTATGGCGGCGACGGCAACGACACGCTGAATGGTGGCGATGGCTTCGATCGGCTGTATGGCGAGGCCGGCAACGATGTGATGAATGCCGGCAATGACGGCGCGCGCATGGTTGGCGGTGCCGGCATCAACACTGCTATTGGTGGTTCGGATCGCGATTATTTCACCTTCATCTCGGCCAATTCGGCTGATCGTATGATCGTGCAGAATATGAGCAGCAATGATCGCATCGAGCTCGACACCAATCGCGAAGATGATTTCACCGGTAATGCCTTCACGCTGGCGCGCGACCTTGAGCAGAATGTGAATATCAAGGCGGTGTCGTCGTCGACGGCGATGAATGCGGTGGATTTTGGCCAGGCTGGTTTTATCTATCGCCAGGATACCGGCGGGCTGTATTACGATGCCGATGGCAAATTCGCCTCCGGCTCGATCCTGATCGGCACTATCACAGGGACGAATGGTGCGCCCTGGGCCTATGATTTCGATGACATACGCGAAGTCTGATGCGCTGATTCTCTCGAAAAACGAGAATATTTGCAGCAAGACTCCGGTTTAGTTTCAAAATCCCTGGGTTTTATGCGATTTTCGCCATATAGCTGATTACAGCCTCTGGTAATGCTGCCTCGGGCTGCCTTACTATGTTGCAGTGAATGTGGGGGTGCGGCGCGGATGGACTCGAATACCAGGGCGTTCATGCAGGCGCTAAACGCGCATCAGCGCTTCCTGACGGGTCAGCCCAATGGCAAGCGCCTGATGGTGCGGCAGGCCGAGTTGCCTCGTCTGGCGCTGAGCAATCTGGATGTGCGCGATGCCATCATGTCGAGCTGCAATTTTGGCGGTTCGGCGTTTCGCGGCTCACGCTTTGATGGCTGTGACCTGTTCGCCTCGGATTTCAACAATACCGATCTCTCCGGTGCCAGCTTTCGCAAAAGTGATCTGCGTGCGGCCAATTTCATGGATGCCAGATTGGTGGATGCCGATCTGACCGATGCCGATCTGCGGCCCGGCCAGATGGTGACCTGGAAGGATGGCGAGCGCCAAGCCAAGAACAAGCAGGCCAACCTGACCCATGTGAATCTGGATGGCGCCAATCTGAGCGGTGCCGATCTGAGCCATGCCAGCCTGCTGCTGGCTTCGGCCAAGGATACCAATTTCAGCGGCGCCACGCTGTTTTCGGTCAATCTGGCGGGTGCCGATCTGAGTGGCGCCAATCTCACCGGGGCAAAACTGCGCGAAGCCGTGCTGGTGGGCGCCAATCTGACCAAGGTGCGGCTTGCCGGCGCCGATCTGTCTGGCGCCAACCTGCGCAATGTCGATTTGTCGAATACCGATCTCACCGGCGCCAACCTGACCAATGCGGCAATGCGCAGCAGCACTGCCACAGTGCCGGCCTGGCTGCGCATCAAGCTTGATCTGCACAGCCTGTGGATCAACACCAATGGCGCCAAGGGCCAGCGTTTTGATATCAGCGGCAAAACCCTGGCCGGTCTTGATCTGGGCAGTTTTGATCTGCGCGCCGGTCTGTTTCGCGCTGCCGATTTGCACGACATTGTGCTGGCCGATTGTGATCTGACCATGGCCGATTTCACCGATAGCGACCTGAGCGGCGCCACGCTGGATGGCTCGAACATGGCCGGCGCGGTGTTGCTGCGTAGTAAGCTCAACCGCGCCAAGCTGCGTGGCGTACGCTTCGGCGCGCTGGAATTGCTGGATGGGCAGGGCCGCCAGACCGGGCGGATGTGGAATGCCAATCTGTCTGAGGCCAATTTCAGTGGCGCCGATCTGCGCGGCTGCATGTTCAGCGGTTCCAAGCTGGATGGTGCCAATATGGCCGGCGCCAATCTGGGCGGCAGCGATTTGGCCGAACCGAAGGATGCGCTACCGCCCGCTTGATCGCGCCATGCAGGTATCGCGCCGCCGGTAACAAGAAGCGTTACTTCCGCCCCATAGCCAGCGTAATATTCCCCGGTGCGTAAAC
Source organism: Alphaproteobacteria bacterium UBA7691 (assembly GCA_002482765.1). GTDB lineage: Bacteria > Pseudomonadota > Alphaproteobacteria > Ferrovibrionales > Ferrovibrionaceae > Ferrovibrio. The sequence continues at coordinate 18,997 of DLGP01000074.1, forward strand.
GGCAGAATCCCGAAGCAAAACAGGGATCGCCGCTCCAGGGAGGAAAACGCCATGACACAACTGCTGGCCCGTATTGGCCTCGGTGGTAAAATCTATTTCATCGTGCTGCTGGCGGCGCTGCTTGCAGGTGGCATGACCTATCTCGGCATTGATGCTTTGCGCACCTACAATGCCAAGCTGGCGCAGATTGAGCGTGAGACACGCCAGGCGGTGATCGCTGAACAGGTCAATGGCCTGATCAATGCCGTGGTGATGGAATCGCGCGGCATCTACATGTCGCAGACCAACCAGGAAGCGGATCGTTTCGGCAAGCTGCTGCTGGCCGGCCTGCATCGTATTGATGGGCTGATGCAGGAATGGCGCAGCTTGTTGCCGGCCACGCTTGATCCGGATCGCGCCGCCGCTTTCACCAGCGTGAAGCAGTTCATCGAATTCCGCACCGAACTGGTGCGCCTTGGCGTGCAGGAAACCCCGGCCAAGGCCCGGGTGTTTGGCGATAACGAAGCCAACCGCAACAATCGCCAGGCCCTGAATCGCGCCGTGCAATTGCTGGCCAAGGATAATGCTGAGAATATCCAGGAATTACGCACGGAACTGGATGCCTATTTTAATCACCATATCCAGCGTATCGCGGTGATCGGCAGCGGCGGCCTGATGGTCATGCTGCTGCTGTCGCTGCTGCTGGCGCGCAAGGGCATCATCGCGCCGCTCAATGCGCTGTCGGCGGCGATGGGCCGGCTGGCGCGCGACGAGGCGACCAGCGTGCCGGGTGCTGATCGTGGCGACGAGATTGGCGCCATGGCGCGCCATGTTGAAGTGTTCAGCCGCAATGCCGAGGAGAAGCGCCGGCTTGAAACGGTCAATGCCGATCAGCAGCAGGCCAGCGAACAGCGCCGCCTGGATCGTGAGGCGCGCGATGCCAAGGCCAGCGCGGAAATTGCCGCCTTCTGCGACCATATCGCCGATGGTGATCTGACCTCGCGGCTGGCTGAAACCGGCAAGGAAGGTTTTCAGCTTGCCTTGACGCAGCAGCTCAACCGGCTCTCGGCCACCCTGGCCAGTGTCACCGGCGAATTGGCGCATGTGCTGGCCGGTATGGCGGAAGGTGATCTCAGCCGCACGATCAGCACCGAATATCGCGGTGTGTTCGGCGATTTGAAGCAGAGCGTCAATGATACTGCGGCCAAGCTGCGTGATGTGGCCTTGCGGCTTGGCGGCAGCGCCCATGCGGTGCAATCGGCTTCGGCGGAAATTTCCAGCGGCAGCCAGGATCTGGCCGGTCGCACGGAAGCGCAGGCCGCCAGTATTGAAGAGACCGCTGCTTCGATGCACGAAGTCACCGCCACGGTACGGCAGAATGCCGATAATGCGGCAGCAGCCAACCAACTGAGCCAGGTGGCGCGGGATGCCGCCGACAAGGGCGGCAGCGTGGTGCAGGATGCGGTGCAGGCGATGGGCGGCATCGAGGATGGCGCGCGCCGGATTTCCGATATCGTGGCGTTGATCGACGAGATCGCGTTTCAGACCAATCTGCTGGCGCTGAATGCCAGTGTGGAAGCGGCGCGGGCGGGTGAAGCGGGCAAAGGCTTTGCCGTGGTGGCGCAGGAAGTGCGGGCGCTGGCGCAGCGTTCGGCCAATGCGTCCAAGGATATCAAGGCGCTGATTGCAACTTCCAATGCCCAGGTGCGCCAGGGCGTTGCGCTGGTGAATCAAGCTGGCGGCACGCTGGGTGAGATCGTGTCATCAATCAAAAAAGTGTCGGATATCGTGGCCGAGATTGCCGCTGCCAGCCGCGAACAGGCCACCGGGCTGGATCAGGTCAACACCGCCGTCAGCAACATGGATGAAATGACCCAGCGTAATGCTGCGCTGGTGGAGCAGAATACCGCCTCGGCGCAATCGCTGGCCGATCAGGCGCGTGAACTGGCCGGGCTGGTGGCGTTTTTCCGCATCGGCGCCAATGCCGCAGGCAGGATGCCGGCGCCCCCGGCACCCAAGCCAAGCCAAACCCCGAAGGCAGCACCCGCTGCGAGCCTCAAGCCGAAGCCGCCCATCCCGGCGCCAGTCATGTCAAAACCGCCGGCACCAAAAATGCCGCCAGCCAAGCCGGTTGCCGCCAAGCCGACTCCGGCTATGCCAGCAGCCAAGCCGGCCAATGCCGGCGATGATGACTGGAAGGAATTCTAGAGCGTGATGACATCATATTGACGCGCTACGTTTCGTCTGGAGGCGGTAGCCCACTAGGAGAAGCGCGCAGCAGGTACCTTGCGGTACCTGCAAGCGTTTCGACGACGTGGATGCCGCCTCCAGACGAAACCCCAGAGGGGCCGGGTAAATTTGGCCTTCGCCAAGCGCTTCGCGCGTCCGCGCCCACGGGCGTCCACTGGACGCCCGCGCGCTTGGACCGTCGCGCGGCTTGCCCGTAGTCCCACTACGCGCTGCGCCGCGCTCCTGCCCGAAGACCAAATTTACCTCGGCGTAGTGCATCAATATGATGTCATCACGCTCTAAATAAAAAAAGGCCCCGCCATTGCTGGCGGGGCGAGGTGAGAGAGAGGTACTAACGCCAAACGAATTCGGCATGCTCCCCCAGGAAACCGCTTGCGCGGATCTCTATGCGTTGTTCAGCATTTTGTATCGCTGAACAACGAAACCGGTCGCTGCGCGGCATAATTGGCTGACAGGTTGGTGCTGCGGCCATTGCGCGCATAGCCGTTGCCAAGCTGCTCCATCTTGGTGGCGCCGCGAATGATGGCATTGAGGAAAAGCTGATGGCCGTCGCGTGCGCCGCGCACCGCAATCTCGTTGCGCTTGGCGATCTGGCCCAGTTCCTCCAGCAGATCGGCCAGCACGGCGCGTTCAGCCGCCGGATGCTTTTTCAGTGCATCAAGATGCTGCATCATCACCTTCTGCTTTTCCTTGAACACACCGGCCATGATGCGCTTGCGCTCGCCAAGCTGGTTCAGCGCGGCATAATCGTGGCGCTCGATGGCGGCGATTTCCTCCAGCATCAGCCCTTTGAGCTGGCCGGCAATGTCGTAGAGTTCCTTCGGCGTTGGCGGCACCGCACCGGCGCCGGCATTGTCGCGCGGCCGGCCCGGCTCAGGCACGGCAGCGCGCTGGCCTGGCAGCGGCCGGCGTGCCAAAGCGGGGTGTGTGGGCTGACGGCCCTGCTGGAATTGCGGATTCATTGCGCGCCCTCCTGCATCTGCAACATCTGGCGGTAGACCATGTCGGCAATGCCAACGCCGCGGCTCTGCGCCATCGACTTGCCGTATTCCTGATTGAGAAACGTGCGCCAGGTCGATTCCGCCTGGCCGCCGCCGAACGGGCCATCGGTCTTGATGCCGCTCGACATGAATTCAAACATCTGGCCCAGGAAGTGCGATTCAAATTCCTGTGCCGTCTTGCGTAGCGAAGCTTCGTTCTGCGGCGTTATGCCGGCTTCGGTGCGGGCGCGCATGGCGCGGGCCTGTTCCACGGCATAGCCGTTGATGGCGGGGGCGGCGGCGATCATGTCGGTCATGGCAACATCCTCTCGCTTTGGCTCACATCACCTGGATTTCGGCTTGCAGCGCGCCGGCTGCCTTGATCGCTTGCAGGATGGTGATCATGTCGCGCGGGCCAACACCCAGCGCATTCAGGCCATCCACCAGTTCTTGCAGCGAAACGCCGCGCCGCATCACGGCCAGGCGACGATCTGTCTGCTCATCGATCTGGATGTCAGTGCGCGGCACCACCACGGTCTGCGCGCCGCCGCCAACCTGACCAGGCACGGTGGGGGTGCCGGTGCCGGGCACTGCCTGGGTCACGCTGTCGAACACGATATTGCCGCCGGCATCACGCACCGGCTGGCCATCCGGGCCGATGCGCGGCACCTGCACGGTGCCGGTTGCGGCCGAAGTGCCGGCAATGCCAGGCACTGCCACGCCGCCGGGGGCAAAGGGATTGGGCTGCGAAACCTGCGGCGTTTCGGTAACACGGATAGTGAGTGTGCCTTGGGCAATCGCCACGGTGTCGATGCGCACATTCGGACCCATCACAATGGTGCCGGAGCGTTCGTCGATCACCACGCGGGCCACCTGGTCGGTCTCCACCTGCAACTGCTCGATCTCGGTCATGAAGCCGATCAGGTCGTTGCGCCAACGGCCCGGCACATCCACATGCACGGTGCCGGGATCAAGCGCACGCGCGGTCGGGATGCCGGCCAGGGTGGAAATCGCCTGGCTGATACGGCGCGCGGTGGTCAGATCGGGATTCTTCAGTGCCAGGCGCAAAACCGGCAGCGAAGCCAGCTCGAAGCCCACTTCACGTTCAACAATGGCGCCATTGGCGATGCGGCCGGCAGTGGGTACACCACGGGTAAGCTGGGCGGCGGCGCCCTGGGCTTTGAAGCCGCTCACCGCCACGGCGCCCTGGGCCACGGCATAAACCTCACCATCAGCGCCGATCAGCGGCGTTACCATCAGGGTGCCGCCTTGCAGGCTTTTGGCATCACCCAGCGTGCTCACGGTCACATCGATGCGGCTGCCATGGCGGGCAAAGGCGGGCAGGGTGGCGGTCACCATCACGGCGGCAACATTCTTGGTGGTGAAGTTGCCGGCATCGCGGATATTCACACCCAGGCGTTCCAGCATGGCTTGCAGGCTCTGCTTGGTGAAAGGCGCGTTGGTCAGGCTGTCGCCGGTGCCATCCAGGCCCACAGCCAGGCCATAACCAACCAGCATGTTTTCGCGGATGCCTTCAAAATCAGCCACGTCCTTGATACGCGAGCCGGCAGCAGCCGGATCGGGCAGGCTGGCCAGGATCGCCAGGCTGGCCAGCAGGGCGGTGGCATGGCGGCGGAAGCGGGCGGAAACGATGCGGATCATGATGGCTCTCTCTCCGTTTGACCGCTGCCCCGGCATTTCTTGCCAGGGCGCGGTCTTGGTGCTGAGAATGCCAGTTCCATGCCAAGCGCAAATTGCTTGAATTCATTGGATAATTACCTGTAGCTCGGCTGCCGGGCGGCAAAATTTGCCGACTTTACCGGGTGGTTTTTCTCAGGCACCATGCAGACATGAGCATCAACAAGATTTCCGGCCCCGGCAGCCTGGCGCCCGGCGCGGCAAAACGCGCTGGCGGTGCTGGTGCGGCTGGCGGCGCCAGTTTCGCCAGCCTGCTGAAAGGCAGTTCTGAAACCAGCACCGGCGGGGTTACCGGCGCCGCGCCGATGGCCGGCCTGGATGCCATGCTGACCTTGCAGGCGGTGGATGGCGATGCCCAGAAGCAGGAGCGCCGCCGCGCTTTCCGCCGTGGCACCGGCCTGCTTGATAAGCTGGAGGATATCCAGGAGGGCCTGCTGGAAGGCCGCATCCCGGTGGATCGCCTGCAAGGCCTGGCGCAAGCCTTGCGCCAGGAACGCATGATGGTGGCCGATCCGCAACTGGCCGAACTGATCGGCGAGATCGAACTGCGCTGCGAAGTCGAATTGGCCAAGCTGGGCTACTGAAACACTGCGCGCCCCACCCGGATCATGGTGGCGCCTTCGTCGATGGCGATCTGATAATCGCCAGACATGCCCATCATGCACTCGGCCAAGGCGTGCCGCTCCATGAAACGGCGCAGCCAGCGGAAATGTGGTCGTGGATCGTCATGCTTTGGCGGAATGGCCATCACGCCAGCCGGTGCGCGGCCTAGCTTGTGGCGGAAGGTATCCAGCAGCGCCTCGGCCCGTTCCGGGGCCACGCCGCCTTTCTGCGTTTCGCGTCCGATATTGATCTGCAAATAGAGCGGTATGGGCCGCGCCCGGCACAGCAGCGGCAGCAGGCTTTCGCGGTCGATGCTTTCGTTGGCATCAAACAAGGCTGCGGCGCCGGCCACCTTGTTGCTTTGCAGGCGGCCAAAATCATGCAGCACCAGATCGGGCGCCAGGGCGCGCAAGGCAGGCCATTTCGCGGCGGCTTCCTGCAAGAATTTTTCGGCAAAATGGCGCTGGCCGGCGGCGATCAACTCGGCGATGGTTTCTGGCGCGCGCTGCTCGCAAGCAATGAAAACTCGGCCACCCTCGGCGATGAAATCACGCAAAACCGGCTGCGCCATGCAGCGCTCATAGCGTTCCCGCAAGGCACTCACACGTCCGCCGCCAGCCGCTGCCGGATGCGCTCGATCAGCTCGGTGCTGGAAATGCCCGGGCTATAAGGCAGGCGCTGGCGCATGGTTTCCGGCAAATCCGGGCAATCGGCCAGTTTGGTGCGCAATTCGGCAGCGTCGCGGGCGCCGAAGGCATAGAGATCATAGCCATGCTGCTGCATGAAGGCCCGGCTGATCACCTTTGGCCCATCGGTGATCACGGCATCAACATGGCGGCAGGCGGCCACCACGGCCACCCGTTCGGCCGTAGTCATCACCGGGCGGCGGCCTTTGCCGGCGGCCACGCGCTCATCCGGCACCACGCACACCGTCAGGCGCTGGCCCAGCGCCCGCGCAGCCGCCAGGAAAGCCACATGGCCGCCATGAAACAGGTCGCCGACGATCTTGCTGTAAACATGCATGGCGCAAGTTAAGCTGTGGCTTCGACCTGGTGCAAGAACCAGTCGGCCAGCACATCATTGGCATCGCGCTGGTGGATTTGTTGGGCCAAGGCGATGGCGGCCTCGCGCCGTTTAGCCTGCACCGCCAATACAAGGTGCAGATAAGCCATGGCGCGCACAAAATCCGGAAAGCCGAGCATCGCCGGGGCCGAGATCATGCTGTTGAAATGCGGATCGCGCTGGCGCCAATTGCCGTAATAATCGCAGAGCAGCCGGTCGGCATCGGCCGGGCGCCATAATGTTACGCCCTGCCATTCTGCCCGCACCAGATCATAGGCGGCATGGCGCAGCAGGCGGCATTCGGCATCCGGCAGCCCGGCCATGCGGCTGCCGCCCAGGATGCCGCCATACGCATCATGGCGATGCGCCACCAGATCAACATGAATGCCGGTGGCAGTATCGGCAAAGGTGTTGAAATCCAGCATGTCGAGCATGTTCGGCAGCCGCCGGAAGCGGCCATCGTTACACAACGCGGCCGCAGCCTCGGCCAGCACGGCCTCTGCCGGCAGCGCGCCAGGCGGCAGGGCCAAGTCGATATCCTTGTCATTGGGCAGGAAGGCGGCGTCACGCTGCCAGCCCAGCAATAACCCGGCAATGGCAAAGGGCTGCAATCCGGCGGCTTCCAGCCTTTGCAGGGCGTCGGCCAGGGTTTGCCGCAGCTTTTCATCATGCACCGCATCGGCGCCGGCAGGCTGCGCTGCCGGTGCCGCGTCGGCTAATAGGCTGCCGCTATCCAGCAGGCCCTGCACGGTCAGCAATGCCAGCTGCATGGCGCCGGTGAAATCGCGTGCATTGAAGCGCCAGTTCACTTCCGTGCAGGCCAGCAGCAGGCGGTCTTGCGCGTTATGCGTCAGGCGCCGCGCCGCTTGCGACCAGCGCAGCCCCAGCGCCGCATCCCCCAGTTCAGCGGCCAGATTGATCAGCCGCATTTGCTGATGCAGGCTGGGCTGTATGGTTTCGGCCTGGTGCAGCTTTGCCACGGCGGTATCGTAGTCGCCGGCCTGCTCGGCGATAACAGCCTGGTTGATCAGCCGTAAACGGCCGGAAGCATCGAAACGGTCGAGCCGGGCGGCCAGCATACTGGCTTCGTCCAGCCGGCGCAGCCGCAGCAGGGCCTCCAGCCAGGCCAGATGCAGGGCGCGATCCTGTGGCGCGGCCTGGGCCGCCGCAGCCACCAGCGCCAGGGCGGCTTCCGGGCCTTGTTCTGCCCAGAGCCGGCTCAGGCTGGCCATCTGTTCCGCATGGGTGCGGCCAGGATGCAGCAGGTCCATATTCGCTTCGGGATGGGGGCCGGGGGGCTGGTGCGACGGCATGGCGGCGGTGCTCCAGCCCTGATTTCGGCATGACGCCGAGAAGACAAACCCAATTTTTCACAATTTTTTCATGTTTTCAATGGCTTCCGGGCGCATCAACGGCCTTGCCCGAGAGCCGGGCGATTCATATACTCCGCCCGCCGTTGCCACCCCTGGTCAGCGAACGAGTCGAGGTCGGGGTGGACGGGCGTTGGAGGTTCTCGCATGGGTATCCAGTTGAAGCCGAATTACCGTCCCACCGAGTCCGAACCCTTCATGAATCCAAAAATGAAGGAATATTTTCGTCGCAAGCTGCAAGCCTGGAAGGAAGACATCCTCCGCGAGTCGAACCAGACCTTGCAGCATCTTCAGGAAGATACCAGCCAGGAGCCGGATATCGCCGACCGCGCCTCGGTGGAAACCGATCGCGCGCTGGAGTTGCGCACCCGGGATCGTCAGCGCAAGCTGATCTCCAAGATCGACGCCGCGATCAAGCGGATCGACGACAATTCCTATGGCTATTGCGAGGAGACCGGCGAGCCGATCTCGCTCAAGCGCCTGGAAGCGCGGCCGATTGCCACGCTGTCGATCGAAGCGCAGGAGCGCCATGAGCGCCGGGAACGCACGCATCGCGACGACATGTAGTTTTCTGCGCCAAGCGGAAACGAAAAAAGGCCGGTCGTTCTGACCGGCCTTTTTGTTGTCTTCCTTCCGAGAGATCAGAATGGGAAGAGCACGTCGTAAAGCTGCTGGCCGTAGCGTGCAAAATTTCCTAATTGCCAGCAAGCAGCTTTTAAGACAGAATTTGTCCTGTTAGCACAAGTAAAGATTATTCCTGGATTTCGTCTTATTTGCTTTTTTGCCTGCTTGATCTGAGATTCACAACTTTCTTTGAGCGCGGCGGAAATTTTTTACGCTTTGCATTTCTTGTTCTCGGCGATGCGTTCAGAGCCCAGAGAAGATCAGACAACATCAACCGTAAGTGTCAAAAGCGGAGATTCGAGATGCTGGTGACATGGCTGAAACGGCACTGGCTTAAAGTTGGGCTTGCCATTGGCGTCCTGATTGTTCTTCGTTATCTGCTGCCCTGGGTAGCGAGTGGATTCAAGCAGGATGAGATTGCAGACAAACTGATCCAGAATTGGGGACTGGCGCCGGAAATCGCCAAGGCGATAAGTGTGCCTGCCACCGCGTTTTACGGAGCGTTGCTGGTGCCGGCCATTATTGCATCGATACTGCCCAAAATGCCCACCGACCGCCCCTCCATCAAGCGCTTTTTGGCCGTACTTTTCTGCTTTGCCTTGCTGCCGTTGTTATTGGAATACAAGTTTGCGAATTTCAATCAGTTGACGGGCGCAAGTAATCGCACCGTGGCTATTGCTCCTGATGGTAGTTTCCGATACGGCCCGCAAACTCCTGTCGACCCGAATACCGGACGCTTAAGAATGCCGGTCACGACTGAGATTGCTGAGCTTGAAGAAAGAATCCGCATGGGGATTCGCGCTAGCAGAATAAGCGCGAATGCTAGGAATCTCATTTTCTTCAATCCGCATGGGCAGCCTAATGTCTGGTATTTCCGGACTATAGACGGCAGGTATGAGCTGTTCGACAAATTCGATTTTTATCCGGGAACAAGCACGCTGCTTGCACCGGTTACGCCGGATATAGTTGCAGAGATTCTGCGGCAGGCGGAAGCCGAAGCGGCTGCCGTGCAGCAGAAAGCAGCACAGGCCATACAGCAACGTGAAGCGCAGCAGACCGCCGAAGAACAGAAAAAACAACGAGCCGTTATCGAAGCATTTGGACTGCATCGTGGTGGTGGCGGCATTGTCGCGTTTGGAGCGGCCTCCACCAAGGCAGAGCCGATTGCCGATAAGGCAGCGGGCATGCTCGTCAATCTTCTGACCCGGCGACATCGTGAAAGAGGCGTTGCCGCCGAGAGTCTGCCACGCCTAGCTTATGATACCGGATATTTCCTTGCTGTGATGAATGGTGACGCGGCGCTGCTTGAAACGGCTGGGGCTTTCAGAATGGCCAGGGCTGTGGTTCTCAACGATGTGCGGGCTTCATGCCTTGGCACTGTTTCAAATGTATCGATGGTGCGGTGCACGGTGGATGTATCGGTTCGGGCGCATTACCCGCAGGGCAGGATAAAGACACTGCATTGGTCGGAAACCGCCCCCGGAGGTAGTCCAGAATTTGCTGTGGCGCGGGCCGTGGAACTGATTGTCGAGCGAAATCCGGTTTTTTTTGACCGGCTTTAGATATCCAACTAAAAAAAATATGGGGGCTGAATATGAGGACAGGAGTTCTGGGTTTTTCAGTATTCCTTTTGCTGGTAATTCTGCCCTTTAAAGGTACAGCCTATGAGCGGGATTTACAGGAATTATCCGATACGCTGATTGTGAAGCTGGACTCGACAGCGCAGCGCAGCGGAACGGTTTTGGATTTCACTGATCTGCAAGGTGTGCCGACCGAGCTTGGTCGTTTCCTAGCGCAGGAACTGTCTGATCGATTGGTCACGAATGGCCGGAGGATGGCATTTATCGACCGCATCAATATCCGGCATTTGTTGAACGAAAATAAGCTATCGGAAGACGGCTTCATTAACCCAAAAACCAGTCAGAAACTTGGCAACATGGTGGGGATTGATACGGTAATTGTTGGCACAACAACGCCGTTAGGGGAGACGATACGTATCAGCGTACGGGCGATTTCTGTCGATACCGGGAAAATTGTTGCCACTCAAGCAGCATCTCTCAAGACAACACTAGAATTGCGGGAGTTGATGAACCGAGGTGTTTCCGGTGGAGTGGGCGGGCCGGTTTCGGCTCGTTCAGCGACGCCGCTCGACAATAAAGGCATGATGCGACCGGATGCCTTCCGGATCATGATAAAAGAAGTTGTTCATGATGATCGAGGGTATCAGCGCGATGCTTACATTTCTTTCACCATAAACAACAGCTATGGTAAGAATGTGCAGATTGGCCTGATCCAGTATTCGATGTCGGCTGGCGGCTGTGCTGCCAGTGTCGGTGAATCGGCCGCAGGCATTCCATTAATCAGCAATGATTATAGCTTCAGGGATGTGCAGGATATGAACCTGCCTGTTCTTGTGGCCGGCGGCAGCCTGTCCGCCACCTATGGCAATATCTGCCGTAATCCGTCATTGGTGGGGCAGACGCAAACTGATGTGTCTTCCACGCTCGTCATTCTGGTGGATAAAGAGTTAGTGAAATTGCCGATCAGTGTGGCTGGCGTGCCTGTGCGGCAAGTCAGATAATCTGCTTGCTCTGAAACGAAAAAAGGCCGGTCGTTCTGACCGGCCTTTTTGTTGTCTTCCTTCCGAGAGATCAGAATGGGAAGAGCACGTCGTAGAGCTGCTGGCCGTAGCGTGCCTGCTGCATGTTGGAAAGCTGGCCGCGGCCGCCATAGGCGATGCGGGCTTCGGCCATCTGGGTGTGGTTGACTGTATTGGTTGCGGTGATGTCTTCCGGCCGCACGATGCCCTGCACGATCAACTCGCGGATTTCATTGTTGACGCGGATTTCCTGGCGGCCCTGCACCACCAGATTGCCGTTTGGCAGCACCTGGCTGACAATGCCGGCGACGCGCACAGTGATCTGTTCCTGACGATCCACCTGGCCACGGCCCTGCACCTGCGAAGATGAGGTCATGCCGATGGCAGCAGAAGGATCGATATTCTTGAAGATCTTGTTCAGCGCCGAAGCCACGCCGGCGCCGGTGGTGACGCCGCCGGCACCATCCGAGGCGCTTTCCAGGCCGAGGATGTTGGGGATGCCGGCATTCTCGTTGTTGTCGCGGCTGGCCGTGGTGTTGTTTTGCAACGTGGCGCGTTCCTGGATGTCGATATTCACCGTCAGGATATCGCCCACCTTGGCGGCGCGGTGATCCTTGAAGAATTGCCGCGAACCCGGGCGCCACAGTGAATTGGCCGAGCGCGTGGCCACTTCCGGCGCCGGCATCGGCAGGCTGACCGGGCGGTAATCCTTCTGCTCGGTCGGGTTCTCGATCTTGCTCAGGGCCGGCGGCTTGCCGATTTCGGCCAGGCGACCGACATCGCAGGCGCCGAGGCTGAGGGCAACACCGGCCAGGGCAATAAAGCGCAGCGGGGCGATAAAGCGGAGCGGGGTGGTGAAGCGGGTCATGGCGGGATCTCTCTCTTTACGTTTCTTATATTAGTTGCTGGCCAGCAGGCGCGGCGCGGTGGTGACCTGCACCTGGTTGTTGCCGATGATGGTGGCCTGGATGACCTTTTTGCTTTGCAGGTTCATCACCTGCACCACATCGCCGATGGCACCGCCTTCAAGCGCGCGGCCGGTGGTGGTGATGGTGAGGCCCGGCACCTGGGCCACCATGGTGATCAGCGCATTTTTGCTGACCTGCTCAACGCGGCCGATATCGGCGCTGCGGATCGGCTGGCCGATATTCAGCGCCCGCTTCGGGGTCTGGCCGATCAGGTCGTCGATGCGGTCGATATAGGCCGAGGTGTAGCGGCCGGCTGGCACCTGGCGCCATTCCACTGCATCAGCAGCAATGGTTTCGCCTGGTGCGACGCGGGATTTCAGCACCGGCATGGCTTCCACCGGGCTGGCGCGGCCGGAAATGCGCACGGTTTCCGGCGCGCCCTTGGCCGCCAGGGTGCCGGTGAAGCGGCCGCTGCGGTCGTCGAAGGTGAAGCCGTCAACGCGCCATTCGGCAGTGCTGGGCACCGAAAAGCCATTGTCGTTGCCATGGAAGCTGATTTCCACCGGGCGGCCGCCGTTGCGCTGCTGCACCAGCGACACCAGGCGGCGGGCCACGTCGCGCTCCGAGACATAGCGCATCGCCACGGCCTTGGGCGCGGCGGCGGAAGCCAGGTGCACCGGCGCGGCCAGCAACGGCTGGGCCTGCGATGGCTGGGCTTGGGCGGAGAGTGCGAAGCCGGCGGCGAAGGCGCTGGCGGCGGCGAAGAGCAGAAGCGTTGTGCGGGCCATGGTCGATCTCCGTGGTCTGATCTGGGGTCTGATCTGGATCAGCGCAGGCGGGTGGTGGTTTGCAGCATTTCGTCGGAGGTGGTGATCACCTTCGAGTTCATGTCATAGGCACGCTGGGCGGTGATCAGGTTGGTGATTTCCTGCACCGGATTGACGTTGGAGGTTTCCAGATAGCCCTGGCGCAGCGTGCCGAGGCCCTGGGTGTTCGGGTTGCCAACCTGCGGCTGGCCCGAAGCCGGGGTTTCCAGGAACAGGTTGTCGCCCACCGCTTCCAGGCCGGCTTCGTTGACGAAGTTGGAAAGCTGGATCTGGCCAAGCTGCTGCGGCTGTGCCTGGCCGGCGAGGCGGGCCTCGACGATGCCGGTATTATCAACGCTGACCGCCAGCGCGCCCTGCGGCACGGTGATGTTCGGATTAAGCAGGTAGCCATCGGCGGTGACCATCTGGCCCTGGGCATTAACCTGGAACGAGCCGGCGCGGGTATAGGCGGTTTCGCCCGAGGGCAGGGTGATGTTGAAGAAGCCCTTGCCGTTGATGGCGATATCGTAAGTATTGCCGGTCGAGGTCAGGTTGCCCTGTTCGTGGATGCGGTAGATGCCGGCGGCGCGCACACCCACACCGATCTGGATGCCCGACGGCACGATGGTGTTGGCATCCGACGAGGTGGCGCCGGGGCGGCGCTGGTTCTGATACAGCAGGTCCTGGAATTCCGCGCGCTGGCGCTTGAACCCGGTGGTGTTCATGTTGGCGATGTTGTTCGAGATCACTTCGACATTAAGCTGCTGGGCCATCATGCCGGTAGCGCCGGTGCTGAGCGAACGCATGGTTCAGTCTCCTCTTTCTCTATCTATTCTTACTGGCCGCTGCTGCGGCCGAGCCGCTCAACAGCGCGGCGCAGCCGGTCATGCTCGCCATCAATCAGGTTCTGGGTGTTCTGATACTGCCGCAGCAGCTCGATCATGTTGGTCATTTCCAGGATCGGCTCGACATTGGACGATTCGAGCATGCCCTGGGCCAGAGTGGAGCTGGCCGGCGCCGGCTGCGGCTCCAGGTCGGTGGCATAAAGCCCCTGCGCGGTCTTGCGCATGCCCTGCTCATTCTGGAAGGCCACCAGGTCAATTTTGCCGATCTGCGCGGCGCCCAGGGTGATGGTGCCATCGGCGGCGATGGCCGGCACATTCTGGTCATTCTGCGGAAACACGATCTCGCGGTCGCGGTTATCAAGCACCGGGTGGCCGCCGGCGGTGACCAGGCGGCGATCTTCATCCAGCCGCAGATGGCCGTCGCGGGTGTAGCGCCGGCCTTGCGGGGTATCGATGCTGAGATAGCCGTTGCCGGTGATGGCGATATCCAGCGGGTTGCCGGTGTTGGTCATCTTGCCGGTGCTGAAATCGCGCAGCACGCCGCTATCGGTAACAAAGCTGAAGCGGTTGTTGCGGGTATCCGGGCCGGTGGTGCCACGGCTCAGATATTCCTCGAACATCACGCGCTCGCCCTTGTAGGCGTTGGAATTCATGTTCGCCAGATTGTTGGCGATCACATCCATTTCGCGCCGCATGGTGGTCATCCGGGAAAGGCCGATATAGCTCGAATTTTCCATGGCAGTTGCTCGCTTCATCCTGGGTCCGGCTGGCTGGCCGGGGTCGCAAGCCATGTTGCACAGCCCGTGCCAATCGGCTAAGATATTGAAATCGCGCAAGAACTGATCTCAATGCGGCGGTCTGGGCAAAAACCGCCGGGCGGCCGAAATCACCCACCCGGCAAAATCTGCCCAGTGGTGACGTTTCATTAACCCGCAGCGACTATCCATGCAGGGTCTGTAGGAGAAGCGGTGGATGGCGGACGATTCGGAAGACCAGGAAGGCGGCGCGGCTGGCGGCAAAAAGAAGCTGTCCGGCAAGCGTATGGTGGTGTTCATCATCATTCCGCTGCTGCTGCTGTTGCTGGTCGGCGGCGGTGCGGCGGCCTATTTCCTTGGCGTGTTCGGCGGCAAGGCGGAAGAGGCCGAGGTGAAGCCCGAACCGCCCAAGGTGACGGTGTTTCATGACCTGCCGGATATCCTGGTCAACCTGAATGCCAGCGGCCGGCAGGCTTCCTATCTCAAGCTGAAAGTGGCGCTGGAGCATCAGGAACCGCTATCGACACCGAAGCTGAATGAATTGATGCCGCGTGTGATCGACAATTTTCAGGTCTATCTGCGTGAATTGCGGCCGGACGATCTGGTCGGTTCGGCCGGCCTTTACCGGCTCAAGGAAGAATTGCTGATCCGCGTCAACCAGGCGGTGGCGCCGATCAAGATCAATGACGTGCTGTTCAAGGAAATGCTGATCCAGTGATGCGGATCAGGGAACTGGAACCGGGCAATGGCTGATACGGGCGAAGATGGCGGTGAATGGGGCGGCGGCGGCGATGCCGGCGGCGGTTCCACGCGCATTCTCAACCAGGATGAAATCGACAGCCTGCTTGGCTTTGATGCCAGTGTAGAGGATGATGCCGACAAGGCCGGCATTCGCGCCATTATCAATTCGGCGCTGGTTTCCTACGAGCGCCTGCCGATGCTTGAGGTGGTGTTTGACCGCCTCGTGCGCCTGATGACCACTTCCTTGCGTAATTTCACTTCCGACAACGTCGAAGTCTCGCTCGATAACATCACTTCGATCCGCTTCGGCGATTATCTCAATTCGATTCCATTGCCGGCCATCCTGAGCGTGTTCCGCGCCGTGGAATGGGATAATTACGGCCTGCTGACGGTCGATTCCTCGCTGATCTATTCCATCGTCGACGTGCTGCTGGGTGGCCGTCGCGGCACTGCCGCGATGCGTATCGAGGGCCGGCCCTACACCACCATCGAGCGCAATCTGGTCGAGCGCATGGTGAATGTGGTGCTCGACGACATGCGCGCCGCCTTCGAGCCGCTGGCGCCGGTGAATTTCTCCTACGACCGCATCGAGACCAACCCGCGTTTCGCCACCATCGCCCGGCCCGCCAATGCCGCCATTCTGGCCCGCCTGCGCGTGGATATGGAAGATCGCGGCGGCCGGCTGGAACTGATGCTGCCCTACGCCACCCTGGAGCCGGTGCGCGAATTGCTGTTGCAGATGTTCATGGGCGAGAAATTCGGCCGTGACTCGATCTGGGAAAACCATTTGGCGACTGAATTGTGGTCCACCGATGTGGAAATCGAAGCGGTGCTCGACGAGCAGGTGATGACGCTGGGCCAGGTGATGAACCTGGAAGTGGGCAAAACCATCATGTTCAACGCTGCGCCGGAATCGATCATCATGATGCGCTGCGGCGGCGTGCCGATGGTGGAAGGCCGCATGGGCCGCATGGGCAATAATATCGCCATCAAGGTTGATCGCGCACTGAAGCGGCAGGTCATCGTGGAGGGCATCTGATGAACGTGATGCTGATTGTCGAGATTGTGGTGGTGGTGCTGTTGATCGGCACCTTCGGCATGTGCCTGGTGCTCAACCGGCGGCTTGGCAATCTGCGCGCCAACCAGGATGAGATGCGCCGGCTGATTGGTGAATTTGACAAGGCCCTGGCCAAGGCACGCCATGGCGTGGCTGATTTGAAAGCGGTATCCGCCGCCGTGGATGGCGCGCATGAGGAACGTATGAAGCAGGCCAAGGCGATCCGTGAGGAACTTGGTTTCATGATCGACACTGCCGACCGCCTGGCCGACCGGCTGGCCGGCGAGGCCGCCAGCAACCGGCCGCTGAAGGCCGAGCAGGCCGCCCATGCCGAACGCGCCGTGCCGGCCCGCGCCGCCAATGTGGCTGCCGCTGCGGTGGCCGCTGCCGCTTCTGCCGGCATGCAATTCCCGCCCAAACGCGCCGCCAATGCGCCGCAATCGCCGGCTGCGGCCGGTGATACAGGCGCGGGGCGTTTCAAGGTGGAGCCACGTTCCGAAGCCGAGCGTGAATTGCTCATGGCCTTGCGGCAGGCGCGCTGATCATGACCACTGATAATCCCAGCCATCGCCGCCCCGGTATTCCGCCCGCCGCCGCTGCCGCCTATGCGGCCATCGGCCGTTCTAAGCCGGCACAGGCCAAGCCGGCCGCCCAGCCTGCGCCGCCGCTGGCAATGCCGGCGCAGGCCGCGCGTCGCAGCATCACCAGCCGGGTGCGGCTGCTGCCGCTGACCATTCTGGCCGTGGCCTTGCTGCTTGGCCTCAAGGTTGGAGCCTTGTGGCAGGGCAGGGAGGCGCTGTTTGTCACCCCGGCCGTGGCTCAGGCGCCCGCGCCTGCGGGGCAGACTCCGGCGCCGGCGAACCAGCCGGCCGCGCCATCCTCGGCGCAGAGCCGGGCGCAGGCCAATGCCCAGGCCGCCGCGCCGCCGGGCACGCCGCAGCCA
>DLGP01000115.1 GCA_002482765.1 Alphaproteobacteria bacterium UBA7691
GCCTTAAACCACTCGGCCACCCATCCGGCGCGGATTTGCGCAGGCGGCAAGGCAATAGCGCCGCCCTGGCCCCCGGTCAACCATTCCTGATGCCATTTCCGTGTGTGTATCTTTGCGCCTGCTACCCTTTCGCCGGGCTTTTGCGGGTGCTAAATTAAGGGGCGAGGCGGGGGTTTTTGGTGAAAACGGTGTATTCCAAGCGGGTTCTGGTGCTGGCGGTCAGCGCGCTGTTGCTGGTGGGTTTTCTGGCCACCAGCATCGCGAGCTATTGGGTATCGCGCCAAAGCCTGCGCAGCGCCATCAGCGACACTGAATTGCCGCTGACCTCCGACAATATCTATTCCGAAATCCAGAACGATCTGGTGCGGCCGATCATCATCTCGTCGCTGATGGCTTCCGACACCTTCGTGCGAGACTGGGTGCTGGATGGCGAGCAGGACGAGCGGCAGATCACGCAGTATCTGGCCGAGATCAAGGAGCGCTACAATGCCTTCACCAGCTTCTTCGTCTCCGATCTGAGCCGCAATTATTACCATGCCGAGGGCCTGTTGAAGCGGGTGCGGCCGGATGAAGAGCGCGATGTGTGGTATTACCGCGTGCGCGATATGGCCAATGATTACGAGATCAATGTTGATCCTGACATGGCCAATTCCGATGCGCTGACCATCTTCATCAATTACCGGGTGAAGGATTACAGCGGCAATTTCATCGGTGCCACCGGCATCGGCCTGACCGTGAATGCGGTGCGCAGCAAGATCGATGATTACCAGCAGCGTTTTGATCGCACGGTGTATTTTGTTGATGAACGCGGCAAGCTGGTCATGGTGGGGCAGGGCGGCGATGTGACCGAAACCGAGGTGGCGGCGCGCGGCGATCTGGCCAAGGTGCTGCCGGATTTGTCAAAAACCGAGACCAAGTCGTTTCAATATACTTATAAGGGCGAAGCCCGGCTGCTCAATGTGCGCTATATCAACGAATTGCACTGGTATCTGTTTGTTGAGAAATCCGATGAAGAAGCGCTCGCCGGCATCACCCGCACACTCTACTGGAACCTGCTGATCAGCTTTGTCATCACCCTGCTGGTGCTGTTTGGCGCGCGCCAGGTGATCAATCGTTTCCAGGGCCGGCTGGAAGAAATGGCCACCACCGATCAGCTTACCGGCCTGGCCAGCCGCCATGCCTATGAAATGCTGATGCAGCAGGCGATGCGTGATGCACAGCGGCATAAGCAGTCATTGGCCATGCTGATGGTGGATATTGATCGCTTCAAGCTGATCAATGATGGCTTTGGCCATATCGCCGGTGATCGTGTGCTGCGCGGCGTGGCCGATGCAATCCGCGCCGCGCTGCGCTCATCCGATATCATCTGCCGCTGGGGCGGCGACGAATTCCTGGTAGTGCTGCGCAACTGCGATATTGCCAATGGTCAGCGTATTGCGGAAACCATCCGCACCGTGGTGGAGCAGGCCGAATTCAACGTCGCCGGCAATGTGGTGGCGGCCAGTGTCTGTGTCGGCGTGGCCTCGCTGGCGCCGGGCGAGACGCTGGATCATCTGCTCACCCGCGCCGACGATGCCCTGTTTCAGGCCAAGGAAGAGGGCCGCAACTGCGTGCGCGTGGCCGAGACACCGCCCGGTATTTGAGGCGGTAAAACCGCTCAATGCGGGCCGGGCAGGATCATCACGGTTGGTTTGGCCGGCAGGGTCTGGCGCCCCACCAATAGGCTGCTGGTATCGCTCAACACCACCGCGTGGCTATCGCGCAGCAGGCTGAGAAACCGCTCCAGCGTATGTTCGCCGAAATAATGCATCGGGATCACCAGCGGCGCCTTGAGCTGGCGGATCACTTCCACCATTTCGATCTGGTTCAGCGTGTAGCCGCCATCCACCGGCACCAGCACCACGTCGATGCGGCCCATATCGGCCAGATGGCCGGGTTCCAGCCGGTGATGCAGATGGCCAAGATGCGCCACGCAGATTTCAGCGGCGTCGAAGATGAAGATCGAATTGCCGTCATATTCAGTGCCGCCGCCCCAGTTGCGGATATTGGTGGGCACATTGCGCACCCGCAGATCCTTGAAGGCTAGGTTATGCCGCGCCGGCTTGCCCTCAAACGGCCAGCCGCGCAGCACATGGCGAATGCCGGGATCGGGCCGGTCGGTGAAATGTGTGGTATGGGCGTGATTCATGGTGGCGATATCCGGCACCATGTCTGGCCGCAGATAATCATTGTAATCGGTTGCCGCGCTGGCGCCGCCCGGGGTTTCGATCAGAAACGTGGCATGGCCGACAAAGCTGATGCGCAACTGCCCGGCCGGCGGCGTGCCGCGCTGGGCCTGAACCTGCGCCGGCAGGAAGGCGGGCGGCTGTTGCGGCCGGTAGGCGACCGGCAGCAGGCGCGGCATGGCATTCTGCGCCACGGCACCAAGGCAGGCGGCCAGGGCCGGGCCAGACCACCCGCCGCCAAGCCAAGCCAGAAGGGCAATCAGCAGGGCGCGGATGGTTCGTCGCATCGGAAACCTCAGCTCTGGCGCCCTCAGGTTTTGGGCGGCGTGATCCAGGGATTGTGGCCGCGCGGGCGACCCGGCTTCTGATCTTCCTCTCGCCGGCCAGGATTATCCAGCACTTTTCGCCGCCGCCGGTCGGGGCCGGCATAATCCCTGGTTTTGACGAAGCCGCGTGGTTTGCTGAGCACAGAATTTAGGCAGCGTAGCAGCGTTTCGGGCTGCACCGGCTTGACCAGAAAATCATCCACCCCGGCACCAAGGGCTTCCTGCACCAACCCGCCTTCGGCATGGGCGGTCACCATCACAATCGGCAGCATCGGATTGCCGATGCCGCCGATGCGGCGGATCAGTTTTACCAGCGTCAGGCCGCTGACAATGCCAAGCTGATAGTCGCAGAGCAGCAGGTCGAAAGCGCCATCTTTCAAGGCGGCGATGGCGCTTTCGGTGTCGCGGGCGCGCTGCACCTTGCCAAAGCCCAGCGCGTTCAGCATCGCGGTGAGCGTTGCGGCGGTGCCTTCATGATCTTCAACCAGCAATATGCGCGGCATGCCTTGCTCTCGCAAACCTAAGGTAAAGGGGTTTTACAGATGTTGCAGCCTAGCGGCAGAGCGGGATATCCGTCACCAGCAGCTTCTGTTGCAGCTTGGCGTAGTATTTGAAGCCCTGCCATGCTTCGGCCTTGATCTTTTCCACCACATCATAGGCGGCCTTGCACACGCCGGCATCCACTTCCGGCGCGGCCCGGGTGGCGATGGAGGCGTCATTGTCCCACTGCTCCTGGGCGGTGCGGTTGGGATAGATGCGTTTCAGGGCGCCACTGCGCATCGCCACGGCGGTGCGCAATTGCTCGCCGTTTTCGCGGTCAAACTTGTACCAGCTATCCAATGCCGGCTGGCCGCCAACCGGATCGTAGCGCGCGCAGCGGCGCAGGATTTCACGCAGCAGCATGCCGGCCCGCACCTCGGATTCGGCCTCGGCTTCCTTTTCGTTGAAACAATAGCGGTTGCGCGCATTAACGCCGCCGGCGGCGCCGGCCGGTCCGCCTGGCCCGGCACCGGGGGCGTTCTGTGCAGGTGCCGGTTTGGCTGTGAGCAGCAGCAGGCAACACAAAAAAATGATACTGGCCCTTATCGGCATCACGGTATCAGCCGGCAGTTTCCAGCTTGCGCATGATGCGGCAATCGCGGCCCAGCGCAATCACGGCGCGGCAGAAATCCGCCGTGCTGCCGGCATCGCTGAAATCGCCCGCCAGCAAGCGCACAAAGCGGCCATGCTGCGGCACGTCAATATGTTTCAGATGCATGCTGGCGCCGGCCATCCGGCTGCCCAGCCGGGCGGCCAGATCAGCCCACAAGGTTTCCGCCTCGGCGGCGGTGGCGGTGGAGGCGATATGCGCTTCGTAAAGCGCGCTACTGGCGGTGCGGCGCAGCAGGGCACGCTCGCTGGCCACGATGCCATCAAAGCCATGCACCTGGCTTGCCGGCATCGCCATGGGGGCGGGCATGTTTGCCGGGGCGGCCATCGGCACCGGCTGTGCCAGCGGCAAAGGTTGCGCCATCGGCACTGGCATCGGCATGTTCAGCCGTTGTGGTGATTGCGCCGGGGCCGAAACCGGCTGCGGCATGGCCGAGGGCTGCGATGGCGGTGGTGCCGGCCAGCGCAAGCCTGCCGGCACGGCTACCGGCTGTAAGCCGGAAGCAAAGCTGCCGGGCTGTTGCACCACCGGCTGCTGCACCACGGGCTGAGGGCGCGATCTGGCTGGCTGCGCCGGCACGGCTGCATTGCTTGTAGCCGGACGGGGCGGCGGCAATGCAGCCGGCACCACGGCCACATGCTGGCCCGGCAATGCCGTGGCCTGGAAGGCGGGGTCGATGCTCGCCACCCTCACGCTCACACTGCGCGGGCTTTGTTGCCCGGCTGATGGATCGGTTGCGGCACTGAAGCCAAGCATGCCAGTGGAGGCGACGACGGCAAGGCCAACGGCAGCAGAGATGGGCGTGAGCGACATGGCAATCTCGCGGTTGCGGCAAAGGTTAAACAAAGGTTAGCATTCCGCCCGGTTTGCCGCCACGGCCTTTTCCGTCGGCTGCTCGATCCGTGTTGCGAGATCATGTCAGCCATCCTCACCAAACTGCTCTGGCCCTTGCTCAATCCCGCAGCCTTGCTGCTGACACTGCTACCTGTGGCGGCGATCGGGTGCCTGTGGCAGCGCAGCCGCCGGCTGGCAAAGCCGCTGCTGGCCGGCCTGCTTGGCCTGTTGCTGCTGGTTTCAGTGCTGCCGCCGGCCTATTGGGCGGTGCGGCCGCTGGAGGACATGCTGCCGCCGGCAGTTTTGCCCGCCCGGCTGGATGGCATTATTGTATTGAGCGGGGCCGAGCGGCCGACCCTGAGCGGGGCGCGTAATCAGCCGCAGCTGAATGAAAGCGCCGAGCGGCTGCTGGTTTTTGCCGATCTGGCGCGGCGCTACCCGGCGGCCAAGCTGGTTTATACCGGGGCCGGCATCCCGGCTCAGGCCGGCGGGGTGGCCGAGGATCATGTGGCCGAGCAGGCGCTGGCCTGGGCCGGGCTGGAAACAGGGCGCGTGATTTTTGAGCGCCAGGCCCGGAATACCAGGGAAAATGCCGCATTCAGCCAGGCATTGGTGCAGCCCAGGCCGGGCGAAACCTGGCTGCTGATTACATCGGCGGTGCATATGCCACGCGCTGTTGCCTGTTTTCAGGCGGTGGACTGGGCGGTGTTGCCCTATCCGGTGGATTACGCCACGATGGGGGCGGTGGAACCCTGGCTGGATTTTGATCCGTTGCTTGGTTTGCGCAGCCTTAATCTTGCCACACGCGAATGGCTAGGTCTGGCATTGTACCGTCTGCTGGGGCATACACGCAGCATCCTTCCGCAACGCTAAGCTATTGCAGTTGCAGGCATGTTCTAGTAGTGATGGTTAATGGCGATTTGTACATGGAGTGGAGCAATGGCGGGTTGTGAGGCTGGTAAGAGCGAATGGCAGAGCCGTCGGCGTAATCTGATGCGCTCGGCATCACGCCTGCTGGTTGCCAGCTTGGTTTTTGGCGGCCTGATAGCCTGCGCCGAGAGCCGCTCTGATCGTATCGCTGCCCGCAACGAAGCTGCTGCTGCCGGTGGTGCTGCGCCAGTGGCCGGCACGGGCCAAGCCAGCACTGGTCAGGCCAGGGCTGCCACCAAGCCGGCAACGGCTCCTGCTGCGGCCAGCACACCGGCGCCAGCTCAGGCTGTTGTGCAGCCGGCCCCGGTTGTTACCCCGGCGCCGACGGCTGCGGCCCCGGCACCTGCCCAGGCACCTGCGGCGGCGCCAGCGCCGGCTCCGGCCGCCGCCCCGGTGCAGGAAGCCCGTGTGCCAGCCAGTTTTGATCGTGCGGCTTTCCAGAAATTCCTTGATGATTTGCGCCAGGAAGCGGTCGGCAAGGGGATCAAGCCGGCGGTGGTGACAGAGGCCCTGGCCAATGTGGAGCCGGTGGCGCGGGTGCTGGAGCGGGATCGCAACCAGGCCGAATTCAAGATCGATTTTGCCACCTATCGGGATCGTGTGATCACCACGGCCAATGTTGAGCGCGGCCGCCGGCTGCGCGACCAGCATCGCGAATTGCTGGGCCAGGTGGCGCAGCGTTATGGCGTGCAGCCGCGTTTCATCCTGGCGATCTGGGGCATTGAAACACGCTATGGTGCTGTGAAGGCCGATGTGCCGTTGTTCAATTCGCTCGCCACGCTGGCTTTTGACCAGCGCCGCGCGGCATTTTTCCGCAATGAACTATTCTCTGCGCTGCAAATGCTGGATCGCGGCTATATCGATTATCCGAGCATGAAGGGTTCGTGGGCCGGCGCCATGGGGCAGCCGCAATTCATGCCCTCCAGCTATCTGGCCTATGCCGAGGATTTCGACGGCGACGGCAAGCGCGATATCTGGGGCAATCAAGGCGACGTATTTGCCTCTATCGCCAATTACCTGGCGAAGCATAGCTGGTCTTCGGCGCAGACCTGGGGCCGCGATGTGAAGCTGCCGGCTGGTTTTCAGACCCGCATGCCGGAACTGGCCCGCGAGGGGCGTTCGGGCTGTCGCGCCATTGACCAGATGACCCGCGACCTGCCGCTGTCGGAATGGGCGCGGCTTGGCGTGCGGCGCGGCGATGGCGGCGAATTGCCCAAGGTGAATCTGACCGGCGCCCTGGTGCAGCCCGATGGCCCGAACGGCCCGAGCTTCCTGGTCTATGCCAATTACCGCTCGGTGCTGCGCTACAATTGCGCACACCACTATGCGTTGACCGTCAGCATGCTGGCTGATCGCATCGAGGGCAGCTGATTAATCGGAGAGTTTTTCCGCACAGGAATGGCTTCCCCGACTCAGGCTTATCGGCTAGATTGCTACAATATATAGCCATGCCGATGAAACAACGCGCCATAGCTTGGTTTATGCCAGGCAAATCGGCTCCCAAGCGGGGCTTGCGGTTAACCATGCTTGCAGCCCTGGCCGGCTGTGGTCTGGCTGGCTGTGCCGAAACCCAGCTTGTCACCCATGCCACCAAGGCGGTGGTGCGGTCTGAGCCGGCTTCGCCTTCGGTTTCGGCACCATCCGGGCGTGGCACCGGCATCTACAAGGTGGGCAATCCCTACCAGATTAATGGCGTGTGGTATTACCCCAAGGAAGACCCGAATTACGACGAGACCGGCATCGGCTCGTGGTATGGCGAGCAGTTTCATGGCCGCGCCACTGCCAATGGTGAAATCTTCGATATGAATGAGGTGACGGCGGCGCATACCACGCTGCCGATGCCGTCGATGGCGCGGGTCACCAATCTGGATAATGGTCGCTCCATCGTGGTGCGGGTCAATGACCGCGGCCCCTATGTGAATGGCCGGGTTATCGATCTGTCGCGGCGTTCGGCGCAATTGCTCGGTTATGACCGCCAGGGCACCGCCAAGGTGCGGGTGCAGTATCTTGGCCCGGCGCCGCTGGCCGGTGCGCCGCCAGGCGATAACGCCCAGGCCGTGGTGGCTGCCGCCAATCGCGCCAACAATGAGGAAAAGCCGGTGGCTTCGCCGCGCGCTGCGGTGGAAGCCGAGGCGTTGCCGCCGCCGCCGGGGGCGCGCCAGCAGCCGGCCAGCAGCCAGGGCCAGTCGCGCCAGATTCAGGGCCAGGTGGTGCCGGCCGGTAATAGCAGCCAGCCCAGCGCCATGCAGATTGTGGCAGCGCAGAACCAGTCTGCCGCCACGCCGCGCGCCAATCCTGCCGCCGATCTTGCCAAGCAGCAGGTGCAGATCACCCCGGTCAAGGGCGGCCAGGGTATCTATGTGCAGGTTGGTGCCTTCACCCAGCATGAGAATGCCAGCCGCGCGGCGGCTTCGGTATCCGGCTATGGCCGTGTCGCGATCACCTCGCGCATTGTCAACAACCAGGAATTTTTCCGTGTCCGGCTCGGCCCGTTCGACCAGGTGTCGAATGCCGATGCGGCACTTCAGCAGATGCTTTCCATCGGACAGACCAATGCGCGTATCGTTGTTGAATAGTTTTGTCGCCGCCGCTTGCGGCCTGCTGTTGCTGGTGGCGCCGCAGGCGCGGGCGCAGATCGGCCAGATCGACACCCTGGCGCGCCAGATGGTGTTGATTGATGCCGATAGCGGCGCGGTGATTTTTGACAAGAATGGCGACGAGCGCATGCCGCCATCGTCGATGTCGAAGCTGATGACCGCCTATATGGTGTTTGAGCAGCTGGCGATGGGCAAGCTGCGCATGGACGATGTCTTCCCGGTTTCCGAGAAGGCGTGGCGCATGCAGGGCTCCAAGATGTTTGTGCATGTTGGTGATCGTGTGCGCGTGGAGGATTTGCTGCGCGGCGTGATCATCCAGTCGGGCAACGATGCCTGCATCGTGCTGGCCGAAGGCATTGCCGGCAGCGAGGAACGCTTCGCCGAAATGATGAACGAGAAGGCCAAGCAGATCGGCCTGAATAATTCAGTGTTCCGCAATGCCTCGGGTTGGCCGGATCCTGAGCATGTGATGACGGCGCGCGATCTGGCGCGGCTGGCGCAGCATATTATCGCCAAATTCCCGCAATATTATCATTTCTATGCCGAGAAGGATTTCACCTACGGCATCGATCCGGTCAGCAAGCGGCCGATCAAGCAGGGCAACCGCAATCCGCTGCTCTACAAGGATATCGGCGCCGATGGCCTGAAAACCGGCCATACCGAAGCCGCCGGTTATGGCCTCACCGCCTCGGCCAAGCGCGGCGATCGCCGCATGATCCTGGTGGTGAACGGCCTCAAGAGCATGAACGAGCGCTCGCGTGAATCCGAGCGGCTAATGGAAATCGGTTTCCGCGAATACGACACCTACAAGCTGTTCAGCGCCGGCAGTGTGGTTGACGAAGCCGATGTGTGGCTTGGCGAACGCGGCAAGGTGCCGCTGGTGTTGCAGGATAATCTGGCGGTCACCATGGCGCGGCGCAACCGCACCGGTATGAAGGTGATGGTGCGCTACGAAAACCCGATCCCGGCGCCGATCATCGTCGGCACGCCGCTGGCCACGCTCACCATCACGGCGCCGGAAACCGCGCCGATTGAAGTGCCGTTGCTGGCCGGCGCCTCGGTGCAGCAGCTTGGCTTTGGCGGCCGTATCTCGGCGGCTTTGGGCCATCTGCTCTGGGGCGCAGGCAAGCAGTGAGCAACCAGCTTGGCCGCTTCATCACGCTGGAAGGCGGCGAGGGGGCGGGCAAGTCCACCCAGATCAAGCGGCTGGCAGCGCGGCTTGCCGCCTGCGGCATCGAAATTGTGGCAACCCGCGAACCGGGCGGCACGCCGGGCGCCGAGGCGATCCGTGGCCTGCTGGTGACCGGCGACACGGCGCGCTGGGAACCGGCCACGGAAACCCTGCTGCATTACGCCGCCCGCGCCGAGCATGTGCGCAAGCAGGTGCAGCCGGCACTGGCTCGTGGCGCCTGGGTGGTATCGGATCGTTTTGCCGATAGCACCATGGCCTATCAGGGCTATGCCGGCCAGGTTGGCCGCGCCGCCGTGGAAAGCCTGCATGGCTGGGTGCTGGGCGATTTTAAACCCGATCTCACCCTGATCCTTGATCTGCCTGTTGAGATTGGCCTGGCCCGTGCTGGTGGCCGCGGCGGCGGCGAGGACCGTTATGAGCGTATGGGCCTGGCGTTTCACGAGGCTTTGCGCGCGGCATTCCTGGATATCGCGGCGCGTGAGCCGCAGCGTTGCCATGTGGTGGATGCCAGCCCTGAGCCGGATGCCGTGGCGGCGGCGCTCTGGGCAGTGGTTGCGGCGCGGTTTAACCTTGCGCCATGAGCGGCTTTGAAGCGGAAGATTTCACCTCCTGGGGGCCACGCCACACGGCGGCCCTGGTGGGGCATGCGGCGGCAGAGCAGGTTTTGCTGGAAGCCTGGGCTTCCGGCCGCCTGCCGCATGCCTGGCTGATCACCGGGCCGCGCGGTGTGGGTAAATCCACACTGGCATTTCGTTTTGCCCGCTTCCTGCTGGTCAATGGCATGGCCGGCGCTGCTGATGACGGGCCGAGCCTGTTTGGCGCGCCGCCCAAGCCAACCAGCCTGGCTTTGCCCGAGGAACACCCGGCATTCCATCGTGTCGCCAGTTTTGGCCATGCCGACCTGATCACCGTGGAACGCAGTTGGGACGACAAGAATGACCGCTGGCGCAGCGAAATCGTGGTGCAGGATGTGCGCGCCGTGATCGAGCGTTTTGGCATGACGGCCGCGGAAGGCGGCTATCGCGTCTGCATCGTCGATGCCGCCGACGACATGAACACCAATGCCGCCAACGCGCTGTTGAAAATCCTTGAGGAGCCGCCGCCGAATGCGGTGCTGCTGCTGGTGAGCCACGCGCCGGGCAGCCTGTTGCCCACCATCCGCTCGCGCTGCCGCCGGCTGCCGTTGCAGCCGCTGGGCGATACGGCGATGCATGCCGCGTTGCGCGATCTGCTGCCTGATCTGAGCGAGGCCGAACGCCAGTCGCTGGCGGTGGCGGCGGAAGGCTCGCCGGGGCGGGCTGTCACACTGGGCGGCCAGGGCGGGCTTGATCTGCTGCGGGAATGGCTCGATCTGATTGCCGGGCTGCCCAAGCCCGATATCGGCAAGCTGCATAGTTTTGGCGACAAGCTAGGCCGCGCCACCGGGGCAGAGAATTTCCGCGTCATGGTGGAATTGTTCCGCTGGTGGCTGGCGCGCCTGGTGCGGGCGGCGGCGGCTGGCCGCGCCGGCGGCGCCGGCTGGGCGGAATTGTTTCAGGGCGAAGCAGCTTTGGCGGCACGTCTGGCCTCCTGGCAGGCGCCGGATCGCTGGGCCGAGGATTGGGAAACTATCGGCCGCTTGCTGGATCGAGGGGAATCGGTCAATCTCGACCGCAAGCAGATGCTGCTGAACCTGTTCGCCACCATGGGGCGGGCGGCTGACTCGGCAGCACGGCGCTGAGGAAACCATGACGGTTAAGGCTGAAGCAGGACGAGGCGAGGGCAAGGCTCGCGGGGCGACGCCTGCGCGTGACACGCTCGAAACGATTCCCTTGCTGCATTCGTTGTCGCAGGCGGCGCGCGAGGAGATGGAGCGTGCCTGCCAATGGCGCCGTCTGGCTTCCGGCGAGCAGATTCTGGATCGCAACTCGGATAGCCGCGACGTTTACTTTGTCGTCGAGGGCGTGGTCGAGGTGATCAATTATTCCGGCAATGGCCGCGAAATCTCCTATGCCACGGTGCCGGCCGGCGGTTATTTCGGCGAATTGGCCGCCATTGACGGCGAGCGCCGCTCGGCCAGTGTGGTGGCGGTAACGCCCTGCCGGCTGGCTGCCATGCCGCCCAAGACCTTTGAGGCATTGCTGGCGCGTTCGCCGCAGGTGGCGCTGGAAGTGATGCGGCGCATGGCGCGCATTATTCGCGCCAATAACGAGAAGATCATGGATCTGGCCACGCTGGGCGCCATCCAGCGTGTGCATCGTGAATTGATCAACCTGTCGCGCCGCGATCCGGTGAACCCCACCGGCTGGCTGATCTATCCGATGCCCAAGCAGCATGAGATTGCCCGCCGCGCCGCCACCACGCGCGAAACCGTGGCCCGCGTGCTGGGCCAGTTGATCGATGGCGGCCTGATCCAGCGCAAGGACAAGACCTACTATCTCAATGATCGCTCGGTGCTGGAGCAATCGGTGGCGCGCATGGACGCGCGCCATGCCGATCCCACCACCTGACTGCTCCTGCCACTTGGCCGCTACTGATTTTGACGCGCTTCGCGCAGAAGCCGCCTCACATCCTGTTGACCTGCCATCTTATATACTAGATAGTTCTTGGCGGACGGCAGGGGCACCATAAGCCCCGCCGCAGAGGAAGCGCAGTAAAAAAACCGATAACCAGGAGGGCAGGCCCATGCGTGGCTTCAAAACTTTCATCACATCCCTGGCGGCGGGTGCCGCCTTGTTGGCGGCCGGCGCGGCGCAGGCGGCATTCCCTGAGCGGCCGATCACCATGATCGTGCCCTGGGGCGCAGGCGGCGGCACGGATGCCACGGCGCGCATCATCGCCAGCCTGATGGAAAAAGAGCTGAAGCAGCCGATCAACGTGGTGAACCGCACCGGCGGCAGCGGCGTGGTGGGCCATTCGGCAATTGCTCAGGCCGCCCCGGATGGCTACACCATCGGCATGATCACGGTGGAAATCGCCATGATGCATTGGCAGGGTTT
Source organism: Alphaproteobacteria bacterium UBA7691 (assembly GCA_002482765.1). Classification (GTDB taxonomy): domain Bacteria; phylum Pseudomonadota; class Alphaproteobacteria; order Ferrovibrionales; family Ferrovibrionaceae; genus Ferrovibrio. The sequence continues at coordinate 12,233 of DLGP01000115.1, forward strand.
GACCGAGTTGAACCCGACTTCCTACACCCCGATCGCGCTGGTAAATGCCGATCCGGCCGGTGTGCAGGTGCCGGCCGATGCGCCCTACAAGACCGTGAATGAGCTGCTGGCGGCGATCAAGGCCAATCCGGGCAAGATGAAAGCTTCCGGCACCGGCCAGGGCGGCATCTGGCATCTGGCAATTGCCGGCCTGCTGCGTGATCAGAAGATTGATCCGGCCAGCGTGCCGTGGGTGCCGAGCAATGGCGCTGCCCCGGGCCTTCAGGACATGATTGCCGGCGGCGTGCAACTGGCCCCGGTTTCGCTGCCCGAAGCGCGCGCGCTGATCGATGCCGGCAAGGTCAAGAGCCTGGCGATCATGGATGCCAAGCCATCGGCGCTGTATCCCAATGTGCCGACGCTGAAAAGCGCCATCGGCAGCGATTGGACCATGGCGGCCTGGCGCGGCATTGCCGGCCCCAAGGGCATGCCCAAGGAAGCCAGCGACAAGCTGCTGGCGGCACTGAAGAAGGTGCATGACGGCAAGGAGTTCAACGACTTCATGGCGCAGCGCGGCTTTGGCGTGATCTGGTCCGGGCCGGAGGATTTCACCAAGTTCATGGCCAAATCCGACAAGGATATGGGCGAGGTGATGAAGGCGGTTGGCATCGCCAAGTGAGATTTTGCCGGCGCGGTGCCAGCGGGTGCCGCGCCGGTAATTCTTGCATGTTCCGGTTTCCAGCAAGGTTGGCGTGATGAGACTGCATGATGCCCTGATCGGTTGCCTGCTCGCGATTCTCGGTATCGCCGTGCTCATTTCGGTCAGCCAGTATCCGGCCATTCCAGGGCAGAATGTTGGCCCCTCGGCTTTCCCAGGCACTCTTGCTGTGCTGCTGCTGGTTTGCTCCGGCCTGCTGATCTGGCGCGGCCTGCGCGATGGCCGCAGTCAAGCGATCATCGCATTTGGCGCCTGGATCGCGTCGCCGCGCCATGTGCTGAATGTGGTGGCGGTGATCGGCGGCCTGCTGTTTTACATTTTCTGTGCTGACATCATCGGCTTCATCCCAATCGGCATCATCATTCTATCGGTGCTGTTTTTCTGCCTTGGGGTAAGGCCATTGCTGATCCTGCCGGTGGCCCTGGTGGCGACGCTGGTGATCCATACGATTTTTTACAAGCTGCTGCGCGTGCCTCTGCCCTGGGGCATCATGCAGGGCATGATCTGGTAGGGCCGGGCCATGGATGCGTTGCTGCATAATACCGGTCTGGCCTTCGGCCTGGTGTTTGAGCCTTATGTGCTGATCGTGATTCTCTGCTCGGCGGTGTTTGGCCTGGTGGTTGGCGCGATCCCGGGCCTCACCGCCACCATGGCCACGGCTTTGCTGGTGCCGATCACTTTCTTCATGCCACCAGTGCCGGCCATTGCCGCCATCGTCACCGCCACCGCGATGGCGATTTTCTCCGGCGACATACCGGGCGCGCTGCTGCGTATTCCCGGCACGCCGGCCTCGGCTGCCTATGTGGATGAATCCTATAAGATGACACTGAAGGGCCAGGCCGAGACGGCGCTTGGCGCCAGCCTGATCTTCTCAGCCATTGGTGGTCTGTTCGGCACGGCGGTGCTGATCACCGCCGCGCCGGCCCTGGCCGAGATTGCGCTGAAATTCTCGTCGTTTGAATATTTCTGGCTGGTGGTGCTGGGCCTGTCCTGCGCCGTGTTCATTGGCGCCGGCACCCCGCTGAAAGCCTGCATCTCGCTGCTGATCGGCCTGCTTGTGGCTTGCGTCGGGCTGGAGAATCCCGGCGGGTATCCGCGCTTCACTTTCGGCAACACCGAATTGATGGGCGGCGTCAGCGTGATCCCGATGATGGTGGGCATGTTCGCGGTTTCCGAAGTGCTGCGCTATGTGGTGAACATGGACCCGCCGGCCCGCATCGTGGTGGAAAAACTCGGCAGTGTGTTTACCGGCATGTGGGGCCTGATCGTCAAATATCCTGCCGCACTGTTTCGCGGCAGCGCGCTCGGCACCCTGGTGGGCATCCAGCCTGGCGCTGGCGCCGATATGGCGGCCTGGATGTCCTATGCCGTCAGCAAGAAGTTTTCCAAGGAGCCGGAGAAATTCGGCACCGGCCATGTGGAAGGCATTGTGGAATCGGGTGCGGCCAATAATTCCGCCCTGGCCGGCGCCTGGGTGCCGGCTTTGGTGTTTGGCATTCCGGGCGATTCGATCACGGCCATTGCCATCGGCGTGCTGTATCTCAAGGGCCTCAATCCGGGGCCGACGCTGTTTCTCAACAGCCCGGAAAATGTCTACGCCATCTTCCTGGTCTTCATCCTGGCCAATCTGATCATGATTCCGCTCGGCTGGGCCACGATCCGGCTGGCCACCAATATCCTGCGTGTGCCGGGCAAAATCCTCATGCCGGTGATTCTGCTCTTCTGCATCGTCGGCGCCTTCGCCATCAACAACTCGATCTTCGGCGTTGTGGTGATCCTGGTATTCGGCCTGCTGGCCTATGTGATGGAAGAAAACGGCTTCCCGGTGGCGCCGGCGATTCTCGGCGTGGTGCTGGGCACCATGCTGGAGGAAACCTTTGTCACCTCGCTGATCAAATCAGATGGCAATCTGCTTGGCTTTTTTGAGCGCCCGATCTCGGCCGGGCTTGGCGTGGTCACGTTTGTGATTCTGTTCTGGCCGCTGGCAAGCCGGCTGGTCAGGCATTTGCGGGCAGCGGCATAACCCGTATGGCAAATTCCGCCAGCGCGGCATTGAATGCGTCCGGCTGTTCCAGATGCGGCATATGGCCGGATTGCGCCAGGCAGAGGCGTCGGGCGTTTGGCAAGGTTTGTTCCAGCCAGATACTGACCTCCGGCGCATAAAGCTGGCTTTCGCCGCCATGGATGATCAGGCAGGGCAGGGCGAGTTGCGGCAGCAGGGCGCGAAAATCCTGCTCGGCCATTGAAGCCCATATTGCTGCCATCGCCCGGCTGTCATTGCGGGCAATCTCGCCGCTGATCCACTGCAACAACGCGGCATCCGGCTGGCTGTTGCGGGCAAAAAGATGCGGCAGGAAAGCGGCGCTATGGCCGGCCCAGTCGCTGCGCATCGCTGCCAGCACAGCGGCATTCTGTGCCGCATCGAAGCTGCCGCCCAGGCCCAGGCGCCAATCCGGGCCGGTTTGCAGCCGCGCCGTCATATCCTCGATCACCAGGCCGGCAACATTCTGCTGGCCGTAGCGGTGCAGATATTCAAAAGCCACCATGGCGCCCATCGACCAGCCAACCAGCACCGGCCGTTCCAGGCGCAGCTCTTGCAGCAAGTCTTGCAGAGCATCGGCCAGGGCGGGAATGCCGGGATTCGTCCCGGCCGGCGTGTCGCCATGGCCGGGCAGATCAGGCAGCAGCAGGCGGAAACGATTGGCAAGAGCCGCTTCCTGCGGGCCAAAAAAGCCGCCATGGCAGGACCAGCCATGCAGAAAAACCAGCGGCGGGCCGCTGCCGATATCGCGGCAAAACATCACGCGCCAACATCCTTGGCCAGCACCAGGGCGCGGCCTTCGCAATAGCGCGTGCCATCCGGCCCGGTGCAGGTGGTGCTCAGGTCCACCAGATGCTTCTCGGGCCGCAGCCGGGTGATTTCCACCCGCGCAGTGAGCGGCGTGTTGAGCGGCGCCGGGCGCAGGAACTGCATTTCCTGCTTCAAGTAATTGGTGCCGAAACCGGGCAGGTCGACACCGAGCAGATACGAAAACAATGCGCCGATCAGCGGTTCCGGCACGGCCTGACTGCTATCGCCCGATTGCCCCGCGATATCGAGAAACGCCGCCAGATCGGCCGCGCTGTAGCTGCGGGTGATTTCCGCCTTGTCGCCAACCTGCATGGCTCAGGCCTCCTCAATTGCGGTATCGCCGGCACAGACCACGGCGCCATCGGCAATACGGCACACCTCAACCAGATAGGCGCCTGCACCCTGTGGTGTGAGAGTGAAGCGCAGCATTTCATCGGCATAGGCCGGGTTGGGAAACATCAGATTCTGGTGCCGCTGCCTTGCGCCGGGATGCTGCCGGCGCAGCAGGCCCCAGATCACGCTGTAGAGCAGCATGCCGTGGCTGACGGTGCGGCCGAAACGGGTGCGGGCGGAAAAGGCCGGGTCGACATGGATCGGGTTGTTGTCGCCGCTGACCTGGGCAAAAAGGTCAAACTCGGCCTGGCTCAGGCCACGTTCCAGGATGATGGGGGTCATGACAGTAACTCGCGCAGGATATGTTTGCGGATTTTGCCGGCAGCGGTGCGCGGAAATTCCGCCACCACTTCGATCCGCTTCGGCACTTTGTAGGCGGCCAGATTGGCGCGGCAATGCTGGCGCAGGGCTTCGGCATCAATACTGCCGCCGGGCTGCGGCAACACCACGGCACAGCCCACTTCGCCCCATTTCTCGTCGGCCACGCCCAGCACGGCACATTCCAGCACGCCAGGGAAGCGATAGATCACTGCCTCCACCTCGGCTGGATAAACATTCTCGCCGCCGGATATGTACATGTCCTTGATCCGGTCAACGATGAAGTAATAGCCATCGGCATCGCGCCGGCCAATATCGCCGGATTTCAGCCAGCCATCCTCGGTCAGTGCGGCGCGGGTGGCTGCCGGATTGTTGAAATAGCCCGGCGTGATATTCGGCCCGCGCATCCAGATTTCGCCGGACTGGCCCTCGGCCACATCGCGGCCGGCATCATCCACCAGGCGCACTTCGGTCAGGATTTGCGGCTTGCCCACCGAGCCGATGCGG
>DLGP01000011.1 GCA_002482765.1 Alphaproteobacteria bacterium UBA7691
CGCCCGGCTGGCGGCGGAAAGCGACGGCGACGAGGCGGCGGCGGATCGCTGGCGCGGCATCGCCGCCGGCCGGCCGGAAGCCTGGCGCTGCGAAGCCTGCGGCGCCGGCCATGCCGCCTGGGCGATGCGCTGCGCGCCTTGCGGCGGCTTTGACAGTATCCGCCCGGCGCCCTTGCTGCCCGGCCTGCCGCCGAGCGGCGCACCGCCAATCCTGCTTGCGGCGCCTAAAGGCTAGTCGCAACGCTTGCCAAGCGTCGCCGCTGCCCGTATTTTCCGCCCGCCCTGGGCTAATGGTCCCAGGCATGTGCCGTGCCGGCGTAGCTCAGGGGTAGAGCAAGACTTTCGTAAAGTCGAGGTCGGGGGTTCAATTCCCTCCGCCGGCACCATTTTGCCCGCAGTAATAATAAGCGCTTAACTGTCGCGGTTGGGTCAGACTCTTCCTATAAATAAATTACTTTTACTCCTACATGACTCAAAGGTGTGAGGGTTGCAGGCTTCCACTTAGTGATCTGTGACAAGTAGCTATCAGCCGGTTCTTTGAGAAGAACCAGTCGGCATCTGAGATCTAGCACTGATCTCAGGTCCTAGGGATTACAGAAAGAACTCCAAGTCAATGAGCGGATGGACTTATCCCAGTCACTGTCACAAGGCGTTTTTTTAAGCTCCAAGTGAGGGCACGAGCATGAGGCTGATCATGGGTGAGATAAATGGCCACTATCTCCGCAACATCATCGAAGCCTATGCCAAGCAAACCGAAGAGGTTTTAGCTGCTGTCGCTTATGCGACAGACTCCTCGCTTCTGTTTGATTGGTGCTGGGACAATAAAATAGCTCTGAAATTCTATGGGCGTCTGGATGATGGTGTAGCAGTCACCGTACCCATCCTGAGCACTTTCCTGAAAAGAAAGTCCGCGCAGTTCGTATGTCGCCTTGTCCAGCATCACCATGCGAAGGTTATTTGGTGGCGGGGTGTGGGTGTCTATGTGGGTTCAGCCAATCTTACAGGCAGCGCTTGGTACAATAATGTCGAAGCAGGCTGCTTCTTCATGGAAGACGAGATTGACGAAAACATGGCCGGCGATCTTCTGGAGCTGTTTCGTGTGCTCGAAGAACACTCCACCCCACTAACCGATGAACTTTTGTCTGAGATGGAGCGACGGGTCAGGGCGATCGCTAAAGCAACGCCCGATCCAAGTGAGTTCTGGTCTAGCCCAAGCTTCACGAAATGGTCTGGCTTGGTCCAGTCATCGCCGAAAAATGCAGGGGACAGAAGACGGCAGACTTTCCTTCAGGAGTGGCACGCAACGCTGCAGTATTTGCGGGACATCGCTAACATTATCATTCGGCCGGAGAATCGCCCCATCTGGGTCGCGGCAAACGCTCCCGCCGGGGCACAGGTCGATCAGTTTCTCCACGCTCACTATTACGAACGCACTTTTGACGCAGGAAGGGCGGACTATAAGGCTTGGTTTGAGCGGAATATAAAACGCCGGGACGCCGCTCTTGCTGAAGCAATTGAATGGTGGCGACACTTACCCGAAGCACCGCAGCACGAAGACGAGATGCTCAATGTCACCGCCCCTTCGCTGCGTGCCGCGCTGTCGGTAGAAGGTTTAGCGGCCATGACATATCCGCAATTCCACGAGGTCTGCATGGGTGTGCATGCGATCAAGGATTATGCCCGGCGCGTTCGGAATACAGCGGTTCGGTTGCCAAACGACGGCACGCAGTACAGCATTCCGCAGAAAGTTGCCGCCCTTTCCGAGAGAATTTGGAATGATCGCTCTGCAGGTGACATCCAGGTGAAGGACCTCCTTCACCATATCCTTTATGGGGGGACCAGCGAACAACTGCCCGAGCGCCTGTGGCAGACGGTCAGTGACCCAAGATGGAAAATCGATGGCTTGGGGATCAGTGCCTTGGGTGAAATCGTGGGCTGGGCCCTGCCTGAACGATTTCCGCCGCGAAATGGCCGCACTTCAAAGGCTCTGAAATCTCTCGGCTATGATGTCACGGTCCATGTATAGGGCGGAATACGCAGACTTTGTGGGCGCCGGCTTAGGATTTTCTGCGTTTCGGGTTTAACGCTTTGTCCCTAGCCCACAATGCTCGATCAAGTGTTCGCATTGTGACGCCCATATCGCTGGCGGTCTTCCGGCACAGCTCCGTGTATTCGAGCCAGCTTTCGAAGGTGTAGGATTTGGGGCCTTCCACGGTCTCCATCGCCCGGATGTCGAGGATCGGATAGCGGTCCGGGAAGGCAAAGTGAAGGATCACGCTGGCCATCGGCCAATGTACGCCCTGCAATACCAGCAGCGCGCCAATCCGTAGGCGCTCGTTGCCTGTGGTAAATGAGACGCGCGTGACCTCCTGAACGTCCTCATCGCTATTTTGCCCGGCAAGCTGGCGCGTCCTTCCGCCCCTCCACTTCCATTTAGCAACTTCAATCAGATCGTCGCGGGTCAGGTACCCGCGCTGCGCTGCCATCTGGAGACGATCCGCCAGCAATGTGTCGCCCGAGTAGTCGTAGCGCTCGGCATAGTCTAGCACTTCCGTTTTATTGAGTGATATTCGCAATTTTCCTACTAATATTTTTCGTTTATACTGATTTGCACGCATATTTCTGTAGATGTACCTAAGCCAGCTCATTTTGTATTATATTCATAAAATAATGCAATATCTTTTTTCTCTATATACTTTGGCTAAGCACCTAAAATAACAATTGAATAAAGCTCGTAGTGGCTAATTTTTACTCCTTAAGGTATTCCCAGCTACCCGCCGTCACCACCTCGCCCCGCATCGAATGGGCGATGAAACAATCATGATGCGCGCGGGCATGCAGGTCGGCCAGGATGGCATCCGTGGGGCTTTTGTTACCGCTGAACATCACATGCGGGCGCAGGGTGATGCGGGTGATCCAGCGCGGGCCGCCGGGTTCCGAAGCTTCCAGCACACCTTCGGCGGCATCCTGGTAGCTGTCCACCACATAGCCGTCGCGGGCGGCGAGATAGAGGAAACACAGCATGTGGCAACTGGCCGCCGCCGCCACAAAGGCTTCCTCGGGGTCGATATTGGCCGGATCGGAAAAGGGTGGCCGCACCGAAAACGGCGAAGGCGATGCCGGCACGGTCAAGCCGCCATCAAATTGCCACCGATGCACCCGACTATAGCGGTTGTCGGTGAAGGCTTCGCCCTGGCGCTGCCAGTCGATATGGGCGCTATAGGTGGTCATGGCGTTGCTTCCATCAGGATTCGGTATGACAGTTTAGCCGATTTGCCGGCCGGGCGCTTGCCTGTGCCTCACAGCTTTTGTTTGAATGACTGGTGTGAATAACCAGAAAAGGATGTTGCCCGTGGCCGCTTCGCATCAAGCTGGATTATTGCCGTCGCGCCTTGCGCTGCCGCTGCTGCTGGGCGCCGGCCTGTTGCTGGCGGGTTGTGGCGGCAAGATGCCCCGGCTGGGTTTTGGCGGCGGCAATGACAAGCCGCCGCCGCTGGCCGATCTGGTGCAGCCGGTGCCAACCACGGCCTGGGATATCTGCGCCATGTGCCTGCTTGATCCCGCCGGCAAGCGGGTGGACACATCCACGGCCCTGCGCGGCAGTTTCGATTCCGTGGCGCGCGAGGGCGACAAGGTGGTGCTGAATGGCTGGGCGGCGGATACCGTAGCCAAGACCGCAGCGGTGGAAGTGGTGTTTCTGGCGCCCGGCAAGATCATGGCGCGCAGCCGCATGACGGTGGCGCGGCCGGATGTGGCGCAGGCTTTGCAATTCAGCGTGCCGGGCAATTTCTACGGTTTCCGCATTGTGGTGGATGCAGTGCAGGTCGTCGAACCGAATGCGGTGTATATGATCGACAAGGATGGCAAGGCGCTGAAACTGGAGCCGCCGCGCCGCTGAACCGGCATAGCCCAGGGCATTCCGGCGCATTGTCGGCTGACAATTCCGCGCTTGGCAGGCGGCCTGCGGCTTGCTTACATGCCGCCGCCCGTTGTTTTTCCATGGAAGCCCCGCCATGCCGCCATCGCTCTATACGCCTGCGCATTTTGCCGCGCCCAGCCTGGCGGCGATGCATGATCTGATCGCCGCCAATGATTTTGGCCTGCTGATTGCCAGCAATGGCGATGATGTGCAGGCCAGCCATATCCCGTTCATGCTGGACCGTGGGCGCGGCGACAAAGGCACCTTGCTGGCGCATGTGGCGCGCGCCAATCCGATCTGGCGGCTGCTTGAAACCCGGCCGGCGCTGGCGATTTTCCAGGGGCCGCATGGTTATGTCTCGCCGCGCTGGTATGCCACCCAGCCGGCGGTGCCGACCTGGAATTATTCTGCCGTGCATGCCCATGGCCCGGCCCGGCTGCTGCATGAGTCGGCGGAACTGACGGCTTTGGTGGATCGCCTGGCGCGGCTTTATGAAGACCCTGCCGGCTGGTCGGTGGCCGGCCAGCCCGAACGGTTCATTGACGGCATGGTGCGCGGCGTGGTCGGCATCGAGATCGAGATTGCCGATTTGCAGGGCAAGTTCAAACTGAGCCAGAACCGGCCGCGTGCGGATCGTGATGGCGTGATTGCCGCATTGGAAGCTTCCGGCCGCGCCGAGGATCGCAGCCTGGCTGCCGCCATGCGCGCCACGTTGCCCAGCGAGTAGGGCGGTTTCAGAGTGCCGCCACGGCGCTGCTGAAAAAACGCTCGAATTCGCGCACCACGCGGATATCCTCAAACAGCACATGATTGCTGGCCGCGATACGGGCCTGCAACGCGCTGCGCCAGGCGGCATCATTGGCCACGCGCACGGCAATCTCAACATACTGCGCGGCATCGGCGGCGATGGTGTCGGTGATGCCCATCTTGCGATACATCGCCTGGGTATGGCGGCCGCGCTGCTGGTCGGATGGCAGCGTCACCACCACGGCATTCTGCGACAACGCTTCCAGCGAGGTGTTCATGCCGTTGAAATGCACCGTATCCAGCACCACATCGGCGGCGCGCAGCAGGCTGAGGAAATCCGGCCCTTCCTGCGACGGGATGAATGAGACGCGGCGGATCAGCTTGTTGCCAAGCCGCTGGGTCAGCCGTTGCAGGATCAATTCGCTCCAATGGGGCGCACCCTGGGCGATGAAGCCGACATACGCTTCCGGGTCGCGCTCCAGGATGCCGGCCACGATATCGTCAAAATCCGGATGCAGCTTGAACAGATGCTGCGGGCAGAGATAGAAGCGGCCCTGCTGTGGCACCGGCAGCGCGCTGCGCGGTTTGATCGGATCGGGTGTATCGGGTTTGTAGTAATAGGCCAGGGTGCCGAGATCGTGCAGCCGGAACAGCTTTTCGCTGTAATGCGCGTCCGCCTCCGGCAATTCGAACAGATCATTGGAGATGAAATAATCCATGTTCGGAATCCCGGTTGTGTCGGGATGGCCGAAGGAGACACATTGCACCGGCGCCAGGCGCGAGAAGGCCAGGAAATACGAATACGGCTCCATGCCGATATCCTGGTAGAACAGCACATCCAGTTCCAGCGCGGCAATCTGGCGCCGGGCCTCGTCGAGCTTTTTGGGCAGCATGATGTGGTGATCGGCGGCATCGCGGATGAAGCGCGAAATCTCATCGTCGATGAAGGGCGGCACAAACAGCGCCACACTTTCAAAACGGCTTTCATCCAGTTCAGCGATCAGGCCGCGTGTGGTGCGGCCGATACTATGCCGGCGCATGAATTGTGACAGGAAGCCCACCTTGATCCGGCCGCCGGCCGGGCGTTTGCGCTGGCAATGCGGCGCGGTCCAGGTCAGGCTCGGGCAGATTGCGGCATAAAGCGCCGCGATGCGGCTGTGCAGGTCGCGGTTGTTGCGGCCGTGATAGGCCATGAAGAAATTGGTGGAGAATACCTCGGTATCAATCGCCGGGTGGTTCAGCCCGGCCAGGCGCAAGGCCGATATGTTGGCCAGCAGGCCCTGGCGGCTCTGCTCGATATCCTCACGCGAACGGATGATCGGGTTCACGGTCAGCCCGCGCATCAATTGCAGGCCGATATCGGGCCGCACCGCGATGGCCTGATCCCAGACCTGGCGCGCTTCCTCGATGCGGCCTTGCAGGCGCAGCATGTTGGCCAGGCTGGACAGGGCCTTGTGGTGGCGCGGATCAAGCGTCACCGCCTGGCGCAGGGCGGCGATGGCGCCCATGGCATCGCGGGTCTGCAAGGCCAGCGCCAGATTGTTGTAGCCATCGGCATCCGGCACCAGCTCGATGGCGCGGCGGAATTCCGCCTCGGCGCCGGCCATGTCGCCCAGTTCGCGCAGTGCATTGCCCAGATTCTTCATCGCGCCGGCAAAATCCGGCTGGATTTTAAGCGCCTCGCGCTGCGCTGCGGCGGCTTCCTCGGCGCGGCCCTGGCGCAGCAGCACCACGCCCAGATTGCTCCAGGCCGGCGCCATCTGCGGCACCGCCTGAGTCAGCCGGCGCAGCAGGGTTTCGGCCTGTTCCAGATCATTACGCTGCAAGGCGATGATGGCGACATGGTGGAAACTTTCGACATGGCCGGGCCAGCGTTGCAGGATGTCACGATAGGCGGCCTCCGCCTCGGCCAGCTTGCCGGCCTGGTGTGTGGCCAGGGCGGCCTTGAAGGCTGCTATCTTGGCGTCGTCCGCCTGCGCCGTCTCACTCATGCTTTCCCCACCTGTCCCAGCTTCTGGCCCCAATATTTACCGCGTAACGCGGAAATATCCTACCAGCCGGGCCAGTTCCTTGGCCTGATCGGCCAGCGCCTGGGTGGAAGCGGTGGTTTCCTCCACCAGGGCGCCGTTACGCTGGGTCATTTCGTCCATCTGCGCCACCTGGTCGTTGATCGCATCCAGGCCGCTGGTCTGCTCCTGGCTGGCGGTGACAATGTCGGAGACCAGATCGGCCACCTGCTTCACCGCCGCCACAATGCCATCCAGCGCCTGGCCGGTCTGGTTCACCAGGCCAACGCCGCGCCGCACCTGGTTATTCGATTCGGCGATCAGCGTCTTGATATCCTTCGAGGCATTGGCCGAGCGTTGCGCCAGGCCGCGCACTTCCTGCGCCACC
>DLGP01000040.1 GCA_002482765.1 Alphaproteobacteria bacterium UBA7691
GCTCGAACTGGCCGACCTCGTGGGGCGTGGCGATCAGCAGGATGTCGCGGATGCCCGCCAGCATCAGCGTGGGCAGCGGGTAGTAGACCATCGGCTTGTCGTAGACGGGCAGCAGCTGCTTGCTCAGGCCGTGGGTGATCGGGTGCAGGCGGGAGCCGGTGCCGCCGGCCAGGATGATGCCTTTCATCGCGCGTTCTCCGTCACGTCACTTCGCCAGGCCGATACGGCCACGATCATAAGCTTGCGTGGCGCGCCGGCACCAGGCGGCATTGTCGAGATACCATTTCACCGTCTGGCGCAGGCCCGAGGTTACGTCATAAACCGGCTGCCAGCCCAGTTCGGTCTCGCACTTCGTCGGGTCAATCGCATAGCGCTTGTCATGCCCCGGGCGGTCGGCGACATAGCGGATATATTCGGCATATTTGCGCCCGGTGGGCTGCGGCGCAAAATCATCCAGCAAGGCGCACAGGCTGTGCACAATCTCCAGATTCTGCCGCGTGCCGCGCGCGCCGATCAGATAGGTCTCGCCCACCCGGCCGGCCTGCATCACGCGCTGCAAGGCGGCGGCATGATCTTCCACATGAATCCAGTCACGCACCTGATCGCCCTGGCCATAAACCGGTAGGCCCTTGCCATCCAGCGCGTTCAGGATCATCAGCGGGATCAGCTTTTCCGGAAACTGATACGGGCCGTAGTTATTGCCGCAATTGGTCACCAGGATCGGCAAGCCATAAGTGCGGCCAAAGGCGCGCGCCAGATGATCGGATGATGCCTTGCTCGCCGCATAGGGCGAATTCGGCTTGTAGGGGCTGTTCTCGGTGAAGAAACTGGCCGGCTCGGCATCGCCATAAACTTCATCGGTGGAAACCTGCAAATGCCGGAACGCGACCTTGCCGGCCTCATCCAGGCCGCGCCAGTATTCCAGCGCCGCTTCCAGCAGCACCAACGTGCCGGTGACATTGGTTTCGATAAACGGCGCCGGGCTGTCGATTGAGCGATCAACATGGCTTTCCGCTGCCAGGTGATACACCGCCTGCGGCTTCACCTCGGCATAAAGCGCGCCGATGCCCTTGCGGTCGCAAATATCAAGCTGCACAAAACGATGCAGCTCGGGATTGGGCAGGTCGGCGATATTGTCCAGGTTGGCGGCATAGGTCAGCTTGTCCACCGTCACCACGCGCGTGCCGGCGGCATTAAGCTGCCGCACCAAAGCCGAGCCGATGAAACCCGCGCCGCCCGTTACGATTACCGTCATGCCCGCCTCCTCAACGCGCCCCGCCCGTGCGATCAGGCAGCGGCTTTATTCGGCCGCAGGGCTGTGAACCAGCTTCGTGTCGGCTGCCACCATATCGGCAATCATCTGCCGGAAGCTGATCTTGGGCTTCCAGCCAAGGATGGTGTTGGCCCGCTCGGGATTGCCGAGCAGGTAATCAACTTCCGTGGGGCGGAAATAGCGCGGGTCGATCTGCACCAGAACATCGCCGGTCTTGGCGTTGACGCCAACTTCTTCAAGCTCGCTGCCGCGCCACTCAATCTGGATGCCTGCTTCAGCAAAAGCCAGTTCGACAAATTCGCGCACGGTATGGGCTTCGCCGGTGGCCAGCACAAAATCATCCGGCTTATCATGTTGGAGGATGCGCCACATGCCCTCAACATAATCGCGGGCATCACCCCAATCGCGCAGGGAATTCAAATTGCCGAGATACAGCCGGTCCTGCTTGCCGGCAACGATAGCCGCCACGGCCCGGGTGATTTTGCGGGTGACAAAAGTCTCGCCGCGGGTTGGGCCTTCATGGTTGAACAGGATACCGTTCGACGCGAACATGCCATAGGCTTCGCGGTAATTCCGCGTGATCCAGTAGGCGTAAAGTTTGGCGGCGGCATAGGGGCTGCGCGGCTCAAACGGCGTATATTCGGATTGCGGCGGCTTGGCATTGCCATACAATTCCGAAGTTGATGCCTGATAGAAGCGCACTTTGTCGTTCATGCGCAGGATGCGGATCGCTTCCAACAGGCGCAGTGTACCCAGGCCATCCGAATTGGCGGTATATTCCGGGGTTTCAAAGCTGACCTGAACATGGCTTTGCGCCGCCAGATTATAAATCTCATCCGGCTGCACTTCCTGCACCACCCGGATCAGGTTGGTGGCATCGGTCAGATCGCCGTAATGCAGAAAAAGATTCACGCCGGACGTATGTGGGTCCTGATAAAGATGCTCAATGCGGCCAGTATTGAAAGAGGCGGAGCGGCGCTTCAGGCCGTGAACCACATAGCCCTTCTGTAACAGCAATTCTGCCAGCAAGGCACCATCTTGACCCGTCACACCAGTGATGAAGGCGACTTTCTTCTTATCCATACAGCGAGCTTTTTCTGTGCAGGTTAGAGAATGGGGCGTTTATTTCATGGTTTTTTAGCTTGGGCCAAGTCGTAACATGCTGTGCAGTAATTGTCTATTATGCGCGCCTGGATTGTCGCGCGGCCTGGGCGGATAGACAAACACCGCCTGGATACTTGCCCATACTATGGGCAGCCTGCCCCGGACAACACGGCAAAAACAGAAAAATCCATAACATATTGATATTAAAAAAGCTTATGCAGCGGCGCGGGATAAGGCCCCGGCCTGGTGGCCCGCCGGATACAATCTGGCGATGGCCTTGGACGAGCGCGGCCTATTAGGCTAGGCTTCGGGCGCCCAGTTTCGAGTGGTCGGCAATCTGGTTTTTTGCTAATCAGGCCCCGGCCGTCAAACTAAAGGCCAAGCCATAGATTCCCATTATTTTGGATGTAGAAACGGCCAATATGACGACACCATCCTTTATCGTTCCTGTGGTGCTTTGTGGCGGCACTGGCACCAGACTTTGGCCGTTATCGCGCCGGGCGCTGCCCAAACAATTTCTGGCAATGGATGGCGCAGCCACCATGTTGCAGGAAACCGCCACCCGGTTGAGCAATCCCGCGCTGCAACCGACCTGGTTTGTATGCAGCGACGAGCATCGCTTCATGATCGCCGAACAGTTGCGCCGCACCGGATTGCCGGTGGGGCGGATTCTGCTTGAGCCGGCGGCACGCGGCACCGCGCCGGCCGCAGCGATTGCGGCATTGGCCTGCCTGGCCCAATGCGCAGGCACCGACCAGGAGCCTTTGCTTCTGGTGGCGCCGGCCGATCATGTTGTGCGCGATGCCGACACTCTGCTCAGCACCATCCTGGCGGCAGCCGATGCCGCCCGGGCCGGCCATATGGTGGTTTTTGGTATTGAACCGAATGCGCCAGAAACCGGCTATGGCTATATCAAGGCGGGTGCGATGCTGGCCACGGCCGAGAGCGCAACGACAGCCCGGCATGTTGACCGCTTTGTGGAAAAGCCGGATCGCACGCGTGCCGAGGCTTTCCTGGCCGAAGGCAGCTATTATTGGAATAGCGGCATCTTCCTGTTTTCGGCCCGGCGCTTCCTGGCCGAACTGGAACAGCATCGCCCGGATATTCTGGCGGCCTGCCAAGCTGCCACCAAAAACTTGCAGACCGATGCCGATTTTGTCCGTGTTGACGCCGAGGCTTTTGCCGCCTGCCCGTCTGATGCCATCGACACCGCCGTGATGGAGCGCACCGACAAGGCCACGGTGCTGCCCCTGAGCGCGGGCTGGAGCGATGTTGGCACCTGGTCGGCATTGTGGGATATCGGCAGCCGCGATAGCGACGACAATGTAACGCGCGGCAATGTGCATGCCATCGACTGCACCGGCTCCTACCTGCGCAGCGAAGGGCCGCTGATCGCCACCCTGGGTGTATCCGACCTGCTGGTGGTGGCCACCGACGACGCCGTGCTGGTGGCACCGCGCGACCGGGCGCAGGATTTACGCCAGATCGTTGATCGGCTGAAGCAGGCGCAATGCGAAGAAGTGGATCAGAGCGCCACCGTCTATCGCCCCTGGGGCTATTTCCGGCGCATCGATGCCGGGGCGCGTTTCCAGGTCAAGCATATCATGGTCAACCCGGGCGCCAGCCTGTCGTTGCAGATGCACCATCACCGCGCCGAGCATTGGGTGGTGGTCAGCGGCACGGCCCGGGTGGTGCGCGGTGACGATACCTTCCTGCTGTCGGAAAACCAGTCGACCTATATTCCGATTGGGGTGACGCATCGGCTGGAAAATCCCGGCCGGCTGCCGCTATCGCTGATCGAAATCCAGTCTGGCAGCTATCTGGGTGAAGACGATATCGTGCGTTTCCAGGATACGTTCGGGCGCGTCTGACTTGAATATCGCGGCCTGCCGCTCAATAGCCGGCAGGCCGGGCGATGCCGCAGGCATCAAGATGGCGCCAGAGTGAATCAAGCAGGATCGGCAAGCCTTGCGGTGCCGTTGCCTCGCAACGCGCCACCAGCACCGCCTGCGTGTTTGAAGCGCGCAGCAGCCACCAGCCCTGTTCAGTATCGGTGCGAATGCCATCCACCGCATTGAAAATGGTGCCGGCAGCATACAGCCGCGCCCGCACCTCGGCAATCACGTCAAATTTGCGCACATCCGGGCAATCAATGCGGATTTCCGGCGTGTTGTAGATTTGCGGCAGGCATTGGCGCCAATCGGCTAGGCCCTGATCGGGCCAGCCGGCTACGATGCCGAGTAATCGCACAGCGGCATAGAGCGCATCGTCGAAACCATAATAACGGTCGGCAAAAAAGATATGCCCGCTCATCTCGCCGGCCAGCGGCGAACCGATATCGGCCATCATGGTCTTGATCAGGGAATGCCCGGTGCGCCCCATCACTGCCTTGCCGCCCAGCTTGTCGACCTGATCGAAAAACACTTTCGACGCCTTCACATCGGCAATGATCGATGCGCCCGGCTGGGCTGCCAGAATCTGTTCGGCAAACACGATCAGCAACTGATCGCCCCACAAAATCTCACCTTGACCATCCACCACGCCAATACGATCACCATCGCCATCAAAAGCGATACCGAGATCGGCACCTTCGGCGCGTACAGCCGCAATCAGATCGAGCAGGTTATGCGGCTCTGTCGGATCGGGGTGATGATTGGGGAAATTGCCGTCGATTTCGCCATACAACACCGTGTTCTGGCCTGGCAGACGCTGCGCCAGGGCCGTCGCCACCTCGCCGGCAGCGCCATTGCCACAATCCCAGATCACGCGCAGTGGCCGGCCGGGGGTAAAATCGCGCAATAGCCGCTGCACATATTCCTCAAATACCGAATCCTGGCTCGCCGCCCCATCACCCTGTTCATAATCCCCGGCAGCGGCCAGCCGGCCGATATCAAGAATATCGGCGCCAAAGAACGGCTTGTTGCCAAACACCATCTTGAAGCCATTGTGATTGGCCGGGTTATGCGAGCCGGTAACCATGATGCCGCCATCGGCGTTTCGTGCCTTGGCGGCATAGTACAGCATCGGTGTCGGGCCGCAGCCGATCTGCATTGCCGTGCATCCGGTGCTGGTCAGGCCACGCACCAGGGCGGCGGCCATTGCCGGGCTGGAAAGCCTGCCATCCCAGCCAACACAGACCATGCTGCCACCAGCCCGGCGCACGCGGGTGCCGAAAGCCCGGCCGATGGCTTCGGCATCCAATTCCGACAGGGTTTCGCCAACAATGCCGCGAATATCGTATTCGCGCAGAATGCTGTTATGAAAAACATGCGTCATGGCAGTGTCCCGAAAATACAATGCGGCATCAAGCCGGCTTACGCCTGCGGCTTGCCCGCGGACAGGGAATGCACGATATGGGCAGCCACCTTCTTGCCTTCACGAATGGCATAATTGGTACCCCGGTCTTCAGGATATACCTGCGCCATGGTGGAAATCAGCACATTGTCCAGCGGCGTCTGCATTCCCGGCACGATCTTGGAATAATGCTTTTCCACGATCGGCTGGGCATAATCCGCACGCCAGACATAATGCTGCTTGATCCAGGATTTCTCCAGCGCCGGAAACATACGTTTCAGATGCGGCAGGGCAAATTCGAGCAGCTCGTCATCCGGCATGGTGTAGAACGCATCAGTCGCCGGCAGGTAGCGCGACAGATAGACGATATGGCTGTTGCCGTAATATTCCGGCGGCTCAAAATTGGTATGCTCGATCACACCGACAAAGGGAAAACCGGGATCGTTGACATTGAGCCAGTAAGTGCTCGACAGGCTGCGGTCGAGTTGCAGCACCAAACAGATATTGGCCAGATACTGCACGCGACGTAATGCCTGCAAATAGGTTTCAGGGGCGGCATCCTGCAACAGGTTGGCGGCATCCGGCAAAGCGGTGGTCAACAGCACGGTATTGGCCTTGTAAACCCCCTTCGAGGTTTCCACTGCCACGGCGCGGCCATTCTCGGCGAGCACGCGCCGCGCCGACACACCGGTTTCGATACGGCCGCCCCGGCGCAGGATCTCCTCGCCCATATGTCGCGCCAGCGCCGCAAAGCCGCCACGGTAATAAGCCAGCATCTCCTTGCCGCTATTGGCGCGGCTGCCGCCACGCAGCACCAGCTTCTTCCAGAACCATACGGCGGAGATTGTATCGGCGAACACGCCGAACTTGCCCACCAGCAGCGGTTCCCACACCACCTTGAAAACCTTTTCGCCGAACAGTTCGAGCAGCCATTCGCGCGACGAGCGGTTTTCCAGCTGCATCCAGTCGCGCACCTGCCGCGCCCGCAACACGCCGATGCCAAGCCGGATACGCTCCAGAAACGGCAGGGCGCTGAAACGCAGCAGATCCATCGGTGTGCTGAGGCGGAAAAAATTGTTGGAGAAATACATGCCGGTGCGGGCTTCATGCGTCACCACGCAATCGCCGCGCCCGAGTTCGGCAACCAGATCAGTCACTTCACGATCACTGACAAACCAGTGATGATAGAATTTCTCCAGCTCGAAACCGCCGATATCAAAGCCGCCAGCCAGGCCGCCGAGCGATGTGTCCTGTTCCAGCACCAGCACCGAGCGCCCCTGACGGGTCAGGTCAAGCGCAGCCGAAAGGCCGGTGAAGCCGCCGCCAACGATCAGGCAGTCAACGGCTGCGTCATCGGTGGCCTGAATGGTCGGGAGAACTACTTGCGTCATGGGGAAGCCTGAGCTGATTTGAATGTGATCAGGCGGTTTAGGCTGAATTGCAGCACCAGAACAACGCCGAGGGTGAGAAGTTTTGCCAGAATCGGATGCAGCAGCAGCCCTTCGATCATCCACCACAACATTACGGTGGAGACCAGATAGCCGGTGAAGGCAACGCCACAGAACACTGCCAGCCGCAGCAGCGGCCGGTCAAAAACCTTGAAGGTGAAGGCCCGGTTGAGCACAAAGCTGAGCAGGGTGCCACCAGCATAGCCGGCCAAATTCGCGAACTGATACCAAACATCGGCATGCAGCAGCACGGTATAGAGCACAAAATCCAGTGCCACGCCGCTGCCGCCGCATAACGCATAAAGCACAAACTGCCGCAAGGCGGGATTATTGAGCATTGTCATCTTCAACATTGGCGCTGGCCGCAACCGTGTATTGCGGTTTGCCGGTCAGCATCATGAAAATATTGCCGATATACTCGCCGACGATGCCGATGCAGGAAAGCTGCGCGCCGCCCAGGATCAACGAGGCAACCACCACCGAAGACCAGCCGACCGGCATGGCATTCAAGGTGAAACGCTGCACCACCAGCAGGATGGCCAGCATAAGGCCGGCAAATGACAGCAGCAGGCCCATCAACATGGCAAGGCGCAACGGAATGATGGTGGTGGAGGTGGACATGCGCATCAGCAGCCGGGTTGATTTCAGCAAGCTATAGCCGCCGGTGCCGTGCAGGCGCGGATGATGCTTGGCTTCAACCGATGTGATGTTGCGCGTCAGGCTGAGGATGATGCTGTCGATATAAATCGACACACCACGATATTTCACCACCTCATCGGCAAGTTCACGCGAGAAGGCCTTGAACGGCGACAGGTAGAGGTCTTTCGGCTTGCGCAGCAATACACGCGCCAGCATGTCGTTGAATTTGCTGCCCAGGCGCTTCCACAGCGCATGATGCCGCGTTGGAAATTTTGCGTAGCAGACATCGAAGCCTTGGCTCACCTGCTCGCACAGCATGGCGATATCATCCGGCGCATGCTGCAAATCGTCGTCCATGGTGACAACAATCTTGCCGCGCACGGCATTCAGGCCGGCCATGATGGCGTTATGCTGGCCGACATTGTGGCGCAGGTTGAAACCGCGCACCATCGGGTTGGCTTTGCACAGTTCGACGATAACCTGCCAGCTGTTATCCGGCCCGCAATCATGCACCAGGATCACTTCGAAGGAACGATCCTGTAAAGCTTCGCGAATCCTGGCGATCAGGTCTGGAAGTATTTTTTCACTTCGATAGACCGGAATGACTATGGATATGTCATATTGCTTTGACCTAACCATGGTGGACATAATATTTCCTCAATATCTTTTCGATGTAATTGTTGGAAAATTCCACCCCAGCGGCCGCCACTATAGCAGCCATATCAGTAGTATCAACATGATAGGCCGTGCCAAGCGGCACCAGTTCATACTGCCCTTGCCGGCCGAGAATGGCCTCGAAAGCCCGAACCAGGTCAAGAGCCGTGACCGCAAAAGGCGGGAACACGTTCATTATCCGACCAGGAATTGCCTCATTATCAATAACATAACTGCAAATCCGGCAGACATCCTCAATATCCAGCAAAGCCCTGGGAGCATTGGCCCAAACCTTGAACCTTTCGCCGGCCTTGATCCTGCCATAGAGAAAATTCGCCAAAGTATTCGGATTACCAATATTGCCAACAACTTGCGGCAGGCGGAAGATATAGTGCCGGGGCGCCGCAGTGGCTATCAAGGCCTCCATGGCCAGCTTATGTTTGGCATAATGGCTGCCTTGACGCTCCGGATCAAAAATACTGCACGTGCTGAAATAAACCAAACACCTGCCATCAGCATGTAAATATTTCTGCAACAAATCCTGTTCGCGGGCATAGGCAGCCAGATCGGTTTCGGCAGAATTCGAAACACCGGAGGCAAAAATGACTATATCGTCCCTGTCGCGATACTTACTGAAGCCTTGAGCGAGCAAGCCGCTGCCAACAATCATTTTTAATCATTCCCCCGAACCGCGCCGCCCTAAAGTATGTTATTGCAGCAGCGAAGTTTCAACGATTATTGCTGGCCGGCGCAATAAGCCGAACCCGCGCCCCAAGCTTAGGATCGCTTGGCCTGCAACCACACGGAACCGCCAAAAGGCAGCCCCAGACCGCAGCGATTAAGCCATTCCTCCTGGCGCACAATGGAAAACAATGCCGTGTTGAGCCAGGGGGCGAGCGGCCGCACATCGCTGGCGGTCTGCATCTTGCCCACACTCATGCGATGCAGCAGCATCAGCGGAAATAGCAGGCTGTTCCAATACCCCGCCGCTTCAATGACAAAGCCGGCCCGCGCCAGACGCTCGACCGCCTGTCGCTTGGTGTAGCGACGGGCATTGTGAACGTGAATGTCATGCGGTGAATTCATCCAGGCATAGGCCGGCAAATTAAGCAGCAGCCGGCCGCCAGGCTTGAGGCAGCGGCGGAATTCCGCCAGGGCGGCAGCTTCGTCCACCCCGGCATGGCACAGCACATCATCGGAAACAATGGCATCAAACGCCGCATCGCCAAACGGCATGGCATTGACCGATCCCTCGGTTACTGCCAGGCCGGCCTTGGCCTGTGCCATGCGGGCCGCCTCGGTATTGAATTCCAGGCCATGGAAGACAAGCTCCGGCATCTGCTGGCGCAGAAAACGCAGCAGGCCGCCGGTGCCGCAGCCAGCATCCAGGATATGGCTGGCCGGGGCAAGCCGCAATGCCGCCAGGCGCTGCTGCTGGATACGGTGCAAGGCCCTGTACCACCACAGCGTTTCCTCGACCGCAGCCATGCGGTCA
The DNA here is from genome assembly GCA_002482765.1 of Alphaproteobacteria bacterium UBA7691. GTDB lineage: Bacteria > Pseudomonadota > Alphaproteobacteria > Ferrovibrionales > Ferrovibrionaceae > Ferrovibrio. The sequence continues at coordinate 9,908 of DLGP01000040.1, forward strand.
TATTCATCCTGATCCATCTTCCGCCCAGCAGTATTGGGAAAATTTCTAGCGATCCGGCTATTGGCCCGCAAGCTAATCGGCGGGAAGCTGATTTACAACGCCCTCAGCTTGCGCTTAAAGTTCGGCGCCGTGCAAAACAGTCGCCGTAAATCTACACTTTTCCCCGCAAAACCCATAGTATTTCCCGGCTCAGGGAAAGGTAACAATCATGGTGATGTTCAGCGTTATTACCCCTTCGTTCAATCAGGGACAGTATATTGAAAGGACGATCTTAAGCGTCCTGAATCAGGAAAATGCAACTTTTAAGTATGATATTTTCGATGGCGGCAGCAAAGACGAAACACTTGAGATTCTCCGGCGCTACAGCGACCGGCTAAACTTTGTCAGCGAACCCGATGGCGGCCAAGCTGCTGCGGTGAATCGTGGCCTGGCCGCTGCCGATGGCGACATCATCGCCTGGCTCAATTCCGACGACATCTATTACCCCGGCGCCTTCCAGGCTGTTGCCGAGATTTTTGAGCGCCACCCGGAGGTTGACTTTGTCTATGGCGAAGCCAGCCATATCGATCCTGCCGATGCCGTGATGGAACGCTATTACACCGAAGCCTGGGACCCGGATCGGCTGCGCGATGTGTGCTATCTGTGCCAGCCGGCAGTCTTCTTCCGGCGCCGTGTGGTTGATCGCATCGGACCCTTGAACAGCGCCCTGCGCTTCTGCATGGATTACGAATACTGGCTGCGCGCGGTGCAGGCCGGCTGCGTTTTCCATCACAGCCCGGCGCATCTGGCGGGATCGCGCATGTATCCCGAAAACAAGACACTGGCCAACCGCGTTGCGGTGCATGGTGAATTGAACACCATGCTGCGCCAGCGCCTGGGCAAGGTGCCTGCGCGCTGGCTTTCGAATTATGCCCATGCGGCAGCAGATGCGCGCGGCATCGAGCGCCAGGATCATGCGCGCTTTGTCAAATATCTCAGCCTCTATCTGATCTATGCCGATCTGCGCTGGAACCGGGGGCTGAGCCAGGATGTGCGCGGGCTGCTCCGTGAATGGAACGGCCCATTGATGACAAAATACCCCCTGCTCAGCAAATTGCTGCGCGGTTAGGAGCCACCATGCGTATAGGCTTCGATGTCAGCCAAACCGGTTTGCTGCGCGCCGGCTGCGGCAATGTTGCGTATGAAACGATCCGCGAATTGGCGCAGATCGACAAGACCAACAATTACCTGCTGTATCCGAATTTCGGCGACCTGTTCTGGGATGAAAATTGGCGGCAGAGCACCGTTCTGCCGATGCAGTATAATTTCCATCGCGGACTGCACCACGACACGCACGAAAAACTGCGCCAATTCTGGTATAATCCGCCAGCGGATTTGGAACATCTGCTGGGTTCGCCGGATGTGGTGCATAGCCACAATTTCTACTGCCCGCCGCCGCTGCGCAAGGCAAGGCTGATCTACACGCTGTATGACCTGAGCTTCATCAGCAATCCGGAATGGACCACCGAGGCAAACCGGGTTGGCTGCTTTCGCGGCATCTTCCAGGCCAGCCTGTATGCCGACCGCATCATTTCCATCTCAAAATTCTCGCGCGATCACTTCCTGTCACTGTTTCCGCATGTGGAGCCGGACAGGGTTGAAGTTGTGCCGCTGGCCAGCCGCTTCACCAGCGCAGCACCCATTGCCTGCCCAACACGCCTGGCGCCGTATGCCGGACAGGATTACCTGCTTTCGGTGGGTACGCTGGAGCCGCGCAAGAATTACTTCAAGCTGGCCGAGGCCTATGCCCGCATTGCACATGAGCGCCAGCATTGCCCGCCGCTGCTGATTGCAGGCGGCAAGGGCTGGATGTTCGATGGCTTCATGCAGCATCTGGCCGAACTCGGCATTGCCGACCGGGTGCATATGATGGGTTTTTGCAGCGAAGAGGAACTGCAATGGCTGATGCAGAATTGCACGCTGTTTCTGTTCCCGTCCTATTGGGAGGGTTTTGGCCTGCCTGTGGTGGAAGCCATGAGTCAGGGCGCCTTTGTGGTCACCTCCAATGTCAGTTCACTGCCGGAAGTGGCGGGCGATGCCGCCTTGATGGTGGACCCGCATGATGCGGCGGCCATTGCCGTCGCGATTTGCAAACCGCTCGATGATCCTGAACTGCTGAAAGCCGGCCGCGAGCGTTCACGGCTGCAAGCGGCAACCTTCTCCTGGCGCAAATCAGCCGAGCAGGTGCTGGAAATTTACCAGGATGCCGTCAATCGGCCAAAAATCCATGCCAATATCGCAATGCCGCCCGTTAGCCCGCCTGACGTTCCGGAAGCGGCAAGCCACAGCAAGACAAAATCCTGGTGGCAAGGATTGCTGGAGCGCTGGCAGGGGCGCTAGCAATGCATGTTTCCGCCACCACCGGCACTGCCCAAAGCTTCAGCATTTCGGTGCCGCTGCGCACTGGGGTGAGCAAATTGCAGGGTGCCCTGGCCAGTCTGGCACAGCAGAATGTGGCGCTTGACTATGCCCTGCTTGATGCCAGCGGCGATGCCGGCCTGGGCGCCATCGTCGAAGCCATCGGCCTGCCGCCGGCCTATGCCTATCATCGCCAGGCGGATGGCGGGCAGGCAGCGGCAATCCAGGAGGGCTGGAATAATACCAGCGGCACGATCCTGGGCTGGCTCAATGCCGATGACCGCCTGCTGCCCGGCAGCCTGGCGATTGTGGGGCGGATTTTCGACAGCCACCCCGAGATTGATGTTGTCTATGGCCAGGCCTGCTATCTGGATGCCGAAGGCGCCTTCATCGGCTATTTCCCGGCCTATGCACCTGATACTGCCGCACTGGCCCGCAGCAACACGATCTGCCAGCCGGCCGCCTTTGTGCGTCGCGCTGCCGTCGACCGCATCCACGGTCTTGATACGTCCTTGCAATATACTATGGACTGGGATCTCTGGCTGCGCCTGCAAAATGCCGGTTGCACTTTTCTGGGCATCAACACTGTATTGGCTGCTGTGATCAATGACAGCAATACCAAGACCAATAGCGGCGGCAGCGCCCGCGATGCAGAAATCGCGGCCATTCTGGCGCGCCGGCCGCGTCGGTTGATCGAGCAATTGCAGGATTGGATTGGCCAGGCTTATGGCGCCGCCGCCCTGGCTGGCCGGCAGACGGAATGGCGCCTGCTATCGGCCTTGCTGGCCTGGAAACGCAGTTTATCCGGCGCCGGCCGGCAAACTAACCTGCCTGATTTCAGATACGGGCTGGAGCCGCTGAGCAATCTGGTTGCCGGCCGCTGCACGATTACGCTGCCGGTCCTGCCGGAGCAATCCCCGGCCCGCTTCTCGCTGTTCAGCGACAGCAGCGGGCCGTTCCGCCTCAACACCGACCCGACCCGGCCTGCCGCCACACAGATGCTGGTGCCGCAGGGTCAGGTTCAGCAACATGGCATCGGCGGCATACATCTTGCGTATAAGCATGTGACACTCGAACCAATTGCCTGCACCAATCCATTCATTGCCGACATCGAAGGTCCCGGTCGATGGCGGCTGGTCGCCGCAAAAGCGGAACGCGCATAACCAGCCCGACACGGAAAGCCACTGTAACTATGAAAGCCATTATCGATATCAGAGCGCTGGTGCCGGAAAAATCCGGCGGCATCATCCAGAATATCATCGGCGTATTGCGCGCGTTGTTCAGCCAAGCCGATAGCGATGACGAATACATAATAGCTTGCTGCATATTCAACCGGCATCTTGTGGAAGGCATCCCGGGCAGCAAGGCCGTGGTCACGCTGCCATTGCATCGCTATTTCGATGAACTGGAAGCGCTGCGGCTGAAGCAGGATGCCGAGGTGATTTTCCACGTTTATCCACGCGGCGATTGCGTTGAGTATGATCTGTCGAAACGGGTCTTTTATATCCCCGATCTGCAACATGAAGTCTTCCCGGAATTCTTCAATGCCGAGGTGATCAAGGGCCGCCAGGATGCCTTCACGCCGGTGCTCAACCATGCCGGCGCCATCGGCACGATCTCGGAATATTCCAGAAGCACTTTGCAGGCACATCCGGAATGCGACTGCACAGACATCTTCCTGATGCCGCCGGCATTGCAGCTTGAACATGCCGAAGGCCGCACCGATATGCTGACTGCGGTCGAGCAGGCACAGATTCCCAGCGGCGATTTCCTGTTCTTCCCTGCCAATCTGTGGCCGCACAAGAACCATCGGCGGCTATTCGAGGCGCTGCGCCGGCTGTCTGAGCGGCACGGCATTATCATCCCACTGGTGCTCACCGGCGCGAATGATGGCTGGCAGGAATTAGTCGCAGACTATCGCGATCTGCCGATCCGCCATCTTGGCTATGTACGCGGCGAACTGGTCAGCGCACTGCTCGCCAAAGCCACGGTGTTATGCTTTTTCTCGCTTTATGAAGGCTTCGGGATTCCTCTGCTGGAAGCTTTTCACGCCGGCACGCCGGTGGCTTGCAGCAACACCACCAGCCTGCCGGAAATCGCCGGCGATGCAGCACTTTATGCCTCGCCGCTTGATCCGGCGGCGATGGCCGACATACTGCACCAGTTGATCCGCTCTGCCAGCCTGCGGCAGGATATGGCAGAGCGCGGGCGCCAGCGCCTGAAGCTGTATTCCTGGCAGCAATCGGCCCAGAATCTGCGGCAAGCCTTAAAGCGTGTGGCACAGCGCGGCGGCGCCGGCCGTTCTGAAAAACCAACCGCCGAAGCAGGCCGCAAGCCGCTCAACGCCAAGCCGCTGGTTTCGATCATCACCCCCTCGTTCAACCAGGCCCGCTTCATCACCGCCACCATCGAGAGTGTGCTCGGCCAGAGCTACGACAATATCGAATATATTGTGATCGACGGTAATTCGACCGATGGCACGGTGGATATCCTGAAACGCTGCGATGGCCGCGTGCGCTGGATTTCAGAGCCGGATGCCGGCCAGACGGACGCGATCAACAAGGGCATGGCGCTGGCAAAGGGCGACATCCTGGCCTATCTCAATTCCGATGATGTGCTGGAGCCCACGGCAATTGCCGATGTGGTGGCGTATTTTGCTGAAAATGCCGCTATCGACATGGTTTATGGCAAAGCCCTGTATATCGACCAGGATGGCGCCGAGATCGGCTATTACAACACCCAGCCCTATAGCAACGATGCCCTGGTTTATGATTGCGTGATCTGCCAGCCGGCGGCCTTCTGGCGCCGCCGCATCGCCAATATCGTCGGGCCGTTTGATGCCTCGCTGCATTATGCGATGGACTACGATTACTGGCTGCGCATGCGCAAGCTGAAAGCCGCCATCGCCCATGTGCCAAAGGTCTGGGCGCGCTCGCGGCTGCATTCGGATGCCAAAACCATCGGCCAGCGCGGCAATGTATTTGCCGAAATCTTTGATGTGTGCCGCCGCCATCTGGGTTTCATCGCGCTACAATATTTTGAAGGGCTGTGGCATTACCGGCTGGTGGAAAGGCACCGCCTGATGGGGCCGGTGATCGGCTCTTTCCCATCGATCTGGCGCAGCATCGCCCGGCTGCACCGGATTCTCTACTTTCAGCAGAAAGGCATGCTGCGGCGGATCATCGGCACAAAACTGCATGCCATGTCGAATCGCGGCTCGCGCCTCGCCGGGCTGATCTACTCCAGCTATCGCCGGCTGCGCCGCAGCCGCAATAATGCCAATGCAATCCAGCGCTCCGTCTCCGGCTTCTGGGCCGATAACTGGTTTTCCGGCCGCACGGTAATAACCTATGGAGTGCATCTGAAGCCGCAGCAGGCCTTCCTGCATGGCGTGCCGCCGCTGAGCTGTGACCTGGACATCACCCTGAACAACAAGAGCCTGCTGCACCGAGAATTGGGCGGTGGCCAGCATGCCAGCATTGCCCTCAGCCTGCCGGCCATGCGCCCCGGCGACCTGCTGGTTATTAGCTTCTCCAAATGGGAGGTGGAGCTGGGCGGGCGACCGCTGGCTTTCCTGGCCGACAGCACCAACCTGTTCACCGAAGCCGACCAGATGTAGCAGCTGGCCGGTTTTGTCTCGTATTTGTAGCGGCAGGTGAATTGGGCTAGAATATCTGCCAAATTCCAAGGCATTCCGCCCGCCAAATCGGCTTGAATACCGAATATCCGGAGCATTCGGCACCTTTCATGACACAAGAAAAAAAAGCAAAAACGGCGCTTATTTTTGGCATTTCCGGACAGGACGGCGCCTATCTGGCCGCGCATTTAAGTAAGAATGGCTACAAAGTATTTGGTTCTTCGCGCGGATCGAATGAAAACAGCAAGGATAATTTGCGCCGGATTTCTCCGGAATTGCTCGATTCTGTAGAATTTCTTACTACCAGCCTGGAAGATTTACCATCCCTGATCACGTTGCTGGAAAAAATCCAGCCAGATGAGATGTATAATCTGGCAGCGCAGAGTTCGGTTGGGCTTTCCTTCGACCAGCCGCGCGCCACCTTCAACAGCATCATCGGCACCACGCAGAACCTGCTGGATGCGATCCACCTGACCAAGGCGCCGATTCGCTTCTACAATGCCAGTTCCAGCGAATGTTTTGGCGCCATTGATCGCCCGGCGGATGAAACCACGCCCTTTGCCCCGCGCAGCCCCTATGCCATCGCCAAGGCGGCGGCGCATTGGCTTGTCACCAGCTATCGCGATGGCCGCGGCCTGCATGCCAGTTCCGGCATCCTGTTCAATCATGAATCACCTTTGCGCCCGGTGCGCTATGTCACAAAGAAAGTGATCAACGGCGCCCTGCGCATCGCCTCGGGGCGCAAGGAGCGGCTGCAACTGGGTAATCTGGATATCCGCCGCGACTGGGGCTGGGCGCCTGAATATGTTGATGCCATGTGGCGCGTGTTGCAGCATTCCCCTGATGATTATGTGATCGCCACCGGCGAAAGCTACAGCCTGAGCGAATTTGTCGCCTATTGTTTTGATCGGCTCGGGCTGGATTGGCAGGATCATGTTGATGTTGATCCCGGCCTGCTGCGGCCATCCGAAATTCCCTATAGCGGCGGCAACCCGGCCAAGGCCGCCGAGAAGCTGGGCTGGCGCGCACAAAGCCGGATGCAGCAGGTGGTGGAGCAGATGCTGGCTGCGGAAAAGCACGCCTTGCAGGAATCCGGGGAAATATAAACCTGTGTCACATCTGCCGAAAACGAGACTGCCGTGAATACCGAAAAGCAGAAACTGACGTTGCTGGTTGATTGCCTGCCGATGCTGACCGGCGGCGATAATGGCGGCGCCAAATGGGCGGCCATCGGCATTGTTGACAGCATCACAGCGGTACAGCCGGAATGGCGTGTCATTGTCATGTGCCGCGCCATGGTGGCGGATGAATTGCGTGCCGCCCTGCCCAATGCCGAAATCCTGATCGGGCTCGATAGCAGCGGCATGCATATCGCCGATCTACGGCTGCCCCGGCTGCGCGATGGCCACCGTATTGATGCCATCCTGTGCCCCTTTGTCGGGCCGCAGATTGTCCACCCGGAGATTCCGATTGTTTCCGTGATCTACGATGTTCAATTCCGCTATTACCCGGATTTCTTCTCGGTGGAGGATTTGAGTGCCCGGGCGCGCTGCGTGATTGACGCTCTCGGGCAAAGTGATCGCGTGATCTGTTGCTCCGAGGCCACGCGCGGCAGTCTGATAAACTTATACACCTATGAAGCCGCGCGTATTCACGCCATTCAGCTAAGGCTTGCCGACCGCCTGCCGAGCACCACAAATGGCGCTGCGCATCTTAACCAGCTTGGCCTGAAGCCACAGCAATATCTGCTCTATCCGGCAAATGCCTGGCTGCACAAGAACCACGCCATGCTGCTGCTGGCCTATGCTTTGTATTGCCGCCAGGCAGGGATGGGTAGCCTTACTCTGGTCTGCACCGGCACCAGCCATGGCCGTGAAATGGATATCGTGCAAGATGCCATTGAGCGCATGGGCCTGACCGGCAAGATCCTGCTGCCCGGCTTCCTGGATGCCGACAAACTGGCCGCTTTGTTTGACGGTGCCTTCGCCATGATCTTCCCCTCCATGTTCGAGGGCTTTGGCATGCCGGTGCTGGAAGCGATGCAGCGCGGCGTGCCGGTTTTGTGCAGCGATCTGGCGCCATTGCGCGAACTGGCCGCGGATGCGGCAATGTATTTTGACCACCGCAAGCCGGACGAGATCGCCGCCGCGATCCAGAAATTGCAGGGCGATCCGGCGCTGCATGCCGAGATGATCGAGCGCAGCCACGCTCGCGCCCAGCCTTATACCGACCGCCTGGCAATGGGCCGCGACTTTGCCGCCGTGATTGCCGATATGGTGGAGGCGCGCAACGCCGCCAGGCCGGCAGGCGATACCCGGTTGTATGAATTCGGCCACGAGATAACGCCGGCCAACCCGGCTGAACTGGAAGACCTGCTCGGCAATGGCTGGGCGCATCCGGAACCGCATGGCGTTTGGGCCCTGGGCGAACGCAGCGTGCTGTTTGTGCATGCCAACACGGCATCGGGCAATGTTAATCTCGGCCTGGAATTTTCGCCCTTCCTGGCACCAGGGCAGGCTGGCCAACGGGTGGCCCTGTTCGTCAACGGCAAGGCCCAGGGCGAATGGCTGATCACGCGGCCGGGTGAAGCTGTCAATGTGGAGGTGCCGGAGCATGTCTGGAATATCGGGCGCCCCACCGAAATCACCCTGCTGCATCCGGATTACCAATCCCCCAGCGCGCTGGGCATGAGTTCCGACGACCGCCGCCTTTCGGTGAGCCTGAATCGCTTCTCAGCCATGCCGGCGCCGCCATCCGCGCCGGAAAGCACCGGCTGACAGATGCAGCACTGCAATTTCCGGCCGGCTGGTCCATCATTGATGCTTGAAGCGGGGCGCGTTCAAAATGCCTGACATATCGGCGATGCGGGGCGCTCTGCTGCGCCTCAATCTCAACCACCTGCTGCTGCTTGGTGGTCTCTGCTGCATCCTGGTCTTTATGCTGATACTGCCGGCCCAGCGCGTCGGCGATGGCAGTGAATATTACGCCATGTATCTGTCATGGCAGGAAACGCTGCGCCCCTACATGACGGAAAAAGCCTACCAGGCCTATGCAAAATTCATGGCAAGCGGGCAAGTTCCCGGGCTGGTTTCGCGCATGCAGTTGGAAAACGCCTTTCCTGCCCTTCGCCTCGGCGCCACATCGGATTTTAATCATTTCTGGCTGTTCAGCTTTCTGGCTTTTGTAATCGGCAAGCTGGCCGGCCTGTTGCAGATCGAGATACGGCTGCATACCAGCTTCATCCTGCTGCATTTTATTCTGCTCTCCACCGCGATATTGCTGGCCTACCGCTTCTACAAATGGCCCGGTGTCGCCACCGTTCTGATCATGACATTCGCCTCGCCGATCTTCTGGTTCATCGACAAGGCACATACCGAATTCTTCACCTATTGCCTGGTGCTATCGTCCATCATCCTGCTGTTGCAGGATCGCTTTTTTCCGGCCGCTTTATTCCAGGCCCTGGCCGCCACGCAAAACCCCAGTTTCGCCATTATGGCGGCTTTCATCCTGCTGCTCAGCCTGATGCGCCAGCCGGGCCGCTCCTATGGCCTGTTCGAAATTATTGTCGCCGGCCTGATCGGCCTGCTGGTGCTGCTGCATCCGGCCTATTATTTTTTCCGCTTTGGCGTTGTCACGCCACAATTGCTGGCCGGCGGCGCCGCATTGGGCGGCAACCTGTCCTCGTTCCATGTCTGGCTGTTCGATCCGGATGTTGGCCTGCTGCCCAATTGGCTGATCGGCACACTCTGCCTGCTGCTGGCCACCAGCTTTTTCCTAATTAACCCGCGCCGCTTCGCATGGTCCAGGCAGACACTGGGCATGGCTGCCTTCATTCTGTTTTATCTAATGACCAATCTTTATGCCCACTCATCCACTACCAATATCAACAGCGGTGCCACGCCTGGGCTTTCCAGGTATGCGCTGTGGTATCTGCCGCTGGCTTTTCCATTCTTTATTTATGTTATCGCCAAATTATCTGAGCGATTAATTGCTGCTTCGATTACCGCACTAGCCTTCTGTGCACTGGCCATGCTGAGCATGTATCAGAACGCTCCGATCCGCGTCGAATCCTATACCAAGCCAGCTTATCTCTCGATGGTGATACAGAATCGGCTGCCCTGGCTATACAATCCCCCCTATGAAGTATTCATGGAGCGATACACGCCTTTTGGCGAAGCAGTACATCTTCGTGCTATGCTTCTGGCCGTCGGTCCAGATTGCAGGAAAGCCCTAATCATCCCGTTTGGTGACAGACATACTGTCACTTCGCCCCCCGATTGCTTCTTGGATAATCAGAAACTCAAAGTCATTGCTTCCGCACTTATCGGAAAAATGAATGGCCCCGACTATATTTCGCTCAGTGATGAACAGATAAAAGCAGCCCGGCTTACCATTAACATCGGCCATCGCTACAAGGTTGGCTTGGATCAGCCCGGCAATTTCCTGCTGCGTTCGGGTTGGAGCGGTATTGAGCCCTGGGGCGTATGGTCAGAAGGCGCACAAGCCACACTGGCTTTCCCCTGTGATGACGCCCTTTTCAATGCCAAGGAAATGTTTTTAGGTTTTCGTGTATTTGAAAAACAGACCCTGACCGTCAAAGCGTTCGACGGCACAACATTATGGTCCGGCAATGTAGCAGGCGCTGCAACATCGGTAAAATTCGATATGCGCCGGGAAAATTGCAGAAGCGGGCGATACGCCATCCTGCTGGATATTTCCAATCCAACGTCGCCAAGCGACCTTGGGCCATCGAATGACCGCCGCAAGCTCGGCATCGGTCTGGCCGAGGTGATGATCGGCAACTCGCTATAGGCTTTACCGAGAACAGCTTACGGTTTGGCTTGCAGCCAGACCGTAAGCTGTTCAATTGCCTTGCCGCGCGCGGCAAGGCAATTGAA
>DLGP01000072.1 GCA_002482765.1 Alphaproteobacteria bacterium UBA7691
ATCGCATGCTTGTAGACAAGCTGCGAATGTCCGTCACGGCGCAGCAGCACCGAGAAATTGTCGAACCAGCTGATGATACCCTGCAACTTGACGCCATTGACCAGAAAGACGGTGACCGGGGTCTTGGTCTTGCGGATGTGGTTGAGGAAAACGTCCTGGACGTTTTGCGGCTTTTCGGCGGCCATCTTTGGACCTTTCATTTTTTTGTAGTTCTCGCGTTCTTTGTTTTTTTGTTTCGGCAGTGCCAAAAGTCCGGGCGGTTATCGAAGCCGACCGTGCAATACCAATACTACTAGAATAGCGGGCAAGTGTGGCAAAACAATGGCCGATACGGCCCGAGGCCGCCACCGCGACCCCATGCCGCACTGCAACATAATGCCGGTGCGTCGTTTCAGGGTGCCAGATAAGGCGCCGATGGCAAGCTGCCGGCAGCCTGCGAGCCGGCATAAGCCTCGTAAAGCAAACGCAATTTCCCGGCCAGCAGGCCCGGCGCACCATTGCCGATAGGGCGCCCGTCCAGGCTGGTGATCGGCATGACAAAAGACGTGGTGGAACTGACAAAGGCCTCGCGGGCGGCAAACGCCTCCTCGGGCGTGAAGCCGCGCTGCTCAACGCGCAGGCCCTCGGCCGCAGCCAAAGCCAGGATCGCCGAGCGGGTGATGCCGCTGAGAATGGCGCGATCAAGCTGGCGCGTCACCAGCACACCATCCCGGGTGACAATCCAGGCATTCGACGAACTGCCCTCGGTCACCAGCCCGGCCTCGTCGACCAGCCAGGCTTCATAAGCGCCGGCTTCCTTGGCCGCCTGCTTGGCCAAAGCCGCCGGCAGCAGACCCACACTCTTGATATCGCAGCGCGCCCAGCGCAAATCCGGCGCGGTGATCGCCGCCACGCCCTTGGCGGCATTGGCCGCCACCTTGGCCCAATCCAGCGACCGCGCAATCGCCACCAAAGTCGGGCGGATGGCTTCCGGGAACGGAAATTCGCGCCGCGCCGCGCCGCGCGTGATCTGCACATAGAGGCTGCCATGCCGCACCCTGTTGCGCCGGATGGTTTCAGCGAACACCACGCGCAGGGCGGCGCGGCTCATCGGATGATCGATGCGCAATTCATCCAGATTGCGCTCCAGGCGCACCAGATGGCCTTCCTCGTCCACCAGCCGGCCATCGATGATGGCAATCACCTCATACACACCATCGGCGAACTGGAAGCCACGATCCTCCACATGCACCGCTGCGTTGTGATACGGCTTGTAGCTGCCATTGACATAAACGATGCGGCTCATCTGGCCCACTCCCTCAGAAAAATTCCAGGCGCACGGCGAAGAGTTTCTCCACCTTCTTCACCGCATCCTTGCGCACAAACAGGATCAGCCGGTCGCCGGCCTCGATCTCATGATCGCCGCGCGCGATGATCACTTCATCGGCGCGCACCACGGCGCCGATCATGATGCCATCCGGCAGCTTCAACTCGCGCAGCGGCTTGCCAACCAGGGCGCTGGTCTGAATAGCCACCGCCTCCACCACCTCGGCCGCGCCATCGCGCAGGGAATGCACGCCACGAATACGGCCACGCCGCACATGCTGCAAGATCGAGGAAACCGTGGTGGAACGCGGGTTCACCACCACATCGATGCCGAGCGAACCGATCAGGTTTTCATAGGCCGGGTTATTCACCAGCGTGATGGCACGCTGGCAACCGGCGCGCTTGGCCAGCAGCGAGGCCAGGATATTCACCTCATCATCATTGGTCAGCGCGATGATCGCCTCGGCGCTGCCGATCTTGGCCTCGTTGAGAATATCCATATCCAGCGTATCGCCCTGGATCACCACGGCATTGTTCAACTGGCTGGCAATGCTTTCCGCCCGCGCCTTGCTGGCCTCGATCACCTTGAGATTGACCGAAGCCTCCTGCGCCTCGATCTCACGCGCCAGGAACAGGCCGATATTGCCGCCGCCGGCCAGCACCAGGCGGCGCGCCTCGCGCTCCTCATGGCCAAATAGCCGCATGGCACGCTGCACATGATCCGACATGGCGAGGAAATAAATCTCGTCACCGGCTTCAAGATGGTCGTCACCCCCCGGCACGCTCATCTCGTCGTTGCGCATGATGCCGCAAACATTGATGTTCAGATCGGGGAACAATTCGGTGAGCTGGCGCAGCGGCGTGTTGATGACCGGGCATTCCTCTTCCAGCCGCACACCGATCAGGCGCAGCCGGTCGCCGGCAAACGGGATCATGTCAAAAGCGCCCGGCGTCAGGATGCGGCGATGGATGGCCCGCGCCACCTCAATCTCGGGCGAGATGATATAATCAATCGAGATATTCTCGCCGTTGAACAGGTCAGACCATTCCGGCTTGAGATAACTCTGCGCCCGGATGCGGGCAATCTTGGTCGGCACCTTGAAGATCGCGCGCGCCACTTCGCAGGCGATCATGTTCACCTCGTCGGCATAGGTCACCGCGATCAGCATGTCGGCATCGGCGGCGCCGGCACGATCCAGCACATCGGGATGCGAGGCATGGCCAACAATCGAGCGTAGATCGTAGGTTTCGGCCACCTTATGCGCCTGCTCCGGCGACTGGTCGATCACCGTCACCTCGTTGCCCTCGGCAGCAAGCTGGCGCGCAATGGTGGTGCCGACCAGGCCGGCACCGCAGACGATGACCTTCATAGCCTATCTACCCCGCCCTTGCTTACGGTTGCCCAAAACCTTAACCGCCATTGCGATCAAGGTTGGCAACACCAAGCGCCTTGAGTTTACGATGCAGTGCCGAACGCTCCATGCCGATGAAACTGGCGGTGCGCGACACATTGCCGCCAAAGCGCGTGATCTGCGCCAGCAGGTATTCGCGCTCAAACACCTCGCGCGCATCGCGCAGCGGCAAAGCCATCACTTCCGTTGTTGTTTCCGGCCGCAAAGCCACCGGCGGCGTGGCGCCAAGATCGGCGGGCAGCATGTCGGCATGGATTGCGCCACGCTGTTCGCCCGGCATCATGATCAGCAAACGGGCCACGGCATTGCGCAATTCGCGCACATTGCCCGGCCATTCCGCCGATTGCAGCGCCAGCAACGCATCCTCAGCCAGTTCGCGCTCAGGCACCCCCTGGCGCTGCGCCTCGGATTTGGCGAAATGTTTCGCCAGCAACGGGATATCCTCGCGCCGGTCACGCAAGGCCGGCACTTTCAGCGGCACCACGTTGAGGCGGTGATACAAATCCTGGCGGAACAGGCCCTGCTGCACACGGGCGGCGAGATCATAACTGGTGCCGCTGACCACACGCACATCCACCTGCACCCGATTGCGACCACCAACGCGCTCAAAACTCTGCTCGGTCAGCACCCGCAGAATCTTGGCCTGGGTTTCCAGCGGCATATCGGCCACTTCATCCAGGAATAACGTGCCGCCATGGGCTTCTTCCAGCACGCCAACCCGATGTGTGCCGCCCTGCTCCTCAATGCCGAATAATTCGGTTTCCATCCGCTCGGGCGTCATCGCCGCCGCATTCAGTGCCACCAGCCGGCCGCCGGCGCGCCGCGAGCGGTTGTGCAGCAGCCGCGCCACCAATTCCTTGCCCGAGCCGGCCGGCCCCGAAATCAGCACACGGCTATTGCTCGGCGCCACCCGGTCGATAGCTTGGCGCAAGGCATTGATGGCCGGCGATTGCCCGATCATCTCGGTGCTGCCGCCGGAACGCTGGCGCAGTTCTTCGTTCTCGCGCCGCAACCGGGCCTGTTCCAGCGCACGCTCCACCAGCAGCAGCAGGCGGTCGCTCTTGAACGGCTTCTCTATATAATCGTAGGCGCCACGCTTGATGGCGGAAACCGCCGTTTCCACATTGCCATGGCCGGAAATGATGATCACCGGCACATTGGGATGGTCGCGGGTGATGCGGTCGAGAATTTCCAGACCATCGAGCCGGCTGCCTTGCAGCCAAATATCCAGGATCACCGCATTGGGCCGGCGAGAATCGACCTCGCGCAAGGCGGCATCGGAATCGCCGGCCATGCGGGTTTCATAGCCCTCGTCTTCGAGAATGCCGCTGATAAGATTGCGGATATCCGCTTCGTCGTCGACGATCAGAATGTCACGCGCCATGTCGGTTTACACCAAGCATGTTAACGCCAATCAGCTTTCCGCCGCCCTGCATTTTGTCTGCCTGCCGATCCCCACCTGCCTGCTGTTCGCCGCCATCTGCTGACCTGTGGCCCGGCATGGCACCGAGCGGCATCCGAATCCGCGCCAAGCTACCACTTTTCATTTGCGGATCAAACGCCCGGGCATCTTCCAGGGCAATCTGGCCGCCATGCTCCTCGATGATCTTCTTGACAATGGCCAGGCCCAGCCCGGTGCCCTTGGCGCGCGTGGTCACATAAGGCTCAAACAGCCGGCCGCGCAATTCAGCCGGCAGGCCACGGCCATTATCCAGGATCAGCACCTGGGCCTCGTTTGGGCTATCGCCCGGCTCCAGGCGCAACTCCACCCGCACCAGCCCGCGCTCCAATGCCACTTCGCCGCTGCGCTCGCGGCCATCAATGGCATCCAGCGCATTCTGCAACAGATTGGTCATCACCTGGGCCAGTTGCCGTGCATCGCAGCGCAGCGGCACCGGTTCAATCGGCAGGCGGCTTTCAAATTGCACATCGGCGCGCGCCACCTGCTGCATGAAGATGGCCTGGCGCAAAATCTGGGTCAAATCCTCGTCGCGGTATACCGGGCGCGGCATGCGGGCGAAGGCGGAAAATTCATCCACCATGCGGCCGATATCGCCAACCTGGCGGATGATGGTGTCAGTGCATTGCGCAAAAATTTCCGGATCGGTGGTGACTTCCTTGAGATATTTACGCTTCAGCCGCTCGGCGGAAAGCTGGATCGGGGTGAGCGGATTCTTGATCTCATGCGCAATGCGTCGGGCAATATCAGCCCAGGCGGCATTTCGCTGCGCTGCCACCAACTCGGTCACATCATCAAAAGTGACCACATAACCCAGCAATTCGTTGCCGGTGACTTCGCGCGCCATGCGCACCAGCAAGGTGCGCGCTTCGGCTTCACGATGCAGCACCACCTGGCCACGCGCCACCTGCTCGGCAAGATTGTCGCGCAGGTAAATAAAAAGCGCGGCCATTTCCGGCGCCACTTCCACAAAGGCGCGGCCCGTCACATCGTCAAACTCGGCAGCCAGCAGGCGCAGCGCCGAGGGATTGGGCAGCGTGACACGCCCGGCCAGATCAACACCGATCACACCGGCAGAAACACCGGACAACACGGTTTCGGTGAAACGGCGGCGCTCATCAAGCTGGCGATTGGCGGCAATAAGCTGGGATTGCTGCGCGGCAAGCTGGCCGGTCATGCGATTGAAGGCGCGGCCCAGATTGCCGATCTCGTCATTACCCGGCCGCTCGGTAACACGCACCGCCAATTCGCCGGCACTGATCCGCTCGGCAGCCGATACCACTTCGCCAATCGGTGTTGCCAGCCGCGTGGCAATCAGCAGGCCAAACCAGATCGAAGCGAGCAACAGCAGCAGCGAAACCAGAATGAACAGGCCGGCAAAGCGCACTTCCAGCGCCGAGCGCTCGGCTTCAAGCCGGGTATATTGCAGCGCCGCCGCGCGGGTGCGCTCAAGATCGGCCAGCACCTTGCTATCGATAAAACGCCCGACATAGAGAAACACATCAACAAAGCCATCCAGCTTCATCAGGCCGCGCACCCGTTCGTCGGAATCCGCCGCGATGAATACAAGCTGCCCGCGCGCGGCATCCTGCAACATGTTGTCGGTGATCTGGTCAAGATCAAACTGCATGCCGAGCCGGGTCTGGGCAATGATCTCGCGGGTTGAGGTGAACACCATCGCCTCACCCAGGCCACGTATGCCGGCCAGAGCCAGCACTGTCTGCTGAAATCGCATCGGGCTGCGCGCCAGATTGGGCGCCTCGCGGTTCAGGTCCACGGCCATGCCCAGCATGTCGGCCCGGATCGTCTTGCGATGTTCCTGCGAATAGGCCTCGGCCACCGCAACCGATGCCTTCACCGCCGTATTGACCCGATCACTGAACCAGGTTTGCAGGCCAAGATTAAAGAACAGCATAGCAAAAACCGACATCAGCACCGCCGGCGCCGACGACACGGCGGCAAACAGCACCACCAGCCGGGCATGCAGGCGCGAGCCCGCCGCGCCACGGCGCCGCTGCATCCACAGCATCACCAGGCGCCGCGCCACCACGCTGGTAACACTGAGCAAGGCCACCAGATCGGCCAGCAGCAGATACTGGAATTCGCGCGGCGTGAATTCGCGGGTGGCGCCGGGGGTCATGGCAATATAAGTGAAGATGCCCAGAACCAGGGCGGCCAGCGCCACACCGATTTCAACAAACCGCATCAGCCGGTGGCGTTCCACCCAATCTGCCAACCGGCGCCAGAGCAGCACGCCGGGTGCTGCGGCCGGCAGCTCGGCTTGCTCTGGTATCGTGTTTTTGCCACGGGGCGCTTTCAGGCTCATGGCGCCAGTCTACACCAGCGCAGCCCGGCTGGCATCTGCCGGGCCGGCCTGACCAGATCAAGCTATTTCAGGCCACGAATAACCTGGATGTTATGGTCACGGATCTTCTTGCGCAGGGTGTTGCGGTTGAGGCCCAGCATGGAAGCCGCCTTGATCTGGTTGCCGCGAGTCGCCGCCAGGCTGAGCGAGATCAGCGGAATTTCCAGCTCGCGCAGCATGCGGTCGTAAAGACCATTGGGCGGCAGGTCGTCGCCATGGGCGGCAAAATACTTGGTGATATGGCGCTCAATGGCGCCGGTGAGGGTCTCTTCCTCGTTCGGCTCTGGCGACCTGGCGGCCTGCGGCGGCTCGGCCAGCTCGTTTTCGATCACCTCGAAGCCGATCATTTCCTCGGCATAAAGCGCGGCCAGACGGCGAACCAGATTCTCAAGTTCGCGCACATTGCCCGGCCAGCGATAGCGGCGCAGCCGCTCCATCGCCTCGGGCGACACGGCCTTCAGCGGCAAACCCTGCTGATGCGCCTGATTGAGGAAATGCCGCACCAGATCGGGGATATCCTCGCCGCGTTCACGCAGGGCCGGCAGCCGCAGCGGCACAACATTCAGGCGGTAGAACAAATCCTCGCGGAACAGGCCCTGATTGACCAACTGGCGCAGGTCGCGGTTGGTGGCAGCCACAATGCGCACATCGGTGCGGATCGCGGTGCGGCCGCCCACGGTGGTGTATTCGCCCTGCTGCAACACCCGCAAAAGCCGGGTCTGGGCCTCAATCGGCATGTCGCCGATTTCATCCAGGAACAGCGTGCCGCCCTCGGATTGTTCAAAGCGGCCGGCATAGCGTGCATTGGCACCAGTGAAGGCGCCCTTCTCATGGCCGAACAATTCCGATTCGATCAATTCGCGCGGGATCGCCGCCATGTTGATCGCCACAAACGGCCCGTTGCGGCGCTTGCCGTAATCATGCAGCGCGCGCGCCACCAATTCCTTGCCGGTGCCGCTCTCGCCTGAAATCAGCACGGTCAGGTCGGTACCCATCAGGCGCGCCATGACCCGATAGATTTCCTGCATCGAGGGCGAGCGGCCGATCAGCGGCAGCTTTTCCTCGTCATTCGCCGCCTCGGCGGCTTCCGATGGCACCGCCTTCGGCTGGCTCAGGGCGCGCTCCACCACGCGCAGCAATTCCTTCAGATCGAAGGGCTTGGGCAGGTAATCATAAGCACCACGCTCGGCCGCCTTCACGGCGGTGAGCAGGGTCTTCTGCGCGCTCATCACAATGATCGGCAGATCGGGCCGGATGCGCTTGATACGCGGCAGCAGGTCGAGGCCGTTTTCATCCGGCATCACCACATCGGTGATGATCAGGTCGCCCTCGCCTTCCGAGGTCCAGCGCCATAACGTGGCGGCATTGCCGGTGGAGCGGACCTGATAGCCGACGCGGCCGAGGGCCTGGTCCAGCACGGTGCGGATCGAACGATCATCGTCGGCGACCAGGATGGTACCCTTGTTGCTCATACCTGCTCTCCGCTATCGCCCGCCACCACGGCTTCCAAAGGCGTTGTATGCACGGGCAACCTCGCACTGAAAACGGTACGGCGCGGGCGGCTGTCGCATTCGATCACGCCGCCATGGTCGCCGATGATCTTCGCCACCAATGCAAGGCCCAGGCCAGAGCCTTGCGCCTTGGTGGTGACAAAGGGATCAAACAGATAGGGCCGGATATCCTCCGACACGCCGGGGCCATTATCCTGCACCGTAACCTCCAGGGGCAGATGCAGGCGGTCGCGTGAGCCGCGCACCGCCAACCGCACACCATGGCGATAGGCCGTGGTCAGGGTGATCTCGCCACCCGGCTCGCCATCAATCGATTCTGCGGCATTCTTCACCAGATTGAGGAAAATCTGGATCAACTGGTCGCGATTGCCAAAAACCGGCGGCAGCGACGGGTCGTATTTCTCGATGAAACGCACATTCTTGCCAAAGCCGGCCTGCGCCACCTTGCGCACATGCTCCAGCACCTGATGGATATTCACCGGGCCGCGCTCAATCGGCCGCTTGTCGGAGAACACCTCCATACCGTCAACCAGGGCGCAGATACGGTCGGTCTCGTCGCAGATCAGGCGGGTCAATTCGCGGTCGGCGGCATTGGCATTAGCTTCCAGCAACTGCGCCGCGCCGCGGATGCCGGAAAGCGGATTCTTCACTTCATGCGCCAGCACTGCCGCCATGCCGGTGACTGAACGGGCGGCGCCGCGATGCGTCAACTGGCGATCAATCTTGGCCGCCATGCTGCGCTCATCAAGCCGCAGGATGACATAATCCTGCTTCTCCGGCACCGGCGAAACCTGCACATCCACCAGCCGCTCGCCGATACGCGGCGAGCCAAGGTCAACATCATATTCCGACACAACATAGCGGTCGCGCTGCACCTGGCCCACCAGTTCCAGGATCGGGCTGCCGAATGGCACCACATCGCGGATATTCTGCCGGCACAGCACCGCCAAGCCGGAATCGAAGAATTGCTCGGCAGCGGGATTGGCATATTCAATCGCGCCCTGCTTGCCCAGCACCAGGATCGGATTGGGGATGGCGCCAAGCACCAGGGCGGCATCAAGCACAGGGCGGGTTTCGGTCAGATCGGGCATATTGGTCACGCTGCCAGCCGATCCAGCTGCGGCGCATAGAAATCGCGCACTGCGCGGCGCGCTGCATCGGGCTGGTCGATCTGCATGATGCGGGTGCGGAAATCGGCCGAACCGGGCAATCCCTTGGAATACCAGGCCACATGCTTGCGGGCGATCTTCAGCCCGGTCTGGATGCCGTAGAATTCCAGCATGGCATCATAATGTTCCAGCACGATGGCCTGCTGTTCATCCAGCGACGGATCAGGCAGCACGGTGCCATCCTTCAGATAGGCCATCACCTGGCTCAGGAACCACGGCCGGCCATAGGCGCCACGGCCGATCATCACGCCATCGGCGCCGGATTGATCCAGCGCATCGCGCGCTTCCTGCAAGGTGGTGATGTCGCCATTCACGATCACCGGGATCGACACCGCTTCCTTCACCCGGCGCACAAAGCTCCAATCGGCGCGGCCGTTATACATCTGGCAACGGGTGCGGCCATGCACGGTCAGCATACGGATGCCCTCACCTTCGGCGATGCGGGCCAGTTCCGGTGCGTTGCGGCTCTGCTCGTCCCAGCCGGTGCGCATCTTCAGCGTCACCGGCAGCTTCACGGCATTAACTGTGGCGGTGATCAGGCTTTTGGCATGCACCAGATCGCGCATCAGCGCCGAGCCGGCATAGCCGTTCACCACTTTTTTGACCGGGCAGCCCATATTGATATCGATGATGGCAAAGCCCTTATCTTCGTTCAGCTTCGCCGCCTCGGCCATGACATGGCCTTCGCAGCCGGCAAGCTGCATGGAAAGCGGAAATTCCTCGGGCGTGTTTTCAGCCATCTTGAGCGACTGGCGCGAAGACCGCACCATCGCTTCCGAGGCGATCATCTCGGAAACCACAAGCCCGGCGCCGGAGCGTTTCACCAGACGGCGAAACGGCAGATCGGTAACGCCCGACATTGGCGCGAGGATGACGGGATCCTCAATGGTAACGGAACCAATTTCTATGCTCATTTTTTAGCCATCACTTTTGGCTGCCCACTTGTTGACCATGTTACTGAGGATTTTACTGCGCTGCAACATGAATCACTCGACAGCATACGATTTGCCTAAACCAACCCGGCTCGGCTAGGGTGCCGGCCATGAAACACGCCTTCCTGATCGTTGCCGGGGGCCGCGGCCAACGCGCCGGCGGTGGAATCCCCAAACAATACCAGCAGCTTGGCGGCATGCCATTGATCCGGCATAGCCTGCTTGCGGCGCTGACGCATTCCACCATCGGCAGCGTGCAGGTGGTGATACACGCCGACGACCAGGCACTCTACCATAACGCGATACAGGGCCTGCCCGCTGCCGAAAAATTGGCCGCTGCCTGTTTTGGTGGCGATAGCAGGCAAGAATCCGTGCGTTTCGGCCTGGAAGCCTTGAACCGGCTGCCGGAACCGCCCGCCACCGTGCTGATACATGACGCTGCAAGGCCGTTTCTCAAGCCGGTGGATATTGACCGCCTGCTGGCCGCCCTGGCCGCCAGCCCGGGCGCGATCCTGGCCGTGCCGGTGGTGGATACGCTCAAGCGCGCCAGCATGCAAGATGCCGGTGGCACCAGCCTGATCCCACGGCTGATCGAAGGCGGCGCCGACCGCAACGGCCTGTGGCGTGCGCAGACACCGCAGGCGTTTCATTTCGGCGCCATCCTGGATGCCCATCGCACCACTGAGAAACGCACTGACCTGACCGACGATGCGGCGGTGGCCGAGGCCGCCGGGCTGGCGGTGCAGCTGGTGCCCGGCGCGGAAGATAATTTCAAGGTCACCGAAGCCGCCGATTTCGCCCGCGCCGAACGCCAATTTCTGCAAGCCCTGGGCGATATCCGCAGCGGCCAGGGCTATGATGTGCATGCCTTTGGCGACGAGCCGGGCCGGCCGCTGATGCTGGCCGGCATCGTGGTGCCGCATAGCCGTTCGCTGGCCGGCCATTCCGATGCCGATGTTGGCCTGCATGCCCTGACCGATGCCCTGCTCGGCGCCCTGGCGGCCGGCGATATCGGCCAGCATTTTCCGCCCAGCGATGCACGCTGGAAAAATGCCGCCTCCGACCGCTTTCTGGCCCATGCCGCCGAGTTGCTGCGCCAGCGCGGCGGCGCCATCGCCCATCTCGACCTCACCTTCATCTGCGAGGCACCGAAGATCGGGCCGCATCGCGAAACCATGCGCGCCCGTATCGCCGAAATCTGCGGCATCGCCATCGAGCGCGTGGCGGTGAAGGCCACCACCACCGAGGGCCTCGGCTTCACCGGCCGCCGCGAAGGCATCGCCGCCCAGGCCCTGGCCACCATCCGGCTGCCGCTGTGATGCACAGGAATAGCCGCAACCTGCTCGCCATGCCGGCGCCGTTATCCGGTTTTCTCAGACGGTCTGGAGGCGATTTTAAAATTCGTCATACCCGCGAAAGCGGGTATCCCATTGTTACCAATGCAGTGCATGAATTTCAGGACAAATGGGATGCCCGGGTCAAGCCCGGGCATGACGTGAAGGGGCTGGAGTGATGACGCGAATGAACCGGCCATCCCTCAGTTTCATCCTCGCCACTTGGTTCGGCCTCGGCAAACTGCGCCCTGCCCCCGGCACCTGGGGTTCGCTGGGTGCGTTGCCCTTTGCCTGGGCTTTGCACAGCCTGGGCGGTGCGCTGGCGCTCGGCATCGCGCTTGCCCTGCTCTGCCCGCTGGCCTATTGGGCGATCAGCGATTTCCTTAAACGCTGGCCGGGCGACGATCCGCAGGAGATCGTGATTGATGAAGTGGCCGGGCAATGGCTGGTGCTGCTGTTTGTGCCGCCCGACCTGCTGCTCTACCTGATCGGCTTTGTGCTGTTTCGCATTCTCGACATCACCAAACCCTGGCCGGCAAGCTGGGCTGACGGGCAGTTGAGCGGCGCGATGGGCGTATTCCTCGATGACTTGCTGGCGGCGGCTTATGGCTGCTTCGGCATGTTTCTGCTTGTGCATTTCTGGTGGTTATCATGACTGACACAAACCTGATCCTGGCCGAAAAACTGCTGCAAGCCTGCCGCGCCAAAGACCTCAAACTGGCCACGGCCGAAAGCTGCACCGGCGGCCTGATCGCTGCGGCGCTGACCGAGATTGCCGGCTCATCGGATGTGTTTGAGCGCGGCTTTGTCACCTATTCCAACGCCGCCAAATCCGCCAGCCTGGGCGTGCCGGCCGAGATGATCGCCGGGCGCGGCGCGGTTTCCGAGCAAGTAGCGCGCGCCATGGCGGAAGGCGCGCTGCGCAAGAGCCTGGCCGATATCGCGATTGCCTGCACCGGCATTGCCGGCCCGGGCGGCGGCAGCGCCGACAAGCCGGTTGGCCTGGTGCATATCGCCGTAGCACGCGGCGACGATGTGACCTTCCACAGCGAAAAGCGCTATGGCGCCATCGGCCGCGCCGAAGTGCGCCAGGCCACTGTGCGCGATGCGCTCAGCCTGGCGCTGGAAGCAATCTCAGACTAACTCTCAGCCAGTTTACGCACTTCGCCAGAAGCGGCGACGGTGCCGTCACGCACAAAGCGCTCGTGGTTGGCGTCGATATCGTCCAGCCGGTAGAGATAATTCACCATCAGGCCGGCGGATTCCTTGAAGCCCTTTTTTGAACGGTCGCCGAGCCAGTTGAGGCGATG
Organism: Alphaproteobacteria bacterium UBA7691; assembly: GCA_002482765.1. Taxonomy (GTDB): domain Bacteria; phylum Pseudomonadota; class Alphaproteobacteria; order Ferrovibrionales; family Ferrovibrionaceae; genus Ferrovibrio. The sequence goes on from DLGP01000072.1 coordinate 12,798, forward strand.
CACCTGCGAGCCATTGCTGAGATGGAACCGCGCCACCGGGTCACGCGGTTTGCCGCGGCTCTGGGCGGTGAGCAGATAGCGGGCACATAGCCGCGTCAGCGGCGCCTTGAGCGCACCGGCCAGGGCTTCGTTGTCAGCCCAGGATGTATCGCGCAACAAATCCGGCAACATGCCTTTTGAGAAACGTTTGCCGAGCGCCGCCGAAAGCGCATCGCGTTCGCTGGCCTTCACCACATTGGGCAGGCCATCGGCAATCGCCTCATTCAGCCAGGCGCGGAAGCCTGGGATCGGCGACAACGTGGAAAAGGTTTTCAGATTGGGCAATTCACGGCTCAGATCGTCCACCACGCGCTTGATCAGGAAATTGCCAAACGAGATGCCGCGCAGGCCGGCCTGGGTGTTGGAAATTGAATAGAAGATGGCGGTATCGGCCTGGCCCGGCTCCAGCACCGGCTGGCTCTGATCCAGCAAAGCCTGCACATTGCCGGCTATGCCGCGCACCAAAGCCACCTCCACGAAGATCAACGGCTCCAGCGGCATGCGTGGATGGAAGAAGGCATAGCAGCGCCGGTCGCTATCCAGGCGGTTGCGCAGATCGTCCCAGCTTTCAATGGCATGCACGGCTTCATAGGCGATCAGCTTTTCCAGCAAAGCCGCCGGGCTGTTCCAGGTGATACGCTGCAATTCCAGGAAGCCGATATCGAACCAGCCGGTGAACAGGTCTTCCAGATCGGCATCCAGGATGCCGAGTTCCGGCGCCTCGCGGGCAAAGCGGGCCGCATCCGCCCGCATGTCGACCAGGAACTTCACCCCCTGCGGCAAGGCGGTGAACTGGGTCAGCAAACGCTGGCGCGCTGGCGTCAGCGCCAGGCGCAGGCGGCGCTCGGCCTTGTGCCGCGCCACCGGGTCGGCTGCCTTCAGCACGGCATCAATGGCGCTCTGCACTGCATCGGAAGCCGCGCCATAATCGCCCACCAGGATTTTCAGAAAGCCGCGCTTGCCATCTTCATTAAGTCCCAGATACAGCCGGCCCAGCGAGGCCGCCCTTGCGCGTGCCGTCACCTCGCCGCCCTTCTCTTCCAGGCAATCGCGAAACAGCTTGGCCAGCCTTTCGCCATCGCGGGCAGAGAGTACGCCATCGCGGCCAAGCTGCGCCGTCTCGCCGCCTGCCATGCCGCGCCAGGCATCCACCAGGCCGCGCAGCCCCTTTTCCAACAGGTTGCCGCTGAGCAAATTACCGGCCGGGGGCAGCGCGATCATGGTTTTCTCCTATCCTGAAGTCACTTGTCCCTGCTTGCCATATAATGCCTCGGCGCGGGTCTCAAAAGCCGCGACCATGCGTCGCACCGCTTCGCCGAACAGCAATTCGATGGTCTTTTGCAGCAGCCGGTTGCGAAATTCGAAATCGACAAAGAAGTCGATCTCGCAGCCATGCGCATGTGGCCGAAATATCCAGTGATTCTTGAGGTATTTGAACGGCCCTTCGCTATAGGCCACATCAATGCGCTGCTTGGCCGGATCAAGCGTGACGCGCGACGTGAAGCGCTCGCGAAACATCTTGAAGCCGATAATCAGATCGGCCACCAGCAGATTGTCGCTGCGCTCGCGGATGCGGGCGCCGATGCACCAGGGCAGGAAAGCCGGGTAATGCTCCACCCCGGCCACAAGATCGTACATCTGCTCCGGCCGGTAGGGCAGGATGCGCTTTTCGGCATGAGTCGGCATCAGGCGGCAGCAAGCTTGGCAAGGCGTGCCGCCTTGAGCGCGGCAAAATCCTCGCCGGCATGATGCGACGAGCGGGTCAGCGGCGAGGACGCAACACGCAGGAAACCCTTGGCCAGCCCGAGCGCCTTGAATTCCTCAAATTCATCCGGCGGCACAAAACGCGCCACGGCGGCATGTTTGCGGGTGGGTTGCAGATATTGCCCCAGGGTGAGGAAATCCACATCAGCCACGCGCAGGTCGTCCATCACCTGCATCAGCTCAATCTTTTCTTCGCCCAGACCCACCATCAGGCCGGATTTGGTGAAGATCGCCGGATCAAGCTGGCGCACCCGGGCGAGCAATTGCAGCGAGCCGAAATAGCGCGCACC
>DLGP01000136.1 GCA_002482765.1 Alphaproteobacteria bacterium UBA7691
GAAAAAACCGCCCTGCGCAATTTTGCCCTCGATCTGGCGCGCGGCGCGCTGGTTACCGAGCGGCTTGATCTGGCCGGCGCCTTCACCTCCGGCGGCACGCTGGCGGCGCGGATCGAGCCGCATGCCGATGCTGCCAGACGGCAGCGGGTTTTCACTGTGCGCAGCGACAATGCCGGCGCCGTGTTCGGTTATCTCGGCATCGAGAATGTGCAGGGCGGCAACCTGAGCGTGGATGCGGTCTATGACGATGCCAAGCCGGGCCGGCCGCTCACTGGCCGTCTGACGGCGCAGAATTTCAAGGCCGTGCAGGCGCCATTCCTGGCCCGGCTGCTTGGCATCGGCTCGTTCAGCGGGCTGGCGGCATTGCTTTCAGGCGAGGGGATCAGTTTCGAGACGGCGGTGGTGCCGTTCAGCCAGAAGGATGGCGTGCTGACCGTGCAAAGCAGCCGCATCCGTGGCCCGCAGCTTGCCATCACCCTGGAGGGCACCGTCAACCGTCGGCAGAATCATGTCAATGTCACCGGCACCGCCGTGCCGGCCTTTGTGCTCAACACGCTGCTGAGCAACATACCGGTGCTTGGCGAACTGTTTTTTGGCGACGGCATCATCGGGGTGAATTTTGCTGTCAGCGGGCCGCGCGAGAAAACCGAGATGAGTGTCAATCCGCTCTCGGCCATCGCGCCGGGTTTCCTGCGCCGCATCTTCCAGGCCAGCGGCAGCGAAGCGCCGACAGAACCCGGCCAGAATGGCGGCGAGAAAGCCCCGCCGCCACCGCAACAGCCGAATATCGCGCCTTAGACTATTTTACCGCAGCGTGGGAGTTGCGCCGAAACGCGATAAGTGCAGAGCAATTGCATCCGCGCCAGCGGGAAAATGCAGGTGGCCTGCCGTGTCGTGGACGGCATCCCAGACCGTTGCGGCTACATCGACTTCCCGCGTAGTCATTGCCGGATTGGCGTAGCCGGCGAAGACCGGCGCGGCATAGTCGGCATAGGCCTGGGGGATCAGGTCTTCGAGGCGGATGCCGACATTCTGCGCGAAGCGGGTGGTCGGGCCGTATCCGGGTTCCACCAGCTTAACGCGAATGTTGAAATGGCCGAGTTCATGGGCGAGCGAGCCAGTGAAGCCTTCGATGGCCTGTTTGCTGGCGGTGTAGGCTGCTGCCAGCGGCATCGGCGCCAGTGTGGCGCTTGAGGTCAGGTTCACAATCGCCCCCGAGCGCCGCTCACGCATCTGCGGGATGATCGCCTGGCACATGGCCATTGTTCCGAAGGTGTTGGTGTCGAATACCTTGCGAATATAGGATAACGGAGTGGCTTCGAATGCGCCGACGACGCCGATACCCGCATTGTTTACCAGCACGTCTATCGGGCCGGCTGTCGCGATGGCGGCCGAGATGCTCTCCTCACTGGTCACGTCGAGCGGCAGGATCCGCAGCTTGTCTGATTGCGGCAGCAAACTGCTGTCCGGCTTGCGCATGGTGGCGACTACATTCCAGCCGCTGGACAGGAAGTGCCGGGCGATCTCAAGGCCATAGCCTGAGGATGTGCCGGTAATAAGGATCGTTTGCATTGTTGTCTCCATCTGCCTGTGATGGCCAATGGATAGGCGCGATGACTTGTATGATAAATAATCAAAAGTCCATATTTTATTTCCAATCGTCCAAAGTGCGGCTTTGGTGGTCTTATCCGGGCTATTCGGTTTCAGCCCTGCCATCGATCATTCCGCTTCGGCGGTTGTGGCGATCCCGCCATGCCGGGCGAAACTGCCGGGCGGGCAGCCAAGCCGCTTGCGGAACGCGGTGCTGAAGGCGCTTGCAGATTCGTAGCCGATCTCATCGGCGATGTGGTCAAGGGTCTTTTCGCCGCGCACCAAGGCGTCTTTCGCCAGGGCCATGCGCCAGCGGGCTAGATAGTCTATCGGGCCACAGCCAAGGATTTCGCTGAAGCGTGCTGCGAATGCCGAGCGCGACAGGCCGGCAAGGCGTGCCAGGCCGGCGACGGTCCACCCGGCCCGCACATCCGCATGCAAGGCGCGCAGCGCGCGGCCAAGGGCTGGATCATGCAAGGCGCGCAGCAGCCCGGTCGGCACGCCTTCGGCGGCGATGCCATCCCAACGGACGGTTTCGACAAGCAGCACTTCGAGCAGGCGTTGCAGCACCAACTCCTTGCCGGGTGCCTCGCTGGCGCATTCCTCCATGATCAGCGCGATCACCCGGCTGAGCCGGCAGCTGCGGCCTGCTGCGGCTGGAATGTGGATGATGCGTGGCAACAGTGAAATGAGCAGCGGGGCATTCACCGGTTCGATACGGAAGCTGCCGCCGAGCGATGCAAAATCCGCCTCGCCCTCCTGATCGCCATGCCGAACAGCCATGTCCGTTGGTGTGCGAGGTTCACATGGGATGCCTGGGTGGCTGCTCAGGGTGAAAGCCGGCGTTGACGGCAAAAGCAGGAAATCGCCCTGTTCCAGTTTCACGGCTGCCTGACCGAGAAGGGAAATCCAGCACGTACCCTTCAGGATGATTGTGAAGCCGGGAGCATTATAGGCAGCATAGCGTACACCCCAGCGACCACGCCCGGTGATCGGCTTGGATATCGCGGCATGGGGGCGTAGCAGGGTAATGATCTGGCTGAGCGGGTCCATGCTGGACGCTCCATAATCAAAGTGTAGCTTTAATTATGGAGCGTCTGCCGCAACCTTGTCCAGGCCGGCTTCAGCCGACCTGGACCAGCACATGGCGCTTCTTGCCGAAGCTGAGGCGCAACTGGCCATCGTCGCCCAGATCGGCCAGGCCGATGGTCTGGGTTTCCACCGCCACCGGCTGCTCGTTGAGCCGGATCGCGTTGCCGCGGATATGGCGCCGGGCTTCGCCGCCGGTTTTGGCAAAGCCGGCCTCTACCACCAGCTGGAAAGCTTCGATGCCGGCGGCGAGGCGGTCGCGCGCCACGCTGATGACCGGCAATTCGCCGCCGAATTCGCCCTGTTCAAAGGCCTTGCGGGCGGTTTCGGCAGCGGCTTCGGCGGCTTCGCGGCCATGGCATAAAGCCGTCACCTCGGTAGCCAGCACCTTCTTGGCGTCGTTCAATTCGGCGCCGCGCAGCCGTTCCAGCCGCTGCACTTCATCCAGCGACAGATCCGTCATCAGCCGCAGCAGGCGGCCCACATCGGCATCCTCGGCATTGCGCCAGTATTGCCAGTAATCATAGGGCGACAGCATGTCTTCGTTGAGCCACACCGCGCCGCTGGCGGTTTTGCCCATCTTGGCGCCCGAGGCGGTGGTGAGCAGCGGGCAGGTGAGGCCAAACAATTCCAGATCGGCGGCGCGGCGGCCCAGCTCAACGCCATTGATGATGTTGCCCCACTGATCTGAGCCGCCCATCTGCAGCACAGTACCATAGCGGCGGTTGAGCTCGACGAA
>DLGP01000172.1:0-1224 GCA_002482765.1 Alphaproteobacteria bacterium UBA7691
CGGCGGCGTCGCCTCCGTCATCGGTGGCGGCAAGTTCGAAAACGGCGCAATAACCGGTGCATTCCAGGCACTCTTTGCGGGGATCGCGGAACGCGAAACATCTGCTGCAAATGACAATATGCCGGCAGAAAATGGTGCGACGTCTGGCTTAACAACAACAGGGATGGTTCAGTCTGATGTGCCTGATGCTGCAGTTGATGAACTAATCCCTGGAGCTCTATACGCTGCAAAACGGAAGCTGCTTCCGCACGAAAATAAGAAAAATTTCGGAGACTTTCCTGAAATCGGTGGCGGTGGCGGTGGCGGTGGTAGACCCTCTTTCAATCAGATGAATAAACAAATAGAAAGAGGCGATGCGCCAAGAGGTGTTGAGCGAATCGACAAGGGCCGAATCTTTCAAGAGCAACCCCATGTGCATTTTGATGATGGATCCGCCTTGAATATGGATGGTACATGGAAACATGGCGCGCGCTCGTTAACAAACGAGCAAAAAACATGGTTGTTTAACAATGGATGGAAAGTGCCCGAATGAATACTCAGCTAAGCGACTCCATTGATTCTTGGGTTTGCGCCTTTTCCAATAAGCCAAATAGGGATAGTTTTGCAGCTGCCCATTTTAATGAATTGGGCGTCGTATTGCCGGGCGTTGTAGGGGGGGTGTTAGAGTTAGCATGTGACATTTTTCATAAAGCTGGGGTTTCTCTCGAGAAGTATGGCCTATCGGACAACTATGTCCCCTTTGTTTTTATACCGTTAGGTAAATTCAGCCAGCTTACGTTATGGGATTCCTCATTGTTAGGGCGTTTGGCGCGCGTGAAAGAACCACCGTCTCTCTATATTACATTACCAAACAATATGTTTATACATGCATTAGAGGAGTATCGAGTGCCAATTGCACTGCCCACTAAATCGGAAGAGCTCATAGGATTATTTAGATGTTTTAGGACATATGACGAAATGGAATGCGGTGATGAGTTTGAAGGGGCAATTTGCCTTTTCGTTCAAAGATGATTTGCTCTGAGTCCCAATCTTGGATCGCCGGGGTTTAGAGTTTCCGGCTTGTGATCACGATGGCGGGCTGGCTGTGCCACCGGGATTCTGCACGCTGATCGGGGCCTTTTGCCCGATTGCGCTATGTGGTCTTCCTTCAGTGTAGTACTTGCGCCATTCCTCCATTTTCATCCGGGCGTCGTCAAGCGTTAAAAACCAATGCGCGTTCAAGCA
>DLGP01000172.1:1430-31694 GCA_002482765.1 Alphaproteobacteria bacterium UBA7691
CTGCGACCATCGAAAGCTGAGTTGAGCACCTCCATCAACCCGTTGAACTGAGCGCTTTTCTCCAAGCGGGGCCTTTGGTGGCATGGATGCAGGCCATCGCGGCGTGCTTATTGCCGTTTTCCCTCGGTTTCCGGTGATTTTGGGCGCAGCTATGCCCTGGCCTGTCGCCGCTCGTGGAAGATCAGGCTATGCATGTTGTAGGCCAGGTTGGCCAGCGTGATCTTCGCATCGGCACGCTTGATGCCGATGCTGCGGATGAACAGGCCCATCACAGCCTTCTGGTAGGCGAAGACATGCTCGACCCGGGCGCGTATCTTCGACTTGGCGGCATTGCTGCGGCGGACATGAGCCGGCATCGGCTTGCCCTTGGGCTTCCTGCGATGGATGCGGCTGACCCGCCCTTGCGCCTTGAGCCATGTCTCGTTGGCCTGGCTGCGATAAGCCGTATCGGCCCAGACATCCGAGGCGGTATTGTCCTTCGTCACCACGTCGCGCAACATCCGGCCATCAAAGCGTGCGCCATCGCTGGTCTTGCCCTTGCGGATGAAGCCGAAGCGGCGGCAGATCACGATACTGCTCTTGGAGCCGAAGCTGGGGGTGGCAATATCGGGCTGCGGCTTGGGGCTTGCCATCAACTGCCAGCCGCGTCCAGATCAAAGCCGAGCAAGCGCGGCCAGCTCAGGCGGTCCCGGATCAGATATTCCATGCGCGCATCACTGATATTGTGCTGGGCTGCCAGCACCAGCCCTTTGAGCATCACCACTGGATCATAGGGCGGAACCCCGCCCTTGGAGCCGTCCGAATAGCCCAGCACAGGGCGGACTGCCTTGCGGCTTGCCGATCAACCTTGCGGATTGCTGGCGGGCGGGCGCCAGTCGCCCGGCACATTGCCCACCAGGAAACGGCAGACCTCGCCCTCGGCATTGCCCAGCGGCAGCACCAGGCGGCGCCAGTCACGCACCGAAACCCGCGGCGGCGGCTCGTGATGGCTGTAGACCGGGCGCCGGCTGAGCCAGGCGGCGCGATATAATGCCCGGAAAAACAGCGAGATGTAATTGCCGTTATCAATCTCGCTGAGCAGCCGGCCGGTCATGTCGCAGCCATACATCTCGGCCACCTTGGTGCCGTAAAGCCGGAAACGACCATCCCAGCCTTGCTCCAGCACATCGATCAGCAGGATGTAGCCCAAGGCCGGTCGCATCTCCAGCGGCGAGATCGCGCTGACCGGCGGGATGCCATCGGCCGGCTTCAGGCTCTGCCAGTATTGCAGCAGAAAACGCAGCGGATTATCGGCAATCTGGGCCGGCTCGGGCTGCCAATGCAACGCGGCCAAGCGGGCGCCATGCTGCGCCAGATAGGCATTCAGCGCGGCATGCCGGCCGGCCATAAAATCTGCCGCCAAATCCTCGCGGACTTGGTTCTGCCCCTGCTGCTGCGCTCCCACCTCGCTCATTGCGTGTGGTTATACCGCAAAACTTTCCGCAACAGTACCGTCTAAAGTGAAACAGGCCACATTCAGCGGGCCGCCAAAACCGGCGCCGCCATCCAGGCAGGCGGTGAAGGCGCCCAGATGCGGCCCTTCACCCTGCGGGTTGGCGCCGGCCACCACGCGGCGGAAGCCGGCATAGGGCGCGGCCAGGGCGCGGAAGGCCGGCGAACCCCACCACAGATGGTCGCCCTGGGCCGGCAAAGGCTGCGCCGGATCGATACCGGCATGCACAAACAGCAATTCGCCGCCCTGGGTGAAAGCGGCGCGGCGCTGGGCGGCAAATAGTTCGTCATGCCCGGGATGCTGGCGGATCGTGGCGCGCAAGCCATTGGTCCAGCGGCTGATCCGGCTGGCGCCTTCACGCAGCAGGCCGGGCAGCTTGTCGGGGTCTTCGCCATAGGCGCGCAAGGTGGCATCCAGGCCGTGGCGCCGCATCCAGTCAAACACCCCGGCCGGGCCGGCGGCAAACTGGATTTGCAGAAGCTTGCGCCACATCTCTTCCTGCGCGCCCTTGAGATAGGCGATATCCTCCGGCATGGCGCCGGGCAGGCAGAGAAAATCACGCCGGAAAATCACCAATTCGTCGAGCGTGGCAAGCGCGGCTTCGCCATAGCCGATCATGTTGCCGAGATAGACCAGGCGATCACCCGGCACCAGCCGGACGGCCAGTTCCTGATGCGCCTCGCGCAGCCGGTCGATATCGGCACGGATCGCCGCAATCGCCCATACCCGGCGCGCGCCACGCAGCACGGCAAAGGCCTCGGCGCCCGGTATGGCGCCCGGCATGATGCCCTGCCCGGCCAGCATCGCCGGCCCACCCGGCGAGCGCGCAGGAAACCCGCTCGCACCGGCCATGCGGGGCGCGTCGCTCACGGCGCGGTCACGCCGCCTTGAGGTACTTGTCCAGCTTCTTGGCTGCCGAATCCTCGTCGATCCGCTCCACCGCAGCCAGTTCCCGCACCAGACGGTCAAGCGCGCTTTCGTAAATCTGGCGCTCGGAATAGCTCTGATCGGGCTGGCCGGCATTGCGATGCAGGTCGCGCACCACCTCGGCAATCTGCACCGGGTCGCCGGAATTGATCTTGGCCTCGTATTCCTGGGCGCGGCGGCTCCACATGGTGCGCTTGACGCGGGCGCGACCGGTGACGGTGTCGAGGGCCTTTTGCACCATGTCTTCTTCGGCCAGCTTGCGCATGCCAACGGACTTGATCTTGGCGACGGGAACACGCAGGGTCAGCTTGTCCTGTTCGAAGGAGATGACGAACAGTTCGAGGATCATGCCGGCGACTTCCTGCTCCTCGATGGAGACGATCTGACCAACGCCATGCGCCGGGTAGACGATGTACTCGCCCGTCTTGAAGCCAAGACGCTGCGTGGTCTTTTTGGTAACCATAATCAAACTCCTATCAACGCCGCCGCCGGACGTGCCCTTGGCGCGGGCCGCCCTTTTGTTACTTCTCAGCGCAGGATAACCCCCCGCATCCCGTCGGTTTGCCGACCGGCTGGATGCGCGAATGTGCGGTGGGGTCAAAAAAAAGGGTGCCTTGCGGCACGCGCTGCTTGATGGCTATCCTGCATTGGTGCAGGCACCATAGCACAATTTTTCGGCGAAATCAAAAACCGCGAATCAAATCGCCGGGAGACGCGGAGTCGCCCGGATTTACGCCGTCACAGCTCTGTCACGGGCCAGTGGCTCAGTCGCCCTGGCCAGGCTCGGGCGAGAAATATTTCTCGAACTTGCCGGTCTCGCCATCGAAGTCCTTGGCGTCGGCGGGCGCATCCCGCTTCTCGGTAATATTGGGCCAGGCGGCCGCATATTTGGCATTCACTTCAAGCCAGCTGTCGAGCCCGCCCTCGGTATCGGGCTTGATCGCCTCGGCCGGGCATTCAGGCTCGCAAACGCCGCAGTCGATGCACTCGTCGGGATGAATGACGAGCATGTTCTCGCCTTCATAGAAGCAGTCNNTTCCTGGGCGCGGCGGCTCCACATCGCCCGTTTGATCCGGGCGCGGCCCTTCAAGGTATCCAGCGCGGTGCGCATTTTCAGCGGTGTGCTGAGTTTGCGGATACCCACTGACTGCACCTTGGTGAGCGGGATGCGCACCGTCATTTTGTCGCGTTCAAATTCCACCACCATCAAATCCAGCTCAAAGCCGGCAATCGACTGGCGCTCAATGCGCAACACCTTACCCACACCATGGGTGGGGTAAACAACATGGTCTCCGGCACTAAAATCCACTTTTACCTTCGCTAGAACAGTTTTGGGTTGAACGATCTTGCTCTGCGCCGCAGGCCGGTGATCCACCGGCTTGATCGGCTGCGGCAAGGGCCGTGTTGGCGCGGCGGAAACCGCGAGCGGGCGCACCGGCGCCTTGGCGGCAGCAGCTTTGCTCTCGGTTTTGGCTTCCGGCTTAACGGCTTCGGGTTTTGTATTCTCGGGCTTGGCGCCGGCCGCTTTCGCCTCGGCCGGCTTTTTCGCGGCGGGCGGCGGTGTGGCCGGCTTTGTTGTCACAATGGCCGGCGCCTTGGCGGCCGGCTTGGCGGCCGGGGCTTTGGCGGGCGCGGGTTTGGCTGATGCCGGCGCCTTGGCGGCAGGCTTGGCAGCAGCCGATTTGGCAGAAGCCGATTTATCGGTGCCTGGCTTGGCTGCTGATGCCTTGGCGACGGGTGGCTTGGCTGGCGCCGCCGACGGCTTTGAAACCGGTTTCTTGGCAGCAGCGGCGGGTTTTTTGGCCACCGGCTTCACCGAGGCAGTTTTTTTGGCCGGCTTCTTGGCTGCCGCAGCCGTTGCCGCCTTCTTGTCCTTGGCTTTCTTCAAGCTCCACCTCGCATCAACAACCAGCCCCTCATTCTCGGATCGGCCATCCCGGTTCGGACCAGTCTGTTGCCAGATTGGCTGCCCGAACGGCCCCAGGAGGCTGCCAAACCGGGCGGCCGCCCAAACACCGGAAACGGGTAAGCGGGAGAATGAAACCCGGCACTTTCCAGCAGAATCCCTGAAAAGCGTTGTTATCCGGTTACAATTATACCACAGCAGCGCGACGATGGACAGAACCCATCACGGCCGCTTTGTCGGTAAATGCCTATTTCTGGTGGTGTTGATGAGTGGGTAACTATCTTGATGCTAGCCTTTGCCCGGATTGGGATCGAGCAGGGCCAGTTTGCCCGGCTTGCCCTTCCAGTCATCGGCATCGGCCGGCGCTTCGCCCTTCCTGGTGATATTGGGCCATTTGGCGGAATAGTCGCGGTTCAGTTCCAGCCATTCCACCGCCTTGCCGTCGGAATCCGGCAGGATCGCTTCGGCCGGGCATTCCGGTTCGCAAACGCCGCAATCAATACATTCGTCGGGATTGATCACCAGCATGTTCTCGCCGACATAAAAGCAGTCGACGGGGCAGACTTCGACGCAATCCATATACTTGCACTTGATGCAATTCTCGGTGACGACATAGGTCATGCGGCTTAATCCTCGTCGGGGGGCGGCATCCGGTAGCATAGCGGTTCGGGGCGGTCAATCCCGCCAAGGCCCAACCTTACTCCCCATCTGGGCCTACCCCCCATCTGGCGCGGCAGGGCCGCCAGGCAAGATCTCGGCATACCCGGCCTGGGCCTCGGGCGCCGGGCCGCGCCGCTCGGGCAGGCTGAGCAGCCGCAGCACCCGCACCCCGCTGCGCAGCGGCAAGGTCAGCACATCACCCACCCGCACCAGGGCATGCGGCTTATCCACCACGCGGCCATTGATGCGGATGCGGCTTTTCTGGATCATCTGCTGCGCCAGGGCGCGGCTCTTGCAGAAGCGGGCAAAATGCAGCCATTTGTCGAGCCGCAGGCTGGCTTCGCTCATGCCCGCCTCGCATCATGGCAAAAAAATTCCAGGCCAGAAAAAAGGCGCCCACCACAGTGGACGCCTTGTTCTATCGTTAAGGCCGTCGGCAGCTTGGACCCGCCTACTTGGCCTGGGCCGGCTTGGTTTCCACCGCATCATCCGGCTTGGCAGCCATGCTGACGCTGGGCGCGGTCGGCTTCTGCGAGGTCGGGCGGTTCTTGATTTCGTCGGCGCGGCGCTGGCGGTAGATGGTGCGCAGGCTGGCATAAAAATCGAGCGAGGTGCGCTCCAGCGCATCCAGCGAACCACCCACCTCGTCGCGCGTATCCAGCACGGTAAGGCCCTGGCGCACATAGATGAAGGTGTCTTCATCGATATTGCGGGCATACCAGTTGAACGGATCGGCGGCGGAATCCACCGCTAGGCCGAGCAGGTCACGCGGATTGGACGGGCCGAGCAGCGGCAACATCAGGAACGGGCCTTCGCCGGCACCCCAGGTCGCCATGGTCTGGCCAAAATCCTCGGTATGGCCGGGAATGCCGAACCAGATATCGGCCGGGTCCCAGATGCCGAGCAGGCCAACCGTGGAATTGATCGCAAAGCGCGCCGCCGTATTGCCGGCGCGGCCGGTTTCGCCCTGGAGCAGATCATTGGCGAAAATCACCGGCGCTTTCAGATTCAGCAGCGCATTATGCACACCATCGCGGATCGGCGGCGGCACCAGCTGATAGGTCAGCAAAGCCGGCTTGAGCAGGAAATGATCAACAACCTTGTTGAATTCCAGTACGGCGCGGTTGATCGGCTCCAGCGGGTCGTTGACGGTATCAACCGGCGCGGCAGATGTGGCCGGGCCTTCCGTCGATCCGGAAGCGCAGCCCGCGAGCAGGCCGATTGAACAAACGCTGACCAGGACGAACTTCTTCATCCGGTCCAAAGTTGGGGCTGCGCGCATGTGTCTTACGACCTCTTACTGCTCTCTAGCCTGGAGTTATCCGGCATTCGGCGGGGCGAGGCAAGACCATTCGCCACACCTGTGATCGGTGCTGGCGGATTTCACCCCTCATCTGTATCCTTTTTGCCGCCTCTGGTGCAAAAAAGCAACAGTCTAGCGGTAAGGTTTTCAAACACTTAATGCAATGTAGGGTCGCGCGCGAAGTCTTCCGCATCGGGATCATCCTGCTCCACCGCCGGAATCGCGTAAGCACCGGACAACCAGCGGTGTAAATCCACATCCTTGCAGCGCGGCGAGCAAAAGGGCGCTGATTGCGCCGGGGCTTCGGCGGTGATTGCCTTGGCACAGATCGGGCAGCGTCGCTCAGTCATCTCGGCGCATTCGGCATTTCAGGCCACCCGGTCGATATCAAACACTTCGCGCCGGCGGCCGGTTTCCGGCCGCACCGCAATCTGGGCGCCGATGCGGTGCTGCAACTGCCCAAGCAATGCGCTGTCAAACAGCGCCGCCACATCGGGGGCGCAGCGGATCTCAAACCGGCTGCCGCGCGGGCTGGCGGCGGCTTCCTGCACGGCGCGGCGGATCAGTTCGGCCTGCACTGCCGGCAACGACGGGATGCGGCCATCGCCATCGCAGGTCGGGCAGGCTTCAAACAGGCGGGCTGAAAGCGGCTCGCCGATGCGCTTGCGCGTCATCTCCACCAGGCCAAGCGCCGACATGCCCAGCACCTTTACCGGGGCCGGATCGCGCGCCAGGGCGCGGCGCAGCGCATTCACCGCCTGGGCGCGGAAGGCCGACGAGGCCATATGCAGGAAATCGATCACCACGATGCCGCCGATGCCGCGCAGCCTTAGCTGGCGGGCAATTTCCTCGGCCGCTTCCAGATTGATGCGCAAGGCCAGTTCGTCAAAATCAGTGCCGCGCCGCGCCGCCTTGGCCATATCCACGTCTATCGCGGTCAGCGCATCGGTCTCGCCAAACAGCAGCGCGCCGCCGGATGGCAGCGCCACCCGGCGCGACAAGGCGCTGTCGATATCGCTTTCGATCTCAAACAATTCAAACAAGGCGCCGGGATCGTCATACCGCTCCAGCTTGCCGACCAGTTCCGGCGCATGTTCAAACAGCCAGGCCCGCGCCTCGGCAAAACCGCGTGCGTCATTCACCCGGATGGTATCCAGCTTGGCGCCGACATGGTTGCGCAGGGCGCGGCCCACCGGGCCCATCTCACGCCATAATTCCGCCGGGGCCTGACCCTGAGCCTGCGCCTTGCTGCGGCGCTCCTCAATGGCGATCCAGCGCGCCCGCAGCCGCTGCAAATCGGCCGCCAGCGCCTCCTGCTCGGCCTTTTCGGCGGCGCTATCCACCAGGCAGCCCATCGGCTTGCGCTTGTCATCCTGGCGCCGTTCGGCCAGGCCGGAAGCCAGCATCGATAGCGGCGCCTGGCCAACCCGGCGCTCGCCCATGCGGCGCTGCATGCGGGTGCTGATCTGCACCGGGGTCTTGTCACCCAAAGCCAGCAGACTCTGCATCACGGCGGCCAGCCGCATACGCTCGGCATCCTCGATGATGCGGCGCGACACCCGCACCCGGTCGTCAAACGGGGTCAGCGACAGGAAACGCCCGGGCAGGCTGGGCCGCGCGGTGAGCTTGACGCCCTTCTCGCCGACCGGATCGCGGATCACCTGCACCAGCAGGGCATCGCCCTCGGCCAGGCGCTGCTCAATCGGCCGCGCCGGCTCGCCGTCATGATCCGGTGCCAGATCGGTGGCATTGAGGAAACCGTCACGCGCCAGGCCGATATCGATATAGGCGGCCTGCAAGCCCGGCTCGATCAGCCGCACCCGGCCAAGGAAAATTGCCCCGAGCGCGGAATCGCGGTCGGGCCGTTCCAGGTCGAGATGCACCAGCCGGTCTTCCTCGACCAGCGCCACGCGGGTTTCGGTCAGGCCAACGTCGATCAGCAATTCATTCGCCATGCCGATCCTATATAACCGGCTGCGCCCACAAGGAATAGCCGAAACCGGCAAGCAGCCCGGCAGTATCCTGCAATGGCAGGCCGACCACGTTGGAATAACTGCCCTGCAACTGACTGACAAACTGGTCAGCGCGGCCCTGGATGGCATAGCCACCGGCCTTGCCGATGCCTTCGCCGGTCGCGACATAGCCGGTTATCTCGGCCGCCGACAGGCGCTTGAACTGCACCGCGGTCTGCACCACGCGCAAAGCCTGGCGGCCACTGGCGCGATGGATCAGGCACAAACCGGTCAGCACGCGATGGCGGCGGCCGGAGAGCAATTCCAGGCAGGCGGCCACCTCGGCGGCGGTTTCGGCTTTGGGCAGGATACGGCGGCCAAGCCCGACCACGGTATCGGCGGCCAGTACCAGATGATCGGGATGTGTTGCCGCCACGGCCTGGGCCTTGGCAGCGGCCAGGCGGCGCGCCAGCAGACGCGGGATTTCCCCCGCCAGCGGGGTTTCATCAAGCTCGGCCGGCAAAACCAGGGCCGGCACCACGCCGATCTGCCGCAGCAGCGCCAGCCGCCTGGGCGAAGCCGAGGCCAGCAGCAGCGGCGGCATCAGACTTTACTTGAAGCGGAAGGTGATGCGGCCCTTGGACAGGTCGTAGGGGGTCATTTCCACCATAACCTTGTCGCCAGCCAGCACACGGATGCGGTTCTTGCGCATCTTGCCCGACACCTGGGCGAGCAATTCGTGGTCATTCTCAAGCTTCACCCGAAACATCGCGTTGGGCAGCAATTCCAACACAACGCCGGGGAATTCCAGCAATTCTTCCTTGGCCATCAGCCCTCTTTTCGATCCGAAATCCGTTGCGCACCCAGGGACGGGTGCCGGCAAACAAGGCCGGCGCAGCGCGAACGGGCCAGAACATGCGTCCAAAGCCCCGGAAAATCAAGCCGTGCCGGCAAGATGGCTCAGCCCTGTGGTAGGCTGATGCTGACTTTGGTGCCTTCGCCGAGTGTGCTTTCGATCTCCAGCTTGCCGCCATGCAATGCTATCAGGCGCTTGGAAATCGCCAGGCCCAGGCCGCTGCCCTCGGCGCGGCGCAACAGCACCGGGCCGCTCTGGTAAAACGGCTCGCCGAGCCGGCGCAGATCCTCGGGCGCGATGCCGGCGCCGCTATCGGCAATACAAAGCCGGATCATGCCGGCATCATTAACACCGCTGACCTGCACCTTGCCGCCCGACGGGGTGAATTTCAGCG
Organism: Alphaproteobacteria bacterium UBA7691; assembly: GCA_002482765.1. GTDB lineage: Bacteria > Pseudomonadota > Alphaproteobacteria > Ferrovibrionales > Ferrovibrionaceae > Ferrovibrio. Next base: position 10,921 of record DLGP01000172.1, read on the forward strand.
CATTGCCGACCAGATTAAGCAATACCTGGCGCAAGGCGGCACGATCAGCCTGCACTTCGCCCAATCCCGCCAGGTCTGGCGCCATCTCCAGCGCCACGCCGGCGCTATCGGCCTGCACCCGCACCAGCGCCAGCACGGCGGCCACTTCCTCGGCCAACGACAAAGGCTGGCGCTCGATGGTGAAACGGCCGGCCTCAATGCGGCTCATATCAAGGATGGCATTGATCACTTCCAGCAGATGCTGGCCGCCTTCCACGATCATGCTGGCATAATGTTTGTAGCGTGCCGAACCGAGCGGGCCAAAACTTTCGGCACTGAGCAATTCGCCAAAGCCGATCACGGCATTCAGCGGTGTGCGCAATTCATGGCTCATGAAGGCGAGGAAATTGGTCTTGGCGCGATTGGCATATTCGGCTTCGCGGCGCGCCTGCTCGGCCTCGTGGCGGGCGCGGTCGAGCAACAGCGCATCCAGCGCCAAAGCCGCCAAGTCTTGCAGCACGGCGCGTTCGGTGTCGCTCAAAACCCGCGGCTGGCGGTCGATGACGCAGAGCGTGCCAAGCGCATAACCTTGCGGATCGAGCAGCGGCGCACCGGCGTAAAACCGGATTTGCGGATCGCCCAGCACCAGCGGATTATCGGCAAAGCGGTTATCCGCCGTGGCATCCGGCACTTCCAGGAAGGCGCCATCGGCGATGGCATGCGAGCAGAAGGACGCATCACGCGGCGTTTCACGCGCCGCCATGCCGTAATGTGCCTTGAACCATTGCCGCTCGGCATCCACCAGGCTGACCAGGGCAATCGGCATGTCCAGCATACGGGCAGCCAAAGCGGCAATGCGGTCGAAGCGGGCATCCTCGGGCGTGTCGAGCACGCCATAATCATGCAGGGCGGCCAGGCGGGCGGCCTCGTTGGGCGGAAGCGGCGCTGTGGTCACGGCGGCCCCTGTTTTGATTCGCTCTGGCTTGGCCCAGATTATAGGCGATCCTGGCACACAACCCAGATATTTATAGCGAAAAAAATGCCGCCATGGCTGCGGCCAGCTTTGCCGCCAGCGCCGGGTCGGCATCCGGCGCGGTGATCAGCCCCAATTGGCGGTGCAAATCCAGGCCCTGTATCGGCAAAGCCAGCAAACCCGGATGCTGTGCGGCAAGCAGCTGTGGCGCCAGGGTGAGGCCCAATCCGCCCGCAACCAAAGCGAGTGCCACCTCATCGCGCTGCACCTGCGCCACCACACGCACCGCCAGCCCGGCCGCCGCCAGCTTGCGCCCGGCCATGGCGGCCAGTTCACACTGCCGGCGCAGCACAAAGTCCTGGCCACGCAGATCGGCCAGCGCCAGCCGGCGGCGCCCGGCAAAACCATGCTCGCGCCCCACCAGCGCCATGTAAGGCTCGGGCGTTAGCGCCAAAACCCGGGCGCCCGGTGGCACGGCGGCAATTTCGGCCGGGCCGACCACACTCAACGCCGCCTCCAGCCGGCCCTGGGCCAGCAGCCGGGCCAGGCGTTCGGGGCTTTCCTCGCGGCATAACAGCGCCAGCCCGGGTAGGTCGCGGCGCAATCGGGCCAGGAAGGGCGGCAGCCAGGCCGCATTCAGGCTGGGCAGCAGGCCAAGCCGCAGCACCGGCTTTGCCGCAGCATCGGGCTGCACAGCCAGGCTGGCCGCCGCCACGGCGCGCAGCACCGCCTCGGCATGCGGCAGCAGGTCGCGCCCGGCCGGGCTGAGCACCAGGCCGCCCTGGCGGCGCAGGAACAGCGCCTGGCCAAGCTGATCTTCCAGCGCCTTGAGCGCCGCCGATACCGCCGGCTGGCTGCGCCCGAGCCGCGCGGCGGCACGGGTGACCGAGCCTTCCTCGGCGAGAATGAGAAAGACCTTGAGCTGCCGGCTATCCATAGATTTTCCTGATCTTGCAGACCAGGATTATCCATCTTTCTTATGGCTGGGTCATGGATAAAATCGTCATGGTACGCGAAGGCGTACCATCCACGTTTTCATTTACTTGCTGAAAACCAAGCACTCGTGGGTGGTCGGCCTGCGCCGACCACGACGACTTTTGGCATGGGTCGAGAAGAAAGCCCTATTTCAGCCGCGCATCGCCATCAACACTGAGCGAAATGGTCTGGCTGCCGGGTTCGGCCACCGGGGCGGCCATCGCCTTGGCCGACATCGCCATCTGCATCATACGCGGCTGCGGCATCGGGCCGCTGCCGACCCGCACCTGCTGCCAGCCATCAAAACTCTGGCCGAGCGCCGTGGCAGCCAGTTCAGCACGGGTTTTCAGCCGCGCCAGGGCTTCCTTGGTCAGTTCGTCTTCCAGGCTGCGGCGCAATTCACGCGACACTTCAAAGCCCAGGCCCTGCATCAGCAGGCCATCCTGTTGCAGGCTGCCGGCGGCTTCCAGCAGTTTGCTGCTGTCCTTGGAACTGACGGTAAGCTGCGCATTGGCACGCCAGCGGGCCGGACCTGTGGGTTTGCCATCATTACCGCGCGGCTGGTCTTCCCAGGTATTATAGCCGCCGGTGGCAACAGCCAGCCCGGCCGCCTTCAGCTTGGCCACGGCCTTTTCCAGCGCGGCATTGACCTGGGCTTGCGCCTTGGCGGCGGTATCCGCGCTGGCCTCAGCGGCGAAGCGGGCGCGTAGCAGATCGGGCGTCACCTCACGCTCGGCGGTTTCGCTTAATGAAAGAATGGTGGCGCGGTTTTCATAGCCATGATGGGTGCCATGCATGGCGTGATTTGGCGCCGGCTGGGCCTGGGCCACAAGCGGGCCGGCGGCAAGCAGCAGGGCAAACGGAATGGCGGCAAGGCGCATGATGATTGATCTCCTTCGTTACCCGGCAGGGATATTAGCCAAAGATGGCGGCAATATGGAAAGCCTGTGGCTTTCTCCACACCCCTGGCTTCAGCCGCCTTGCGTGCCGAAACGCGGAAAGCGTTCGCGGATGCGGCGCTGCAACGTATCGCGCACATCACGATAGGCTTGCAGCTTCTGTTCCCGGCTGCCTTCGATCATCGAGGGATCGAAGGTGTTCCAGAATTCCACGTCGCAGGCCATGGTGCGGGTCATTTCCAGCGCCCGGTGATGCGCTTCCGGCGACAGGGTGATGATCAGATCGAAGGATGAATCCTCCAGTTCGTCAAAACTTTTTGGCCGGTGCTTGGTGATATCCAGGCCGATCTCGTCCAGCACCTCGGCGGCCAGCGGGTCACGTTCGCCCTTGCGCAGGCCAACCGAATCAACAAACACCTGGCGCGGATACAGGCTTTTCAGGATGGCTTCGGCCATCGGGGAGCGGATGCTGTTCATGGTGCAACAGAACAGCACGCTGCCAGGCAGGGCGCCCACTGCCTCAGCCCCGGATATGCAATACGCAGATCAGGGTGAAGAGCCGGCGGGCGGTATCAAAATCGGTTTCGATCTTGCCCTTGAGCCGCTCCATCAGCAGGGTTGAACCTTCGTTATGCACACCGCGCCGCGCCATATCGATGGTTTCGATCTTGGATGGCGTGGCGGTACGGATCGCGGCGAAATAACTTTCGCAGATCTCAAAATAATCCTTCACGATGCGGCGGAACGGCGATAGGGCCAGGATGATCTTGCCCAGCGGCTGGGTGTCGCCATCGCGGATATCAAACACCAGACGGTTTTCCTCGATGCCAAGGAATAGCGCAAACGGCCCCTGCTGTTCATGCGCGCCGATCGGCGAGAACAGGTTCTGTTCCAGCAGATCAAAGATCGCCACCTTGCGCTCATGCTCCACATCGGGGCTGCGGCGCACCAGACTGCGCTCGTCGAGCTGCACATCGACAAGGCGGTGATTGGCGGGCAAGGGCTTCTGGGTCATCGCTCACCGAAGGGGCTGCGCAGCCTGCCGGTGCGGCAGCCTGCCAATTACGGCAATCTGATCGTCACGGAAAGGCCATGCGCATGCAAGCCCTCGGCCGCCGCCAGTTTGGCCGCGGCCGGGCCGATACGGGCCAGCGAGGCTGCATCGCATTCGACCAAGGTGGTGCGCTTCATGAAATCGAGCAGATTGAGGCCCGAGGCGAAGCGCGCCGCGCCGGCAGTGGGCAGCACATGGTTTGGCCCGGCAACATAATCGCCGATGGCTTCCGGGGTGTGGCGACCCAGGAAGATGGCGCCGGCATGGCGCACGGCGCGGGCCAGATCATGCGGCGCCGCCACGGCCAGTTCCAGATGCTCGGGCGCGATGCGATCAATCAGCGCCGGGGCTTCGGCCAGGCTTGGCACGGTGATGATGGCGCCGAAATTGGCCCAGGAAGCGGCGGCGATATTGCCGCGCGGCATATGGGCCAGCTGATCGGCCACCGCCTGGCGCACCCGGGCGGCAAAATCGGCATCGTCGGTGATCAGCACCGATTGCGCCACTTCGTCATGCTCGGCCTGGCTCAGCAGATCGGCGGCGATCCAGGCCGGATCGTTGGCATTATCGGCCACCACCAGGATTTCCGACGGACCGGCCGGATTGTCGATGCCGACCTGGCCAAAGACCTGGCGCTTGGCCGCCGCCACATAGGCATTGCCCGGGCCGGTGATCTTGTCCACCGGCGCAATGCTTTCCGTGCCATAGGCCAAAGCCGCCACGGCCTGGGCACCGCCCAGGCGATAGGCTTCCGTGATGCCGCACAGTTTGAGCGCCGCCATCACCAGCGGGTTAAGCTCACCGCCCGGGGTGGGGACGCAGACCACGATGCGGCGCACGCCGGCCACCACGGCCGGCAAAGCGTTCATCAGCACCGAGGAGGGATAGGCCGCCTTGCCGCCCGGCACATAGAGGCCGACGGCATCCAGCGCGGTCCAGCGATGGCCGAGCTTGACGCCCTGATCGTCAGTGAAAAAATCATCCGCCGGCATCTGGCGAGCATGGAAGGCACGAATGCGCGCCGCAGCGGTTTCCAGCGCCGCCAGGGTATCCGGCGCCACCTGCGCGGCGGCAGCATCAATCTCGGCGGCCGAGATGCGCAGGCCCAGCCGGGCGGAATCCACCTTGTCGAATTTGCCGTTCAGCTCATGCAAAGCCGCATCGCCGCGTTTGCGCACATCGGCGATGATGCCGGCGGCAATGGCGCCGACATCGGCTTCGGCATCGCGCTTGGCCATCACCAAGGCATTAAAACGCGCGGCAAAATCCGCATCGCGGACATTCAGTTCAACCGGCATCGACCACCTCGCGGATACGCTCGATCCAGCCGCCCACTTCGATGGGGCGGGTTTTCAGCGCCGCCCGGTTCACCACCAGGCGCGAGGTGACCTGGGCAATCACTTCAACCTCGACCAGACCATTGGCCTGCAAGGTCGCGCCGGTGGAAACCAGATCCACAATGCGCCGGCACAGGCCAAGCGTGGGCGCCAGTTCCATGGCGCCGTTCAGCTTGATACATTCCGCCTGCACGCCACGCTTGGCGAAATAATCATGTGTCACATGCGGGTATTTGGTCGCCACGCGCACATGGCTCCAGCGCCGCGGATCGTCGGCCTGGCTCAATTCCGCCGGCTCGGCCACACTGAGCCGGCAATGCCCAATGCCCAGATCCAGCGGCGCATAGATTTCCGGATAGTCGAATTCCATCAGCACATCATTGCCGGCAACGCCAAGCTGGGCGGCGCCGAAGGCAACAAAGGTGGCGACGTCGAAGCTGCGCACCCGGATCAGTTCCAGCCCCGGATGGTTGGTGGCAAAACGCAGCTTGCGCGAATTGTCGTCATGAAATTCGGCCTCCGGGATGATGCCGGCGCGCTTCAGCAGCGGCAGCACTTCCTTGAGGATGCGGCCCTTGGGCAGGGCCATGACGAGGATGGCATCGTTTGGCGGGGTCATGACTCTGCTGCGTCGTCGGTACGGTGTTTCGGAACCCGGCGCACCGGGTAGGGCAAGCCGATATCCTGCAATTCGGCGGCAATGCATTCCACATCCAGGCGGATCGCGCCACCCCCGGCGAAAATCAGCGTCAGGCTGGCGGCCGGATCGTCGGCGGCGGCTGCCGGCTGGGCCGGCTCGGCCAGCACCGACAGCAATTCCAGCATCTGGGCGCTGTTGCCCTGATCCAGATTCAGCCGCTGCACCCGCAGCACGCCATCAAAATGCAAGCCGGCCTGGCTGCGGAAATGCGGCTTGGCGCCCAGTTTGCGCAGGCCGCGCAGGGTTTCCTGGGCTTCATCCTCCCAGCGGAAACGCCGCAGCAGCAGGGTAAAGCGGCGCTGGCGCGGCTGCCAGGCGATATCGGCCAGGCTCAGCGTGGCATCCTGCAAACAGGCCGATAATACCGTGATATCCTCGGCATCCTCGGCGCGCAGGCGCAGCGGCGCAAGTTTGGCCTTCATCCCTTGAGCCGCTCGATATCGGCGCCGCAGGCAGCCAGTTTGTCTTCCAGCCGCTCATAGCCGCGATCCAGGTGGTAAACCCGGTTGACCACGGTTTCGCCCTGTGCCGCCAGGCCGGCCAGCACCAGCGACACCGAGGCGCGCAGATCGGTGGCCATCACCGGCGCACCGGTCAGCTGGCCAACGCCGCGTACCAGCGCCGACGAGCCATGCACCACGATATTGGCGCCCATGCGGGTCAGTTCCGGCACATGCATGAAGCGGTTCTCAAAGATCGTTTCGGTGATCATCGCCGCGCCATCGGACACCGCCATGATCGACATCACCTGGGCCTGCATGTCGGTGGGGAAGCCGGGATAGGGCTGGGTGAGGAAATCCACGCCGCGCAGCCGGCTGCCATTACGCTTCACCAGCATGCCGCGCGCCGTCGGCGTGATCTGGCAGCCGGCTTCCACCAGCTTGTCATTCACCGCCTCGGTCAAATCAGGGCGCGCACCAACCAGTTCCACTTCGCCGCCGGTGATCGCCACGGCGGCAGCATAAGTGCCGGTTTCGATGCGATCCGGCAGGATGGCATGGCGGGCGCCGTGCAGCGAGGTCTGGCCCTTCACCACCAGGCGTTCCGTGTCGATGCCGTCAATCTCGGCGCCCATCGCCACCAGGCAGCGCGCCAGATCGCCGATTTCCGGCTCGCGGGCGGCATTTTCCAGCACCGTGATACCCTCGGCCAGGCAGGCCGCCATCAGGATATTCTCGGTGGCGCCCACCGATACCATCGGGAAACGCACCACGGCACCCTTCAGCCCCTTGGGCGCGCGGGCCTTGATATAACCATTGGCAATATCAATTTCGGCGCCCATCTCGCGCAAAGCGGCGATATGCAGGTCCACCGGCCTTGTGCCGATGGCGCAGCCGCCGGGCAGGCTCACTTCGGCCTCGCCGCAGCGCGCCAGCAGCGGCCCCAGCACCAGCACCGAGGCGCGCATCTTGCGCACCAGATCATAGGGCGCCAGCGTTGAGGCGATATGGCCGGCGGTGAGATGAATGGTGCGGCCCTCGGCGGTACCGCGGTCTGCATAACCCGGGCCGCCATCCATCGCCACATCCACACCATGCTGTTGCAGCAGATGCGCCATGGTGGCGATATCGGCCAGATGCGGCACATTGGACAGCGACAGGGTTTCCGTGGTGAGCAGGCTGGCTGCCATCAGCGGCAAAGCCGCATTCTTGGCGCCGCCAATGACGATGGTGCCGAAAAGCGGCTTGCCGCCGCGCAACCGAATACGATCCATGGAATAACTACCCGGGAGGCGCTCCGGCAAAGGCCGGATGGGCCAAAGACATTGAGGATTGGCGCTGTTTCTACCGCATCCCCCCCGGCTTTGCCATGCTTCCCGGCATCAGACTCCGACTGGGGGGCCGGCAGGCCCGGGTATCGCCAGGGATTTCGGCAGATTTGCGGCAAAGCTGCGCGTAATGGCACAGAAACGCTGAAAATTCTTCGGGTTCGCCCGGTAGTATTTGGTGCGGCCGATATAATCGAGCAGGCTTTCCAGCCCCACCTGGCCGGCTGGCGCCGGCGGCACCGGCTGGCCGTCCAGCATCACCGGCTCGCCGCGCAGCCAGGCTTTCACAGTAGTGGGGGCGCCGAACTGATTGCAATACAACGCCAGCGCCACCTGGCCTGCCGGCGACAGCGCATGCCCGGCCTCGGCCGCCGCCGCTGTCGCGCCATCCACCATGGCGCAGACCTCGGCCAGCTGGGCCTGGTCCATGGCATCGATCTGCGGCCTCGACTGGGGATGGCCGAGCGCCAGATTGATGGCCCGGATCGTGGCGCCGCCATCCTGGAACGGATCACGCGGATTGGGCTTGCCGATCAGGGCCGCGAATACGGCAGCTTGCCGCGCCGGGCTGAAGCCGGTGACATCGCCACGCTGGCCAAGAATGCGGCGGAAAACCGGCTTGCAGGCGGCATTGGTGTTGAGATCGCCCTGGGTGGCGCCAAACGACGCGCCGCTCTGGCCCTTGGCGGCAAAACTGAGCCGATAGGGCAGCCCGGCATCGCCGCCGATTTCATGCTCCAGCAGCAGATGAGTGATGCTGTCCTGCAACGCGGCATCCATGGCGCCCCCAATTCCGCCCATATTTGGGCGAATAATTGGGGGATATTACACCAATGGTGGTATTTTTCGAGTCAAAGATTCCTCATTCGACGAGCAGATAAGCTGCTGGCGCGAAAAGCAGCCGGCCCGCGGTTACTGCCCGGGGATATGCTTGATCCTGTCGGCCGGCACCAGCACCGGCGCCGCAGCACCCGGCGGCTGCCAGTAATAATGGAAGCCGGCTGAATCGCGCTTCTGGAAATACATGATGCGCACCGGATACCAGCCCGGCTGGGTGATATCCAGGAATTTGGTCGGCGTGGTGCGCTCGGGATGGGTGGTCGGATCGTCCGACACCATCACATTGCCGATCCAGGAACGGTTGCCGTCATTGGTGCGCGCGGCAAAACCATAGCGGCCCGGCTGATCAAGCAGGATATAGCCGTCGAAACGGATACCATAGAAGATTTCTGTCGGCGCACCAAAGATGTTGCCCTTGGCCGAGGTGGCGCTCAGCACCGTTACCGGCGCACCGGGCCGGCCGGTGGCCTTGCCGCTGGCGCCCTGTGGCATGTTGTCGATATCGTCATAGGTGCCGCTGAAATAGGTGGTGGCCAGGCCGGGCTGCAACTGCGCCGCCATCGGCTGCGGCGCGGCAAGCTGCGGCGGGCCGTTATAGTCCGGTTCCTTGTTGTTGGTGACGCAGCCGGCCAGGCCAAAGCCCAGCAGGGCCACGGCAGCCAGCGCCAAAAATCTGTTCTTTGCCCGGTTCATCATCGCCCCCTGAAATGCCATGTGTCAGTGGGCGCGAGCCTAACAGGCGGCGCGGCTGAGCCGCAAGCCGTGCTGCCGGTGACGGCCGATACAGGCATTAACAATATTTCATGCCCAACCAGCGGTAGCCGGCTTGCGGTCGGGCGCCCGGCAAGGCAAAAGCTGCGCCATGAACTCGCTGCCGCCCGATCCGTCGCATCCCGACCCCCTGCGCCTGTTATTCGCCACCCCGCTGATCCAGCAGGATCTGGCGGGTGAGCCCAACCTGCTGGCCGAGCTGCGCGAGATGCTGCTGGCGCGGGCAGCGCAAGATCGTGGCCGCCAGCATTCCAACCAGGGCGGCTGGCAATCCGATGATTGCCTGCTGGATTGGGGCGGCGCCCCGGTGCGGCGGCTGTTCGACCATATTGACCGCCTGGTGCGGGAATACACCATGGTCAGCACCGAGACCGGCTTGCAGCGCCTGCCGCTCAACTGGCGCATCAATGCCTGGGCCAATATCAATCGCCCGGGTGATAGCAACGACCTGCATTGCCATCCCGGCGCCTTCTGGTCGGGCTGCTTCTATGTTGACGATGCCGGCATTGCCGGCCAGCCGGAACGCGGCGGCGGCTTGCGGTTTTACGATCCGCGCGGGCCGATGCCGCTGCTGCATGCGCCGCTGGTGAAAATGGCGATCAAGGGCTGCGTCAGCGCCGGCCTGGGCGAGACGGTTTATCCGCGCAGCGGCCTGCTGCTGCTGTTTCCGGCCTGGCTGAACCATGCCGTGACGCCGCATAATGGCACGCGCGAGCGCATCTCCATCGCCTTCAACTACGCCGCCTGAAGGCTCAGCCAGGCCGGGGGTGACCCAGATACGGTCGAGCCGTCACACCAGGCAAGTGCCTTATAGTAATCAAACCCTGCTTGCTGCTAGGCAGCGAAGCAGCTAGCTTCGCCGTCATGTCGAAGGATTTGCTCAATCCAGAAAAAGCACTGATTTTCCGAATAGTCCACAAGGACAATATCGGAGAGGTGCTGAAGTCGGGTTGTAAGTGTAGAAACGCCGTGATGGCGCAAATGGGCTATACTGAGATAGGCAATCAAGAGCTGATTCAAAGACGTACGCAACGCATTGTGCCTTGTTTTCCAGGCGGCACTTTAAGCGACTATGTCCCGTTTTATTTCACTCCTTACACACCAATGCTATACAACATCAAAACTGGCTATGGCGTGCCGCAGAGACCGTTGAGGGATATCGTGATTTTGGTATCCTCACTGCGGAAACTGGCCATGCAGCAGGTTCCGTTTGTCTTTAGTGATCGGCATGCCTATTTGAAAACTGCACAATTTTCGAACGATCTGAATGATCTGGACAGGATCATCTGGAGCGTGCTCCAGGCGCGGGATTTTAAGCGCGACGACGCGGACAAGTTCGAAAAATACCAAGCTGAGGCACTTGTGTACGGGCATGTTCCCGTGAGCGCACTCATCGGAATTGTTTGCTACGATGCTGAAACCCGCGATCAGATTAAGCAGCTGGCTGATGCCCGTGGTACAGCTGTTGAAATCGTCGCCCAAAAAAGCTGGTTTCTATGATGATCGAATTCACTAAAGGAAATCTGCTCGAATCCGATGCCGAGGCGCTTGTTAACACCGTCAACACTGTTGGCGTGATGGGCAAGGGCGTGGCCTTGATGTTCAAGGAGGCTTTCCCGGAGAATTTCAAGGAATACGAGCTGGCCTGCCGAGCGAAAGAGTTACAGGTCGGCAAAATGTTCGTTACGCGCCGCGACTCTTTTTTAGGACCGAAATGGATCATCAATTTTCCGACAAAGGCGCATTGGCGCTACCCATCAAAGATGGAATGGGTCGAACGGGGACTGGAAGACCTTAAGGCTGTTATTGCGCACAACGACATTCGTTCCATTGCTCTACCGCCGCTCGGTGCCGGCAATGGTGGGCTTGACTGGGTCGAGGTGCGGGAACTGATCGTTGATAAGCTCAAGGATTTGAAGAATATCCGAGTTGTCATTTATGAGCCGACACAAAAATACCAGAATGTTGCAAAGAGAACTGGTGTGGAAAAGTTAACCGCCCCCCGGGCATCAATAGCCGAGCTGATAAGGCGCTATTCGATCCTGGGTATCGAATGCTCTCTGCTTGAGGTTCAAAAACTCGGCTATTTTCTTGAGCGCTTTAATCGCAAGTTGTTGCTGCCAGAGTTTGAATTCAATTTTGCTGCCAATAAGTACGGGCCGTATTCCGACAAACTTAAGCACATGCTTGACGGGCTTGATGGCAGCTATCTGCATTGCGAAAAAAGATTGTCGGATGCCGGCCCGTTTGAGCCAATCCGGTTTGATGAGGGCAAGCGGGACGTGGTTGCGCTTTTCATGAAGACCGAAGGCAAGAGCCATGTACCTGCCGTCGAAGCGACTTCCGCCCTCATTGATGGCTTTGAGTCGCCACTGGGCATGGAGTTGCTCGCAACGGTAGACTGGCTTGTTGCGGAGATGGCAACCGAGCCAACGATTCCTGCAATCCGAGAAAAGCTCTTGTTTTGGCCGGGAGGGAAGGAAGCAGCTGATCGTAAGCTGCGCCTGTTTGAAGACCGCATTGTGGACATCGCGCTGAATGCCTTAAGGCAGTCAGCGCTCATAAACTGAGCCGCCTGAACCCTCAGCCCAGGTCGAGTGTCACCAGGATCGGGGCGTGGTCGGAGGCTTTTTCGCGGCCGCGTAATGCCTTGGCCACACTGGCGGCCTTGAGCCGCGGCGCCAGGTCGGGGCTGACCCAGACATGGTCGAGCCGGCGGCCCTTATCGGCCTTCTCCCAATCCGGCGAGCGGTAGCTCCACCAGGAATACAGTTTTGCCGGCGCCGGGGTGAACTGGCGCACGGCATCGACCCAGCCATGTGCCGCCTGTAGCGCCAGCAGGCCCTCGGTTTCCACCGGCGTATGGCTCACCACGCCAAGCAGCTGCTTGTGCGACCACACGTCACTTTCCAGCGGCGCGATATTCAGGTCGCCCACCATCACATGGCGCTGGCCCTGGCCCTTCAGGGCCTTCGACCAGGCGGTCATCTCGGCCAGCACGTCGAGCTTGTGGGCGAATTTGTCATTCTTGGCCACATCCGGGATATCACCGCCGGCCGGCACATAGAAGTTATGAAGCACCGTGCCGTCCGGCAGCCGGGCGGCGATATGGCGCTTGTCGTCGCGCCCGGCCAGGCTCTTGGCCTCGGCCAGTTCCAGCGGCAGGCGGGCAAAAATCGCCACGCCGTTATAGCCCGGCTGGCCGCGGATCAGGCGATATTCATAGCCATGCTGGGCAAACAGCTCATGCGGAAATTCATCATCGCGCACCTTGGTTTCCTGCAAACACAGGATGTCCGGGTTATGTTCACGCAGGAAACCGTCCATCAGTTCCAGCCGGGCGCGCACGGAATTGATATTCCAGGTTGCCAGAGTGAGCGGGCGCTGACTTACAGCAGATTGCAGATTGGCGGCGGCTTTTTTTATCGGCATGAAAAACTGCTTAGCAAATTCAGGCTCTGCTCGCCAGCGACATAACGCCATGGCATAACAACGTCACGATGTGCGCCGCCCCGGTCAATCCCTCGCGAGATTTGCAGGTCACCCTGTCGCGTCATGCCGCCTTCCTGGCCCGGCATCCCGATGGGGCACGGCTGCAATTACGCGGCCAGCGGCTGTCCGGACTTAATCTCGCCCGGGCCAATTTCTCGGATGCGGTATTGCCGGGCTGCATCTTTGCCCAGAGCGATTTGCAGCAGGCGCAATTCCGCCGCGCGGATTTGTTCGGCGCCGATTTTGGCCGCGCCGATCTGGCCGAGGCGGTGTTTGACCGCGCCGATCTGCGCGGCGTGTATTTCGGTGCCGCCAAATTGCGCAAGGCTTCCTTCGCCCAGGCCGACATGCGGCCGGGTCAGTTCATGAGCACCAGCGCCGATGGCCATAGCGAAAGCCGGCTGGTTTCCACCGATCTCACCGATGCCAATCTGGATGGCGCCGATTTCAAGGGCGCCCAGCTTGATCAGGCTAAATTCGCCGTCGCCTCGGCCAAGGGCGCCAATTTTGCCGCCGCCGAACTTTATGCCACCAATTTCTCCGGCGCCGATCTGAGCGAGGCCAATTTTGCCGGCGCCCGGCTCAAGGATGCCAACCTGCTCGGCGCCAAGGTGGATGGCTGCAATTTTGAGGGCGCCGACCTGCGCGGCGCCAATCTGCGCAATGTTGATCTGGCGCGCGCCAAGCTGGGCAATGCCAAACTGGATGGCGCGATCTACCGCCGTGATAGCGACCTGCCGGCCGATGTGGCGGTGAAGCTGGCGGCGCATAGCCAGTGGATCGCCTCGCAGGGCGCCAGCGGCGAACGGGCGCAATTCCGCGCCGCCGATCTGACCGGACAGAATTTTGGCAGCTGCGACCTGCGCGCCGCCGATTTAAGCGGCGCCAAACTGACCGGCGCCATCTTCGATGATGCGCAATTGATGTTCACCGTGTTTGCCGGTGCCGATCTGCGCGGCGCGCGGTTTGATCATGCCGGCCTGAATGGCGTGGACCTTTCCGGCGCCGACCTGACCGGGGCGCGGCTGCGCGGCGCGCAATTCCTCGGCGTTGACATCTATGGCACGGATAATCGGCCCACCGGGCGGCGGCGCCATCCACAATTGCACGGCACCATCCTGCGCCGCGCCGATCTCACCGGCGCCGAATTTGAAGGCGTCGATCTCAGCCATTGCGATTTTGCCGAGGCCATCCTGGCCGGTGTCAGCTATCGCAACTGTGTCGGTGTGCCGGATTAGAGTAGAGCGCGCTGTTTCGTCGCAGGTGGTTGATCCCGCCTTGCACTGCGCCATCGTGATGCCTGTAATATCACCCCACTGCCCAGGAAATGGGCAAGGAGAGGCATCATGCATAGCCGCAGCGACAAGATTTTTGCCATCGGCATCACCCTGGCCCTGATCGGGGCCTTGCTGGGCGCGATCTACATGTCGGTGCGGTTCTGGACCGGCATGGGTGCCGATCTGGAAGATGCCGCCGTGATCCCGATGACCCTGGGCATCCTGCTCAGCCTGGTGCTGGGCGGCATCGTGGTCGGCATCTACCTCTATGGCCGGCGCCAGGAAATCGACCACTCGCTGAAGCAGTAGGGCTGCCCTGGTTCAAAATGCTTTCGGCAGGCCGGCATCTTTCAGGGTGCCATTGGCGGTATGGCGGGATTTTATATCGCCATCGACAGGAAATGTTGTGCCACTGATCGGGCTATACCAAATCTCGTGATCACCCTTGCCCTGGCGCACAAGATAGCAACCAGCCGCTTTGAGAATTTCCTTGACCAGCTTGGAATAGCCCGCCATCCGCCGGCTCAGGCTACGGCAAGCTCGGTGTAGTCGATCGGTGTCAGTGCCAGCCAGTCAATGGCGATAACAAGCTCACTTTGGCCGGCGTAACCGCGCGCTTCCAGCACGTCCGGCACGATGGTTTGCAAGCGGCTTTGCAAGGCTTCGCGGCTGGCCGCTTCAGTGGTGATGTTCTGCGACGGACTGGTTGCCACCCAGACCTTCGCGTCATCGTCCCAGACAGCCTGGAATTTGATCTTGAGCACAGCCATGACCTAATCCTTGCGCAGTTAGCCAGGAAAGCAGCAGCAAATTACCCTAATTATATACTCGACTGAACATGAATAAACGTGAGCCAGCCAACGAATAGGCCGGCTCGGCGCCCACTGACGACCCTGCGGTCGGGTAGTTGCCAGCATGTTATCCGAGTGGGAAGAAAGTGGCGAGCTCACGACTGCGCTTGCGCGTCGCGTTGTTGCCGTAGTTCGTCGATTAAATCCTGAAGCTCAGCAGCCATTTTAAGCGTTTTGCTGGATAGCCTATCGGCCTCAATGGCGGCTTCCATTATATCTCGCGCGGTCAGTTTGTAGGGGCTTTTTGGAAGCCACTGCTCTCCACGAATGATGCGTGAAAAGGTGGCCTCACCCGTTCCATCCTCGTGTTTGATAATGAATCCGTGGATGATGTCGTGTCGAGTTTCTGCTGCCGACTTGATACTCTCGAAAAGTAAGGCGAAGCCCCTGGCGAACTCTTCAGGCAGAGGCATTCTTTTTATCACGGCGCGCATGAAGGCAAGCTTCCTATCAAGGTTCCTAGGTTGCTGCTTTTCAACCTCGACGGCATTAAAGTGCAGATACAGATTGTTAATTGTCCAATCGAGGCCAAGCTCCAGGTAAGCCCACGAAATAGTCATCCGGCCAATGGCCCCGAAGAAGCTTTCGTCAGACTGCGATGTGTAGGCCATGATCAAATCTCCCGATGATGCCAAGCGCGACGAGGGGATGAAGAAAATGTTTCAGACCAAGCCTTAGCCGCGTAAATTGGCATCGGCGAAGAAGCCGAAACCCAAAGCTAAATGAGTTTAAATGCCATTGATGAGTGGCGCTCAGACATTATTGCTTGGGTGCGCCAGGCTCTCTTGCGGCATTCGCCCTTCCTTTCTCGATTATGCTTTGCAGTTGGTCAATCGCTTCTATCGTAAGCTTTGAGAGCTTGTCAGTGCTCGGCTTATCAAGTGAAAATCGGGCCGATATCCATACTTTTGACTCGGACTTCGGAAGCCCGTCTGAAATCACAAGACGGACTTCCCCGGGTAACTCTCCCTGTAGAATCTCAAAACGGGTAACGGAAACAGGCATGGCTATCCCCCTCTGTTGAGAGGGTAGCCTAGCGTCACGGAACCCGAATGTCGCGAGCGTATTCCTTGGCCGAGTGAACAACGGTGTCATGCTCGGCGACCAGCTTGTGGGCATCTCCATACAAGCGGCTTTCGTTGGTATAGAGCGTCGCTTCGCGGGTGATGTTCTCGTTCACGATGGCGGTCACGGTGACCTTATCGGCGCCTGGACATGGGAACGCTCGTAAACGGTGCAGACGCGGACGGTGTATTTCTTGCGGCAGGCCGAGCAGTAGAACCAGCCGTCGCCTATGCTCTGGCCGCGCAGCGCCTTGGACTCGCCCGTCGCGCCGCAGTAGGGGCAGACCGGGCCTTTCCGGCCAGCGGATCGCCTCAAGGTGAATGCGGGCTGCGGCTTTCGTCGGTGTAGATCGGATAGGTCAGGCCGGTCATGGGCTTATGCTCTGAGACCCAATGCACGGGATCGGTTCTGCTCAGTTAAGTGTAGAATCGGGCAATTTATGCTACATACCCGGCGATGTTCTGTATCGGGAATTTTTACCGATCAAAATACACTGCCAAATCAGAATACACTGAATGTGTTGCCGGCCAGGCCGAGCGGCCAGCGGCCCTGTTCGTAGAGGCGGAATTTGGCGGCGAAGGCATGGCTTTCGCCATCATCCAGGCCGGTGATCGCCTCGCCCACCGCCTGCACCGCCAGTACCAGCGCGGCCTGATAGGCGGCCTGGGCTGCCGCCTGACCGGCAGCCTTGACCAGTTCCTCATCCTCCAGCCCAACCCGCGCCACCGCCGCAATCGCCTGCGCCAAAGCCAGTTCGCCGGCGCGCAGCGACACATGGTTCAGCGCCACATGCAGGTCATGCACCGGCAGGAATTGTTCGGCCAGTTCCAGCAAAGCCTGATGCGCCTGATCCTCGGCTTGCCAGAGTTCGCTGCTCCAATCCGGATCGGCCACGGCATCGGCGGCCTGGCGCCAGGTGGCGATGCCGCCGATGCTGGTGTCAAAAAAGCCCAAGGCCGCGCAATAATTTTCCGCTTCGGCCAGTTCGGCGGCGGTCAGCGGCCGGCCGGCGGCACCGAACCAGTTGATGCCGGGCAGCAGCTTGGCCAGCCGGGCCACGGCGCGCAGGCCGTCCAGAGCGGCATCGCCTTCCTCCAGGGCTGCATCCTCATCCCAGCCCTCCGCCATGCCGAAAGCGTCGCTTTCCGGCTCGTCGTCATTGGCATAGGGCCGCGCGCGGCGCGGGCCGGTATCATCATCCTGCGGGCCGGTCATCAGCGGTTACCTCGGCTTTCACGCCACAGGCCGAGCTTTTTCTGCACCGGGCGGTCGGAGAAACTGAACAACACGGCATCGCCATCGGGCGTGTGGTGGCTATGCTGCACCCAGCTTGGAATCACAAAGATGTCGCGCTTGCCCCAGTCAAAGCGCTGCCCGCCCACCAGGCTGTAGCCGCGCCCTTCCACCACGCTGAACACGGTGGCATCGCTGCTGCGATAGCTCTCGCCGGCAAAGCCCTTGGGCAGCAATTGCATGAAGCTGGCAATGGTGGGCATGGCATAATCGCCGTTGGCCGGGTTGATATATTGCATCTTCAGGCCATGGCAGGGATCCCAGGCTTCCAGGCGGCGCATGGTTTCCAGCGCTTCGCGGGTTCGGCGATAGGGATAGTTGAAAATCGGCGAGGTGCGGCTCTGCGGCTCATAATCCAGCGGCAGCAGGCCGGCGCCATAACGCGCCGCGCTGTCGCCGATCGGCCTGGAGAGCGGCTGGCTGGCTTCCGGGTAGCGTTCCATGAACGAGCAATCCAG
Organism: Alphaproteobacteria bacterium UBA7691; assembly: GCA_002482765.1. Lineage (GTDB taxonomy): Bacteria > Pseudomonadota > Alphaproteobacteria > Ferrovibrionales > Ferrovibrionaceae > Ferrovibrio. The sequence continues at coordinate 28,653 of DLGP01000172.1, forward strand.
CGCCTGGATCAGCGGAATGTCGAGGCCATCGAGCCACACCATCGGGCCGGCAGACTCATTGCCGTGGTCATGCCAGGTCCAGGATGGCGTGATGATGAAATCGCCTTCCTCCATGATGGTCTTTTCGCCATCCACGGCGGTGAAGGCGCCGCTGCCTTCCACCACAAAGCGCAAGGCGGATTGGCTATGGCGATGCGACGGCGCCACCTCGCCGGGCAGGATCAGTTGCAGCCCGGCATAGAGCGAGGTGGTGATACGCGATTGCCCGGGCAGGCCGGGATTTTCCAGGATCAGCACGCGGCGTTCGGCTTCGCGCGCGGTGATCAGGTCGCCGGCTTCCAGCACAAACGGACGCACGGTTTCATATTGCCACAAGGCCGGCTTGCAGGCGCTTTTTGGCTGCGGCAGCACCAGGCCATGCAGCACTTCCCATAGCGGTGTCATCTGCTGTGCGCCGATCCGCTGGTAATAGGCGCGGCGCGCGGCGGCCACGGCATCGCTGTCTGGGATCTGGCTCTGCTGCATCATCATGGCTCCCTCTCCGGGCAGCATTGTAACGCTTGCGGCTGCAAGAAAAAACGCCCGGCGGGCTCCAGCTAAACAGAGCCGCACGCCGGGCGTTTGCTCAAACACCGGGCCGGCGGGGGGAACGCCGTCCCTTGAGCAGGGACTGCCGGAAAGGGGGGTTTCCGGCTGCGGCCAGGCGGGGGAAGCCAATGGCCACTGCGAAGGATATGGGGATGCAAAAGCCGCGCTGCAATACGGCGCGGCATGAATTTAAGCTAATATTGCCGGGTCAGGCTTCGGCGCGCAGGCGATAGCCGATGCCCGGCTCGGTTTGCAGCAGCATGGCGCGGCTTGGATTGGGTTCGATCTTGTCGCGCAGCTTTTTCACCAGCACACGCAGCGACTGGCGCTCATGTTCGCCATCATGGTTCCACAATTCCTTGGCGATGGCATCCAGCGGCACCACCTGGCCGGCGCGGGTGGCGAGCAGCACCAGCAGGCGATATTGCATCACGCTGAGCCGCACCTGGCGCGTTCCCACCATGGCGACATGCTGCAATTTCGACACGCTCAGCATGCCGGCGCGCACGGTGTCGGATTCCTCGTTTGTTGTGCTGCGGCGCAGGGCGGCGCGCACCCGAGCCAGCAATTCGCCCAGATCATAGGGCTTGGTGACATAATCCACCGCGCCGGCATCCAGCGCCGCCACCTTGTTCTCGATTTCCTCATGGCCGGAAACCACGATCACCGGATAGCCCCGGCGCTCGGGCAATTGCCGCAGCAGGTCCAGCCCGCCCACTTCGGGCATCACCAAGTCCAGCAGCATCAATTCAATACTTTCGGCGCGCAACGCCTCGGTGGCAGCGGCGGCACTGGCGGCTTCGATCACACGATAGCCGGCCGCGCTCAGCGCGGTTTTGAGATATTGCCGGTCTACCGGGGAATCATCAACAACCAGGATGTTGGGGCCGGTCATTCATGGGCTCCGTTGCTGATCTGTCACACGGTAAAGGCATAAATCTTTCATCACATTCACTCATCCTTTAGCAGATACCGCACGGGTTTGCTATGCCGAGGGTAGCATTCTGAACCCCAGGTCAGGGGAAAGAAGCCGCTTGACCTTCCCATCATTGGAAGCCCTATCTGTAACTTCATGACCCAGATAGCCACGCTCTCGCCCCAGCCGATCATCTCCCTGCCAGTCACCGATCTGACCATCGATGGCATGACCTGCGCCGCCTGTGCCGGCCGGGTTGAGGCCGCCTTGCGCAAAGTGCCGGGCGTGCAGCAGGCCAGTGTGAACCTGGCCACCGAAACCGCCCACATCGCCTGGGCTGAAGCCGGCAAAGCCAGCAACGAAACCGCTTTGCTGGCGGCGGTGCAGAAAGCCGGCTACCGCGCCGGCATCCTGCCGCCTGATGCGCCGGAAGCCGCTGCCAACCGCCCGGATACGGTGCGGCCGCTGCGCCTGCAAGCGATTGCCGCCCTGTTACTCACCCTGCCGCTGATGCTGGATATGGGCGCGATGTGGGCCGGGCAGCATGCCTGGATGTTGCCGGGCTGGAGCCAGGCGGTGCTGGCCGGCGTGGTGCAGCTTGGCTTTGGCGCGCGGTTTTATGTCGGGGCCTGGCGCGCCTTGCGCGCCGGCAGCGGCAATATGGATGTGCTGGTGGCGCTCGGCACCTCGGCGGCTTATGGCCTCAGCCTGTGGCAATTGCTGAATGGCAGCCCGGGCATGCTGTATTTTGAGGCCGCTGCCGCCGTGGTCAGTTTTGTGCTGCTGGGCAAATGGCTGGAGGCGCGCGCCAAGCAGCGTACCGGCGATGCCCTGCAAGCCTTGCTGAGGCTCAAGCCGGCGGTGGCGCGGCGGCTGGCGCCCGATGGCAGTGAGCAGGAAGTGGCGACACGGCTGTTGCGCCAAGGCGACCGCCTGGTGGTGCGCAGCGGCGAAGCCGTGCCGGCCGATGGTGTGGTGCTGCAAGGTCAGGCCAGCCTGGATGAAAGTATGCTGACCGGCGAAAGCCTGCCGGTGGAAAAGCAGCCCGGCGATGCCGTGGTGGCCGGCTCGCTCAACCGCAATGGCCGCCTGGTGCTGCGCGCCACGGCGGTGGCGCAGGAAACCATGCTGGCGCGCATTGTGCGCAGTGTCAGCGATGCCCAGGCCGCCAAGGCGCCGATCCAGCGCCGGGTGGATCAGGTCAGCGCCATCTTCGTGCCGGTGGTGGTGTTGCTGGCGCTGATCACCTTTGCGCTCTGGGCGGCGCTGGGCGCCGGTTCGATGGCGGAAAATATTGAAACCGCCATCATCAATGCCGTGGCCGTGCTGGTCATCGCCTGCCCGTGTGCGCTCGGCCTGGCCACGCCGACGGCCATCNNGCTGGTGATTGCCTGCCCCTGTGCATTGGGCCTGGCCACCCCGGCGGCTTTGATGGTGGGCAGCGGCGCGGCGGCGCGGGCCGGCATCCTGGTGCGCGATGCCGAAGTGCTGGAACGTGCCGGCGGCATCCAGTTGGTGGCGTTTGACAAGACCGGCAC
>DLGP01000172.1:31715-32324 GCA_002482765.1 Alphaproteobacteria bacterium UBA7691
CTGACCGAAGGCAAACCCGCCGTCACCGATCTGCTGCCGCAGCCCGGCATCAGCGAGACTGACTTGCTGCGCCTGGCCGCCGCGATGCAGGCCGGTTCAACCCATCCGTTGGCCGAGGCTTTGCGCCTTCGCGCCGCCGCCGCTGCGATCAGCCTGCCGCCGGCCGACGCCTTCCGCGATTTTGCCGGCGGCGGTGTGGGCGCCGAAATCGAAGGCCGCGCCCTGCTGCTTGGCAATAGCCGGCTGCTGCAAGGCCATGGCCTGGATGCGGCACTGCTGCGGACGCAGGCGCAAGCTTTGCAGAAGCAGGGCCGCACGGTGTCCTGGCTGGCGGAAATACCGCCCGGCCAGCCGGCCCGGCTGCTCGGCCAGTTTGGTTTTGCCGATGCGCCCAAGCCCAGCGCCGCGGCTGCGATCCGCCGGCTCAAGGCGCGCGGCGTGCAGGTGGCGATGTTGTCAGGCGATAGCCTTGGCGCCGCCCAGGCGGTGGCGGCGTTGCTCGGCATCGATCATGTTGAGGCCGAAGTGCTGCCGGCGCAGAAGGCCGAGGCGGTGCGCCGCTTGCAGGCATTGCATGGCCATGTCGCCATGGTGGGCGATGGTGTGAAT
>DLGP01000137.1:0-257 GCA_002482765.1 Alphaproteobacteria bacterium UBA7691
GCCCCGGCTGACCAGCATGGAGCATTTTGCCTCCTATTGCCTGACCGAGCCGAATGCCGGTTCGGATGCGGCCGCCTTGCAGACCCGCGCGGTGGATGATGGCGATCACTATGTGCTGAACGGCACCAAGGCTTTCATCTCCGGCGGCGGCCGTTCGGATATCTATGTCTGCATGGTGCGCACCGGCGAACCCGGTGCGCGCGGCGTAAGCTGCCTAGTGGTGGAGAATGGCACGCCGGGCCTGAGCTTCGGCGCGC
>DLGP01000137.1:266-6414 GCA_002482765.1 Alphaproteobacteria bacterium UBA7691
CTAGAAGCTGGGCTGGAATTCGCAGCCAACCGCGATGGTGATCTTCGAGGATTGCCGGGTGCCGAAGCTCAACCGCATCGGCGCCGAGGGTGAGGGCTTCAAGATTGCCATGGCCGGCCTGGATGGCGGACGGCTGAATATCGGTGCCTGTTCGATTGGCGCCGCCAAGGCCTGCCTCACCCTGGCGCGTGAGCATGTTGCCACGCGCAAGCAGTTCGGCAATGCCATCGCCAATTTCCAGGCCACCCAGTTCAAGCTGGCCGATATGGCCACCGACCTGGCCGCCGCCCGGCTGATGATCCGCAATGCCGCTGCCATGCTGGATGCAAAACATCCGGAAGCAACAATGTATTGCGCCATGGCCAAGCGCTTTGCCACCGATGCCGGCTTTGCCATCTGCAATGAAGCTCTGCAACTGCATGGCGGCTATGGCTATCTGAAGGATTATCCGGTGGAGCGTTTCCTGCGTGACAGCCGGGTGCATCAGATCCTGGAAGGCACCAATGAAATCATGCGCGTGATCGTGTCGCGCGCGCTGCTCTCGGGCAGTTTTCTGGATTGAGTGAAATGACCATGAGCGATGAAATCCTGTTTTCCGTGCAGAATGGGCTGGGCATCATCCAGCTTAACCGCCCGGCGGCGCTGAACGCCCTGAACCATGCCATGTGTGTGCCGCTGGAGCAGCATCTGCGCGCCTGGGCCAATGATGCGGCAGTTAAGGCCGTGCTGATCAAGGGCACCGGCGAGAAGGCGTTCTGTGCCGGCGGCGATATCCGCCGCCTGGCCGATACCGGGCCGGAAGGGCATGACTATCGCCGCAATTTCTGGGGCGACGAATATCGCGCCAATACCGTGATTGCGGAATATCCCAAGCCGTTCATCGCGCTGATCGATGGCATCTTCATGGGCGGCGGCGTTGGCCTGTCCGTGCATGGCAGCCATCGTGTGGTGAGCGAGCAGGTGCTGTTTGCCATGCCGGAAACCGGCATCGGCCTGTTCCCCGATGTTGGCGGCACCTATTTCCTGCCGCGCCTGCCGGGTGAACTTGGTACATATCTGGGCCTGACCGGCGCGCGGCTGAAATCCGCCGATGTGCTGGGCACCGGCATCGCCACCCATTGTGTGAAGCGCGCCGACCATGCCGCGCTGGAAGCGGCATTGGTGGCAGCAGCTTTGCCTGACAAGGCCGCAGTGGATGCGGTGATTGCCGGCTTTGCGCATGATCCCGGCCCGGCGCCGATCCTGGCGCAATTGCCGCTGATCGACCGGCTGTTTGCCGGTGCCAGCGTTGCCGAGATCATGCAGGCGCTGGAAGCCGATGCGCCCTGGGGCCAGGAGCAGGCCAAGTTGATCCGCAGCAAGTCGCCCACCTCGGTGAAGCTGACCTTTGCGCAATTGCGCCGTGGTAAGCACCTGAATTTCCGCGATTGCATGATCCTGGAATGGCGCATGTGCAACCATGTGGCTGCCGGGCATGATTTTTATGAAGGCGTGCGCGCCGTTATCATCGACAAGGACCATGCGCCGCGCTGGCAGCCGGCAACGCTGGAAGCTGTGGATGATGCCTATATCGAGGGCTATTTTGCGCCCTTGCCGGATGGCGACCTGCGCTTCGCCTAAATCATAACGATAAAACGGGAGAGAGACATGAACAGCATCGGTTTCATCGGCGTTGGCAATATGGGCGGGCCGATGGCGCGCAATCTGCTGAAAGCCGGCTTCAGCGTGAAGGCTTTTGACCTCAGCGCCGAAGCCGTGGCCGGCGTGGTTGCGGCCGGCGGCAGCAAGGCCGCCACAGCGCAGGAAGCCGCCACCGATGTGGATGCCGTGGTCACCATGCTGCCGGCCGGCAAGCATGTGCGCGATGTTTACACCGGTGCCAAGGGCATCCTGGCGGTGGCGCGCCCGAACACACTGTTTATCGACAGTTCAACAATCGACGTAAAGACGGCGCGCGAAGTGATTGCCGCTGCCGAAGCCAAGGGCATGCGCATGCTGGATGCACCGGTTTCCGGCGGCGTGGCCGGGGCCGAGAATGCCGCGCTCACCTTCATGGTGGGTGGCGCTGCCGAAGCCTTTGCGGCGGCCAAGCCGCTGCTTGAAGCGATGGGCAAGAAGATCGTGCATGCCGGCGGTGCCGGCAACGGCCAGGTCGCCAAGGTGTGCAACAACATGGTGCTGGGCATCACCATGACCGCGATCTCGGAAGCCTTTGTGATGGGTGAAAAGCTTGGTCTGGCACCACAGGCGATGTTTGACATTGTGTCGGCTTCGTCGGGTTCGTGCTGGGCGCTGATGAACCATTGCCCGGTGCCGGGGCCGGTGCCGACCTCTGCCGCCAACCGCGATTACAAACCCGGTTTTGCCGCCGATCTGATGTTGAAGGACCTCAAGCTGTCGCAGGAAGCCTCACGCGCTGCCGGCGTTCCCACGCCGCTGGGTTCCGAGGCGACGGCGCTGTATTCCGAATTCGTCAATGCCGGCCATGGTGGCCTGGATTATTCGGCGATTATCAAGAAGGTGCGCGGCGAGGCCGGCTGATGCTGAGTCTGGAGCGTCGCGGCCGGGTGGCTGTGCTGCGTTTTGATCGCGGCGACGGCCGCAATGCATTGTCGATCCAGGCGATGCGTGAATTGCGGGCGGCTTTTGAGGCTCTGGCTGCCGATGCTGCGCCGCCCAATGCACTGGTGCTGACCGGGGCGCCGACGGTGTTTTCGGTCGGTTTTGATCTGAAAGACCCAAGCGTGGTCAATATCGGCTCGGCCAGTATCCCGGAAAGGTTGCAGGGGCCGCTGGCTGGCGCTGCGATGTGCAAGGCGCTGGCCGGGCTGGAATGCTACACCATCGTGGCAATGGAAGGCTGGTGCCTGGGCGGCGGCCTGGCGTTGGCTGGCAGCGCCGACCTGCTGGTGGCAGGCGAGACGGCACGGCTGGGCCTTCCGGAAGTGGATCGCGGCATGAATCTGAGCTGGAATGCCTTGCCACGCCTGATCGGGCGCTGCGGCCCGGCGGCAGCGAAGCGGCTGGCGATCCTGGGTGAGACAATGGACGCCAAAACCATGCTCGCCTTGGGTGTGTTAGATGAGGTTGTTGCTGCTGGCGATGCGCTGAATCGCGCGCTGGCGCTCGCGGAAATCGCTGCTGCCAAGCCACCACTGGCCGTGCGGATGATTAAACGCGGTGCCAATGCTTATATGGAAGGGTTGATCCAGACCGCCTCTGCGCTGGATGCGGAGCAATTTGCGCTGATGACCATGACCGAGGATTTCGCGGAAAGTTTGGCGGCATTTTGCGCCAAACGGGCACCTAATTTTGAGGGGCGCTGATTTCCATTTTGGACAGGAATGGAAAAATTATGCCCTGATTCCTGGTAGCTTGTTGATTAACCAAATTAATTTCCAGTTGCGGTATTGCCGAAGCCCAGCGTATCATCTTTGCAGACATATGAATCGGGTAGTGGGGCGGTGTGGCCGATGCTGCGCTGCGTTATTTAGCGTATCCGGTATCGTTTGGGGGATGGCGCTTGGCAGCGTCTGGCATGGAAAACAGGCAGCGTCCGAAAGTCGGATATGGCGAACTGCTCGCAGCAATCGCCGACCACGAAAAATACCGCCAGCGGTTGGCTGGCGGTCGGCGCTCGATTTTTCAGTTCCGTGATCTTTCCAATCTGACCATGGCCGGCGCCGATCTGGCCGGCGCCGATTTCACCGGCTGCAAGTTGCAGGGCGCCAATCTGGCCGAAACCAATCTGAGCCAGGCAGTTTTATATGCCTGCGATCTGCGCGGCGCCAATCTGCAAGGCGCCCGGCTGGAGCGCGCCGATCTGCGCGGCGCCAGCTTGCGCGGTGCCGATCTGACCGGGGCGCGGCTCTTGGATGCCGATATGCGCGATGGCGTGGTGGCCGAGCGCGACAAATATGGCAATGTGCATATCAAGAAGCCGGATCACGATCCGGTTGATCTGGGCGGCGCCAAGATGGCGGCAGCCGATCTGACCGGCGCCGACCTGTCTGGTGTCACCGCCGGGCGCACCGATTTCACCGATGCCATCATGATCAATTGTGTGCTGACGCGGGCCAATCTTTCGGCCGCGCGGCTGGAAGGCGCCAATCTTTCCGGGGCTGATCTTACCGGCGCCAACCTCAAGGATGCCACCCTGCGGGGTGCCGTGATGGTGGGCGCCAAGCTGGAAAATGCCTTGCTTTCCGGCGCCGATGTGCAGGATGTGCTCGACGACAGGCTGAAAGGCCGGCCGCTGGCCGAGCTCGGCGTGCCGATTGATACGGCGCTGAAGCAATATGCGCTGTGGCTTGCCACTGGCGGCGAGGAAGGCCAGCTATTTGATTTCAGCGACCTTGATCTGCGCAGCATCGGCGCCCGCCCGGGCATTGTGCTGACCGGCGCCAATCTCAAGGGCTCGGTGTTGCAGGGGCTGAACCTGCAACGCGCCATGATGCAGGGCGCCAAGCTGATGGAAGCCGATCTGCGCGATTGCAATCTGATGGGGGCTGATCTGCGCGGTGCCAATATGGCCGGCGCGCAGATGGTGCGTGCCGATCTGCGCGATGCCAATCTCGGCCCATTGGTGATGCCGGGCAACCGGCTGTTTCCGGCCAACATGACCGGCACCGTGCTGCGCGGCGCCGATATGCGCGGCGCCCAGCTCAAGAGCGCCGTGCTGGACGAGGCCGATCTGGCCCGCGCCATGCTGGATGGCGCCGATCTGACCGATTGCCGGCTGCCGGAAATGCCCGCTGGCGCCCGCAAGAAGCCCTGAACTGCTGTATTCCGTTAGCCTGCATATGATCGCGCAATTAAGCTGCGCGAAAAGCCGCTCCGCTGGCTATTTTGCACTGCACTACAGTATGCTATGCGATCCGTTGAGCGAATTCTAACGCGCGTAAGGCCCGTTTCCCCGGCGGGCCGCTGAAGGGGGAGTGCAATGCAAGACATCATCCGACAGCTTGAGGAAAAGCGCGCCGAGGCGCGCGATGGCGGCGGCGCCAAGCGTATCGAGGCGCAGCATGCCAAGGGCAAGCTGACCGCACGCGAACGTATTGAGCTGCTGCTCGATCCCGGCTCCTTCGAGGAGTGGGACATGTTCGTGGAACATGATTGCACCGATTTCGGCATGGAAACCCAGAAGGTGGCCGGCGACGGCGTGGTGACCGGTTCCGGCACCATCAATGGCCGCCTGGTCTTTCTGTTCAGCCAGGATTTCACCGTGTTCGGCGGCTCGCTCTCGGCCAGCCATGCGCGCAAGATTTGCAAGATCATGGATCAGGCGCTGAAACTCGGCGCCCCGGTGATCGGCCTTAACGATAGCGGCGGCGCCCGCATCCAGGAGGGCGTTGATAGCCTTGCGGGTTATGCCGAGGTGTTTCAGCGTAACGTGCTGGCTTCCGGCGTGGTGCCGCAGATTTCTGTCATCATGGGGCCCTGCGCCGGCGGCGCGGTTTATTCCCCGGCAATGACCGACTTCATCTTCATGGTGAAGGACAGTTCCTACATGTTTGTCACCGGCCCCGATGTGGTGAAGACGGTGACGCAGGAAGTGGTGACCCAGGAGCAGCTTGGCGGTGCTGTCACCCACACCACCAAATCCTCGGTGGCCGATAATGCCTACGAGAATGACGTGGAGGCGCTGGAGCAGGTGCGCCGGCTGATGAGCTTCCTGCCGCTTTCCAACCGCGAGAAGCCGCCAGTGCGCGAAAGCTTCGATCCGGTGGATCGTCAGGAGCCGTCGCTGGATACCCTGGTGCCGCCCAACCCGAACAAGCCCTACGATATGAAGGAGCTGATCGAGAAGGTGGTGGACGAGGGCGATTTCTTTGAAATACAGCCCAGCTTTGCCAAGAATATTCTCACCGGCTTTGCCCGCATCGGCGGCCAGCCGGTGGGCATCGTGGCCAACCAGCCGATGGTGCTGGCCGGCTGCCTGGATATCGATTCCAGCCGCAAGGCGGCGCGCTTTGTGCGCTTCTGCGATTGCTACGAAATCCCGATTGTCACCTTTGTCGATGTGCCCGGCTTCCTGCCCGGCACGGCGCAGGAATATGGCGGCATCATCAAGCATGGCGCCAAGCTGTTGTTTGCCTATGCCGAGGCCACGGTGCCGAAGGTTACCGTCATCACCCGCAAGGCCTAT
>DLGP01000121.1:0-3263 GCA_002482765.1 Alphaproteobacteria bacterium UBA7691
CATCAGATTGCCGGCCAGGATGAAAAACGGCACCGCGATCAGCGGGAAGGAATCAACGCCGCCAGCCATGCGATGCAGCACGACAAAATCCGGCACCATCGACAGGAAATGCGTATAGAACAGCGACGATCCGCCCAGCGCGACAAAAATCGGCACGCCGATCAGCAAAGTGGCGAAAAAGAAAACCAGCAAAGCGGCCATTGCAAAACTCCGTGCAAAAAAACGTGACGATCAATCGATGATCAGGTCAACCTTGTTCGGATCCGGGCGCCAGCCGCGCCGGGCATTGCCAAACACCACCCGGATGCAGCGATACAGCATCAGGAAACAGCCCAGCGCGATGCCGCCATACACAATACTCATCGGCCATTCGATCACGGTCATGGTCTGAATCTGCATACGCTCGGTGATGGTGATGCCAAACCAGCACAGGCAGGCGACGAAACCTAGGGTCAGCGTATCAATGATGAAGCGGCTGAAGCGTGCCAGGCCATCGGGCAGGAAATGCTGGATCGCTTCCACCCCGATATGAGTGCCGCGCCGCATTGCCGTGGCGGCGCCGATGAAGGTGACCCACATCAGCAGGTAACGCGAAATCTCTTCGGTCCAGGCATAGGAATCATTCATCACATAACGTGAGAAAAATTGCAGGAACACCACGCTGGCCAGGGTCCAGAAAATCACGAAGCCAAGGATGTCCTCAATAAACGGCTCAATCTTGACCTCGGGATCGGCCACCTCGATCAGATGCACTTCTGTGGGGTCTTGCTGCTGCGGTTGTGTCATGGCTTTACCTGCTGCTGCGATTCCGCAAGACTGCGGCCAAGGAAAGAAAAACGGAGGAAATCATGGCAACGATCACCCGGGTGGAAATCCTGCAAGTCGACCTGGCGCCGCTGGTGAAACGCACCGATGCGATCCAGGCTTTCATCACCCAGGAAACGCCGATGCTGCGTATCCATACCAGCGACGGCCTGGTTGGCACCGGCTACAGNNCTACACGATCGGCACCGGCGGTTCCTCGGTGGTGGCATTGCTGCGCGACCATCTGGCGCCGCGCCTGATCGGGCGCGATCCGGCCGCCATCGAGGCGATCTGGAAAAGCCTGTTCTTCGCCACCCATGCCACGGCCGTGGGCGCCATCACCGCCCTGGCGCTGGCTGCCATCGATACGGCCTTGTGGGATTTGCGCTGCCTGGCGGCGCAGAAGCCCTTGTGGCTCGAAGCCGGTGGCGCACAGGCCGCCGTGCCGGTTTACACCACCGAGGGCGGCTGGCTGCATATCGACAGCCAGGCCCTGGTGGATGATGCCCTGGCCGCCAAAGCGGCCGGCTTTGGCGGCAGCAAGATCAAGGTGGGCCGGCCGCATGTGGCCGAGGATGTGGCGCGGCTTGGCGCGGTGCGCGCGGCGGTGGGCAATGATTTTGAAATCATGGTGGATGCCAACCAGGCTTTCACCGTGGCCGAGGCGATCCGGCGCGCCCGGCAGTATGAAGCCTTCGATCTGGCCTGGTTCGAGGAGCCTTTGCCGGCCGAGGATATGGACGGCCATGTGCGCTTGGCGGCTTCCACCTCTTTGCCCATCGCAGTGGGAGAGTCGATCTACAGCCTGAGCCACTTTCGGGAATATCTGCAAAACCGCGCCTGCGCCATCGTGCAGGCCGATGTGGCGCGTATCGGCGGCATCACGCCTTGGCTCAAAGTGGCGCATCTGGCGGAAGCCTTCAACATGGCGATCTGCCCGCATTTCCTGATGGAACTGCATGTCTCGCTCTGTGCCGCCGTGCCCAATGCCGCCTGGGTGGAATGGATTCCGCAGCTTGATGCCATCGCCACCAGCCGCCTGGCCGTGCAGAACGGCAAGGCGCTGGCGCCGCAGGCGCCGGGGCTTGGCATTGAATGGGATTGGGCCGCAATCGCGAAACGTCAAGCTTTCAGTCCGCTGATCATCACATGAAAAAAACACCGGCAGGGCGATGCTGCCCTGCCGGTGTGTCTGGCTTACTTCAGGCCTTGCAGAGCGTCATATTCCGCCTTGCTCCAGCCGGCGCCGGCCGCAGCATCGTTATGCAGCGGCACGGCAGCAGCGATGAACGGCTTGCGATCCACCTCCACCACGGTCTTGCCGAGCTTGCGGAATTCAGCCGCCAGGGTCTGCTCGGAAGCGCGGATCTTGTCAGTGGCGCGGCTTGCCGCCGTCTTCAGCACATCCGCAAAGGCCGCCTTCTCATCCGCATTCAGCTTGTTCCAGACATGGCCGCCAACGATGCTGAGCAGGCTTTCGGTGATATGGCCCGACAGCATGATATGGCTCTGCACTTCGTAGAACTTCTTCGCCATGATGGTGGGCAGCGGATTTTCCTGGCCATCCACGGTGCCTTGCTGCAAGGCAAGGTAAACCTCTGCAAAAGCAATCGGCGTGGCATTGGCGCCGACCGATTTGGTGAACATCAGGAACAGCGGCGCCGGCGGCACGCGCAGCTTCATGCCCTTCATGTCTTCCGGCTTGTTGATCGCCTTGTTGGCGGTCAGGTGGCGCTGGCCGTAATAGGTCAGTGCCGTCACCTTATGCTTGGTCTTCTGCTCATAGCCGGCGGCAATGTCGGTGAACAGCTTGGAATCGCGATAGGCCTTCCAATGGTCGAAATCGCGCAGGATGAACGGCGCATTGGAAATCGCAATCGGCTTGTGGATCGAGCCGGCAAAGGCTACGCCGGTATAGATGATATCCACGGTGCCGAGGGTGAGCGCCTCGTTGATCTGGTTTTCGTTGCCAAGCTGCGAGGCCGGGAATACTTCGATCTGATACTTGTTGTTGGTGCGCTTGGCGATTTCCTGCGCCGCCCACAAAGCCTCGGTGTGATAAGGCTCGGGCGTCTCATAAACATGGGCCCATTTCAGCCTGGTCTGCGCCAGGGTCGGCGTGGCCAGCATAGCCAGCGCCAGGGTGGCGGCGGCAAACATGAACTGCTTCTTCATTGGTTTCCTCCTGCTTTCTTATGGTTGGTCCGGCTCTGCCGGCACGGGTCAGACTTCATCCTCGGCTTTGCTGTTATTCGGGGGTGAAGTAATCGGGATTACGCGCACGAATCTCGGGCAGGCTGAGTTGCAGCCCGTCGAGATGGAAATCCATTGCCAGCAAGGCGGTGGCGGCATCGCCGCGTTCCAGCGCGTCGGCCACCCGCTCATGCTCTTCAATCACCCGCTCCAGCCGGCCGGCTTCGGGCAGGGTCAGGCGGCGGAAACGGTCAACATGGAATTTC
>DLGP01000121.1:3371-12540 GCA_002482765.1 Alphaproteobacteria bacterium UBA7691
AGGCGCGCTGGCGTTTGATCGCGGCATGCAGGCCGGCAAACTGGCTGCTGCGGGCGCATGCCGCCGCCTTGGTCACCGCCACCTGCTCCAGCGCGCGGCGGATCACCATGGCCTCGATCAATTTGGCGCAAGGGATCAGGCTGACCCGGGTGCCGGATTTCGGCACGATCTCCACCAGCCCCTCATCGGCCAGGCGCAGCAAGGCCTCGCGCACCGGCGTGCGGCTGACACCAAACCCCCTGGCCAGATCGTTTTCGGACAGCATGGCGCCCGGCGGCAAGGCCAATGACAGGATGTCGTCATGCAGCCGTTCATGCACCAAAGCCGCCACTGTGGGTGGCACGCTGAATTGATGCCGCGCTCTGCGTGCTGGTGTGTGTGCGGCAACCGGCAACCGCTCGGCCAGTGGCCCCGGCATCGTTGCCAGGGCCACAATATCGCCGGCATGCAGGCGCGCACCGCCCCCCATACTCGCCTCCCCGAATCCCTGTCCGGGCCAAGCCCGGATGTTTGCGCCGTTCCTATAGCTGGAACTTGGTCGCATATCTTGTATGTAAGATATGTGTTGTGATCCGCGCCGTCAACGCTTTCCGCTTGCTGACTAGGCAGCCTGCACTATTTCTGCGGCATGCAGCCCAAACGCCACCTAACTCTGCTCGCCTTGCTCGCCCTGCTGCTGGCCGGCTGCACCCCGCCACCGGATGCCGCACAGGCCCCCGGCAAGCCCTATCACCATCTGGCCGATGGCCGCTTCCGCAATCCGCCCGGCAGCCCGCCGCGCGAGGCCGGCTTCACGGATTTTGCGCCATTTTTCTTTGGTCAATTCCTGCGCTCATTTGATCCGCCAACACCGCCGCCGGAGCATGTGTTGAGCCCCGAGGCGGTGCAGGCCGGCCGTTCCGCCCATGCCGGGCAGGATCACATCACCTGGCTCGGCCATGCTGCTTTCCTGATGCGTATGCAGGGCGCCACGCTGCTTACCGATCCGTATCTTTCAGAACGCGCCGGCTTCCTGGTCTTTGGCCCCAAGCGTTTTGTGCCGGCGGCGCTGAGCGTGGCGCAATTGCCACCGATTGACCTGCTGTTGATCAGCCATAACCATTACGATCATCTTGATGCCGCTACGGTGGAAGCCATGCCGGGCAAAGACCGCATCACCGTGGTGGTGCCGCTGCGCTTGGGCGATTTTTTCCGCCAGCGCGGCTATGCCAATGTGGTGGAACTGGATTGGTATGACAGCACAGAACAGCGCGGCGTGAAGATCACAGCGGTGCCGGCGGTGCATTTCTCGCGCCGTACGCTGTTCGATACCAACCGCACGCTCTGGGCCGGCTTCATGCTGGAAGCCGGCGGCAAGCGCGTGTATTTCAGCGGCGACACCGCCTATGGCGCCACATTCAAGGAAATCGGCCAACGCTTTGCGCCGGTTGATCTGGCGCTGATCGGCATCGGCGCCTATGAGCCGCAGGCCATCATGCGGGCCAGCCATGCCACGCCGGAAGAAGCCGTGCAGATCGGCCGTGATATCGGCGCCCGCCGCCTGGTCGGCATGCATTGGGGCACGGTAACACTCACCCAGGAACCGGCCTTCGAAGCGGCGCCGCGTTTTCGTGCGGCAGGTGCTGCCAGCGGCTATGCCGCCGACACCGTGTTGCCGCTCAAAATCGGTGAAACACTGGGGTTTTAGCCAACCTTCTCGGCCAACCAGGCCTTTATCAACGATTGATAGGGCATGTCGCGCTTGTTGGCCGCCACCTTGATCTGATCCAGCAGGCTCACCGGCAGACGCAGCGAAATCGAAGTTGTGGTCGGTTTCAAATTGGGGAAACGAACCCGCTTCGCCTGCCCCCAATCAAGATAATCGCTGGAATCATGCCGCTCCCAGAAGGCTCTTTCCTCAGCCTCGGAAGTGAATGCGGGCAGAGCTTTAAGCTTTTTACTCGCCATAACGCTGCCATTCCTTCCTGTGCATGCCGCGTGCCGAGATCACTCTGATCAGCGTATCGGCCTGGCGCATAGTGAAACTGTGATTAAGTAATCTTTCACTCCGGCCCACCGCGCGCATAACGCAGGAAGGCCTCGCCCACCAGCAGATGGGTGATGTTGCCATGACCATCATCCAGCGGCAGGATCAGACGGTCATATTGCAGGATATTCGGGCCATCCCAGCGTGTGATGCTGACATGGAACGGATGCCCGTCGCGGCAGGCCAGATCAAGATGCTGGCGGATCACCGCCCGGCTCTCGCGCATTGCGCCATCGCCATCCGTCACCAGGCCGCTCAAGCTACGATAGGCCTCGCCCATGGCGCGGTAGCGGTAATTGCCATAAGGCTCACGTTCGATCAGCGCCAGATCGGCGGCGCCCGGCAGGCTTTCCAGCGCCGGCAAGGCCGAAACCGCCAATACCGGCCGGCTGGCCCGCGTGGCATCATACCAGGCCAGCAGGTCAACCAGGCTGGGCGCCTGTACTTCATCGGCCAGCCAGCCGCGCGGCGGCGGGGTGATCATGCCGGCACCCCGCCGGCAATCGGGCGTGGCCGGCCATTGGCATCGATGGCAACATAGATGAAGGTGCCTTCCGTCACCTTGATCTCCTGCGGATCGAGCCGGCGCGCCACGATGGTTTCCATATGCACGGCGATGGAGGTGCGACCGACTCGCTTCACGCTGGCATAGATCGACACCACATCGCCCACCTTGATCGGCTGCTTGAAGGTCATCGAATCGACCGCCACGGTGGCGACCCGGCCCTGGCTGCGCCGGGCGGCGACGATGCCGCCGGCAATATCCATCTGGCTCAGCACCCAGCCGCCGAAAATATCACCGTTACCATTCATGTCGGACGGCATCGGCGCGGTGCGGATCACCGGCTCGCCGCGTGCATTCTGGTCTTCTGGCTGGCTCATCCGGCGGCTCCATAAATCGTTTAAGTGCTTTTCGCGCCTGCGAAAACCACTATATTTGGTATTCCCTGATTCGGGCGCCCCTATACAGCGGGCGCGGTTTGCAGTATAGCGCGGCGCATGAATTCGACGAATGACTTGTTCCAGAGCAGCAAGGCTGGCTCAGACTACACCGCCAAGGATATTGAAGTCCTGGAGGGGCTGGAGCCTGTGCGGCGCCGGCCCGGCATGTATATCGGCGGCATCGACGAGCGCGCCCTGCACCACCTGTTTGCCGAGGTGCTGGACAATTCCATGGACGAGGCGGTGGCCGGCCATGCCGACCGCATCGAGGTGGAATTACTGCCCGATGGCAGCTTGCGCGTGGCCGATAACGGCCGTGGCATCCCGATCGACCGCCATCCGAAATTCAAGGACAAGTCGGCGCTGGAGGTGATTTTCACCACGCTGCATTCCGGCGGCAAATTCTCCGACAAGGTTTATTCCACGGCCGGCGGCCTGCATGGCGTGGGCATTTCGGTGGTCAACGCGCTGTCTGACCGCCTGACCGTGGAAGTGGCGCGGGATCGCGAATTGTGGCGCCAGGAATATTCCCGTGGCGCGCCGCAGGGGCCGCTTGCCAAGGTGGGCAATGTGCCAAACCGGCGCGGCACGGCGGTGTTTTTCCATCCCGACGAGCAGATTTTTGGCAAGGGCGCGCATTTCCGCCCCAGCCGGCTGTTCCGCATGGCGCGTTCCAAGGCCTATCTCTATCCCGGCGTGGAAATCCGCTGGAAATGCGCCGCCGATCTGCTGAAAAGCGACGACGAGACACCGGCCGAGGCAACACTGCATTTCCCCGGCGGTTTGCAGGATTATCTGAATGCCGCCTTGGAGGGCCAGGCCACCATCACGCCGGTGCCGTTTGCCGGCCGGGCGCAACTGGCTGGCGAGCGTGGCCAGGTGGAATGGGCCATCCACTGGCCGCAGGAAATCGGCGATGGCTGGCTCAATTCCTATGTGAATACGGTGCCGACGCCGGAAGGCGGCACCCATGAAGCCGGCTTCCGTTCGGCCCTGCTGCGCAGCTTCAAGGAATATGCCGAGCTGACCAACAACAAGCGCGGCGCCCAGATCACGGCGGAAGACATCATCTCGGGCGCCACCGCCATGCTGTCGCTGTTCATCAAGGAACCGCAATTCCAGGGCCAGACCAAGGAAAAGCTGGTTACGGTGGAAGCGCAGAAACTGGTGGAAGTGGCGGTCAAGGATCATTTCGACCATTGGCTGGCCGGCGCGCCGCAACATGCCACAGCTTTGCTGCTGCGCATTATCGAACGCGCCGAGGAACGCCTGCGGCGCCGCGCCGAAAAGGAAGTGGGCCGCAAAACCGCCACGCGCAAGCTGCGCCTGCCCGGCAAGCTGGCCGATTGCAGCGAAGACAGCGCCGCCGGCACGGAAATCTTCATTGTTGAAGGCGATAGCGCCGGTGGTTCGGCCAAGCAGGCGCGTGAGCGCAAGACCCAGGCGATCCTGCCATTGCGCGGCAAAATCCTGAACGTGGCCTCGGCCACTTCGGGCAAGCTGGCCGCCAACCAGGAACTGGCTGACCTGATCCAGGCCCTGGGCTGCGGCACCGGCACCAAATACCGCGACGAGGATTTGCGCTACGACAAGGTCATCATCATGACCGACGCCGATGTGGACGGCGCGCATATCGCTTCGCTGCTGATTACCTTTTTCTTCCGCGAAATGCCCAGCCTGATCCGCAACGGCCATCTTTACCTGGCGCAGCCGCCGCTTTTCCGCATCAGCCAGGGTGGCAAGACCGCCTATGCCCGCGACGACGCCCATAAGGATGAATTGCTCAAAAACACCTTCAGCAGCCGTGGCAAGATCGAAATCAGCCGCTTCAAGGGCCTGGGCGAAATGCCGCCGCACCAGTTGAAGGAAACCACCATGAACCGCAAGAACCGGGTTCTGCTGCGGGTGCAGGTGCCGCTTGATCTGGCCGAGGAAAGCAACGATCTGGTGGAACGCCTGATGGGCCGCAAGCCGGAACTGCGTTTCCAGTTCATCCAGGAAAACGCCCAGTTTGCCGGCGAGATAGACGTATAGCCATGGCGCGTTTGCTGATCAGCGGCGCCAGCGGCCTGGTCGGCAAAATCGCCCTCTGGCATGCGCTGGATGATGCCCGCGTCGATCAGGTTGTCAGCCTGGGGCGGCGGCCGTTGCCGATCCAGCATCCCAAGCTGGAGCAGCGCGTGGTGGATTTCGCCGCGCCACTTTCCGCACTGGGCAATTTTGACGCCGCCTGCTGCGCGCTTGGCACCACAATGCGCATCGCCGGCAGCCAGGCCGCCTTCCGCGCGGTGGATCATGGCGCCGTGCTGGCCTTTGCCCGCGCCGCCAAGGCGGCCGGTGTGCGGCGTTTCGCGCTTGTCTCCTCGGTTGGCGCCAATGCCACTTCCGGCACCTTCTATCTTGCCGTGAAGGGCGAGGCCGAGCGCGACCTTGCGGATATGAATTTCCCGGCCCTGACCATCCTGCGCCCCGGCCTGATCATCGGCGCGCGCGCCGAACGCCGCCCGCTGGAAAATCTGGCGCAGAAGCTGGCGCCGCTATTCGATCCCTTGTTGCAGGGCCAATGGCGCCGCTATCGCTCGATCACCGCTCAGGATGTGGCGCTGGCGCTGCTGAACGGCGCATTGCAAGACAATCCCGGCGGCATCCTGGAGCATGACGCGATCCGGCGGCTTGCCCTGGCCTAAAATCCTGGCCTGAAGCATGGGTTGCGAGCAGCCCGACTGTCTTGATACCTTGCCGGCGCCCTGCCCAACCGGAGAAGCCAACCATGATCCTCACCCTTGACGTGGCGACCCTGTCGTTCATGTCGGTGATCATGTTCGGCATTCTGGCCTTGCTGACCTGGATGCTATGGCATGGCCATCGCGATGAAACCGCCATTGCCTATTGGGCTTCGGGCCTGACCTCCTCCGCCCTGGGGCTTGGCCTGCTGGTGCTGCGCGGCCAGATACCCGATCTGCTTTCCATCGTGGTTTCAAACTATCTGCTGCTGCTATCGCATTGCCTGAGCTGGTGGGGCACCGACCGCTTCTTTGGCCGCCGGCCAAACCGCGCTTTTGGCCTGATCTTCATCGGCACGCTGACATTGCTGATCTTCTATTTCAGTGTTCTGCGCAACGAGATGGCGATGCGCATCCTGATCATGAGCTGCGGCTTTGTGCTGCTTGGCCTGACTAATGCCTATGCCACGGCACGCACCAGCGAACGCGGCATGCGCCTGCCGCAGATGCTGGTGGCCACCGCCTTCGTGATGCTGGCAGCACTGAATGTGGCGCGTTTTTATGCCACCCTGAAAGCACCTGGCGGCGCAACAATGTTTGACAATGTTGCGCTCAATGCGCTGAATTTTCTGCTGCCGCCGGTCAGCTGCTGCTTTGCTGTGTTCGGCTGGACCCTGATGGTGAACCAGCGCCTGCGGCTACGGCTGGCTGAAACCGTGCGGCTGGATGGCCTCACCCGCATCCTCAACCGTGCCGCGCTGGACGAAGCGGCAGCGCAGGAAGTGTCGCGTTGCCAGCGCCACCGCAAGCCATTCAGCATGTTGATGCTGGATATCGACCGCTTCAAGCAGATCAATGACCAGCATGGCCACAAGGCCGGCGACGACGTGCTGCGCCAGGTGGTGGAGAATATCCGTCGCCACCTGCGCCGCGAGGATCATTTTGGCCGTTATGGCGGCGACGAATTTGTGCTGCTGCTACCCGAAACCCCGGCCGAAGGCGCCAAGCTGCTGGCCGAGCGGATTCGCCGCGCCATCAGCGGTCGCAAGCTGGAACTGGGCAACGACAGCCTGACCGTAACCACCAGCATCGGCGTTGCCACCATGGATGCCGCCAGCGATGCGGATTGGGAACAACTGGCGATCCGCGCCGATGCGGCCCTGTATGAAGCCAAAAGGCAGGGCCGCAACCGGGTGGTGAGCGCTGCCGGCGATGCCGGGCTTACGCTTTCAGCCACGCTCTGAGCAGGGTTGCCACCTTTCCGGCGCGCTCCATCGGCGCCAGATGGCCGGCATCGCGCAGGATTTCCAGCCGCGCCCCGGGGATCAGCGCCGCCATCTCATGATGCAGTTCCGGCGGCGTCAGCGCATCGCTTTCGCCGCATAGCACCAATGTCGGCACCCGGACATGCGCCAATGACGGCCGACTGTCCGGCCGGCCCATGATCGCGGTCTGCTGCTTGATGAAGCCCTCCGGCCCGATCTCGTCGGCCATCGTCATCAGGCGTTCCACCAGGCTGGCATTATGCAGGTTTTTCTCATGCACCAGGAAAGGCAGCAATTGCGGCGTGATGCCGCGAAACTTGCCGAGCTGGGTAAGCTCCAGAAAGCTGCGGCGGCGCTGCGTCTGCTCCGGTGTATCCGGCCGCGCCGAGGTGTCGATCAGCGCCAGCCGGGTGACCCGCTCCGGCGCCTGGCGCATGATTTCCTGCGCGATATAGCCGCCCATCGACAGGCCGCAAAGCGCAAAACTCTCCGGCGCCTCGGCCAGCACGGCGCGCGCCATGTCGCCCACATCGTCGAGCCGGTATTGCCCGGTCGGCACCAGGCAATGCGCAATATCAGAGAGCCGGGCAATCTGCTCGCGCCACATATCGGCCGTCAGCAACAGGCCAGGAACCAGAACCAGCGGCTGTCGCGTCGCCATGGCGGACTCCTTTCAGAACCAGAAAGGCAGTCAGTCTAACGACGCAGCGTCAGTTGCTCAACAGCACCGGCAGGGTCATTGCATCCAGCACGGTTTCGGTGACGCCGCCGAAGACCATCTCGCGCAGCCGCGAATGGCCAAAGGCGCCCATCACGATCATGTCGCATTGCTGTTTCTGCGCTTCAGTGAGCAATGCCAGCCCCACCTTGGCACCGCCGGCTTCAGTGATCACACTTTCCACCCGCACACCATGGCGGCGCAGCAGATCAACAATCTCCTCCAGCGGCGCGCGGCCCTTGCGCTCGGGTGCGAAAGTGAGCGCCACCACCACTTCGGCGCCCTTCAACAGCGGCATCGCGTCATGCACCGCCCGCGCCGCCTCGCGCTTGCCATTCCAGGCCACCAGGATGCGGCGGCCGATATCGGGAAAATTGCCACTATGCGGCACCGCCAGTACCGGACGGCCAGCCTGTAGCGCCAATTCCTGCGGCAGCACATCGGTGCCATAGGGTATCGCGCCGGGATCACTGGGTTCCGGATCGGGCTGGCCCACGATCACCAGATCGCTACAGCGCGCCTGCACCCGCAAGGCCTCCACCGGGGCCAGATCGCTCTGGCGCCAGCGATGCGGCAGGTTGGCCGCCGTGCAGGCTGCCAGGAAAGCATCGCGTGTTGCCACCGAGGCATGCTGCGCATCATCCATCTGCTTCTGGATCAACTCGGTGGGAATATACTCGCCCATGTAATACGGCACATTCGGCGGCGGCACCGTGTAAAGCCCGGTAAGCTGCGCCGCAAAACGGCGCGCCAGCGCAATGGCCAATTGTGTGCGCGCATTGTTGCGCGGATCGAGAGTGAGATGCACCGTGATATCGCGGTAACTCATCGCCAGCCTCCTTTGGCTCGGTTGGCGGCCTTCCCTGTCCCCCAGGAAAACCGTTCCGGTTCAGCTGTATACTTGGCGATACTGTGGTCGGGCTTATATTTGCCCTTGTGTTGAATGTAAGTGGTCCGTGCGCTGATTCCAAGAGAAGCTTTTGCATGCAAAAGGCCGCCCGGTTTATTGGGCGGCCTTGCAGAAAAATGCACAATCAGGCGGCGACGGATTGTTTCCAGGGCGGCAGCCGGCCCTCTTCCACCGCATGACAGGCCACGGCGCCGCCCGGCACTGCGCGGGTTTGCGGCACTTCCGCCTTGCAGCGTGCATTGGCCAGCGGGCAGCGCGGATGGAAGCTGCAACCGGATGGCGGGTTGAGCGGGCTTGGCACCTCGCCTGCCACCGGTGTGCGCGCCCGACCACTCATCTCCAGATCGGGAATCGCATCCAGCAGCATGCGCGTATAGGGATGCTGCGGCTGATCAAACAGCACCCGCTTGTCGGCCCATTCCACCAGGCGGCCAAGATACATCACGCCCACCTTGTCGGAGACATGATAGACCACGGCGAGATTATGGCTGATGAACAGATAGGTCAGGCCCTGCCGGCGCTGCAGGTCTTTCATGATGTTGAGCACCTGCGCCTGCACGCTCACGTCCAGCGCCGAGGTCGGCT
>DLGP01000009.1 GCA_002482765.1 Alphaproteobacteria bacterium UBA7691
GGCTTCTGTTGCCAGGTGCCTGCGGACCCCGCCTGTCGCCCGGCTAGGGGCGGAGGACTTAAATTCCCAGTGCTAGCACCGCTTACGCGGCGAGAGCGACCGGAGCCTTATGGTTGTCATTGGCAACTATAAGTTTTAGTCCGATAACGGTGGTACCATGCCGAGCGAAAACACACCCTTTACGCCCTCGTCGATCCTATTTCGCCCCCGTAACCTCCTGCCAGGACAGGAGAAATTGGTGGAGGCGCCGGGTACTGCCCCCGGGTCCATTACGCCTATTCCGAGCGGCGTTTATCGCCATAGCCGGCAAGCCGGCCCACCACATATAAGCCTTTGCCCTGCACTTTTGAAGGGGGACGCGGCGGTTCTATCCGGGCCGAAACCACTTTATAAAGACCGGCATCCTCCCGGGAGACCGATTCCATGTCCGTGACGCCTGAACAAGCCGCCGAAATCGAGGCTTTGCGCGCCCAGAGCCAAACCCCCCGCCGCGCCACCGTGCCGGCACTGGAAGCCATGCTCTATCAGCCGCTGCCGCTGCTGGACCACGGCTTTGTGCGGGTGATCGATTATATGGGCGACGATGCGGCAGTGGTGCAGGCAGCCCGGGTCTCCTATGGCCGCGGCACCAAGAAGGTCAGCGAAGATCGGGGCCTGATCAACTATCTGATGCGGCACCGCCATACCACGCCGTTTGAGATGTGCGAGATCAAATATCACGTCAAGCTGCCGATCTTTGTGGCGCGGCAATGGATCCGCCACCGCACCGCCAATGTGAACGAATATTCGGCGCGCTATTCGATCCTGGACAAGGAATTCTACCTGCCCGGCCCGGATCAATTGGCGGCGCAATCCAATGCCAACCGCCAGGGCCGTGGCGACCTGTTGACCGGCGCAGAGGCCGAGCGGGTGCTGGAACTGCTGAAGCGTGATGCCAGCCAGGCTTATGATTCCTATGAGGAAATGCTCAACGAACGGCCCGATGGCAGCCGTGTTGACGAGGACCGTTCAGGGCTGGCGCGTGAACTGGCGCGCATGAATCTGACGCTGAATTATTATACGCAATGGTATTGGAAGACCGACCTGCTGAACCTGCTGCATTTCCTCAGCCTGCGCGCCGACAGCCATGCGCAATATGAAATCCGCGTCTATGCCGAAGCCATGCTGGAAACCGTGAAAAGCTGGGTGCCGGCCTGCTACGAAGCATTCATGGAATACCGCGTCGGCGGCGCCAGCCTATCGGCCACGGCGCTGAAATGTGTGCGCCGCATGCTGGCCGGCGAAACCGTGGATCAGGCCAATTCCGGGCTTTCGGCGCGCGAATGGCGCGAATTGCAGGCGGTGCTGAAGCCGGAATAAATTCCGGCCTCAATCATCCTTCAGTGAGGCTTCGGCCTGGCGCCGGTTGAGCGACCAGCCGATCAGCCCGAATAGTGTGGTGCCGGCCAGCGCCAGCGCCATTGCCAGACCGCTGCCGGCTGGCAGGAAACCAGCCGACATCGAGCCCAGCCCGCCGCCGACATTCTGCATGAAGCCAGCCAGCGCAGCCCCGGCGCCCAGCGCGGCACGATTGACCCCAACCGCGCCAGTGACCGAATTGGGCAGCGCCAGGCCCATGCCGGCAGCCCATACCAGGCGCGCCAGCACAATGGCACTGATGCTATCGCCCCACAAAGCCGTGTAGAGCGCCAGGCCGCAGCCGCCAGCCAGCAGGCAGCCAACCCCGGCATCGATCAGCCGGGCGCTGCCGAGCCGGCGCGACAATACCGACGACAATACCGAACCGATGAAAAAGCCGGCGCTGCCGGTGGCGGCCAGAGCGCCATAAGCCACCGGCGACAGCCCCATGGTTTCGATCATCACCGCCGGTGCAGCAGCATTAAAGCCATGCAGGCCGGCGAAAATCGCCATATTCACCAGGCAGAAGGCCATGAAGGCGCGTGAATTGAGCAGCAAGGCATAATCCCGCCGGATGCCGGCAAACAGCGATGTGACGCTTGGCCCCGGCCGGTGGGTTTCCGGCAGGCCCCAATACAGCACCAGCACAACCAGCGCTGTGATGAAGCCTGAGATCAGGAAATTGCCGCGCCAGCCGATATATTGCTCCACCAATCCGCCCAGTACCGGCGATATGATCGGCGCCAAAGCCAGGGCGGCAGACACCACCGAGGTGGCCCGGGCGGCCTCGGCGCGATTATACACATCGTTCAACACGGCACGGCCGATCACCATGCCGGCGGCAGCGCCGAAACCCTGCGCCGCCCGCATCCAGAATAATTCGGCCAGACTTTCAACATAGGCGCAGCCAACCGAGGCCACCGCCATCAACACCAGGCCACCCAGCAGCAGGTTGCGACGGCCCCAGCGGTCACTGAGCGGCCCAAAAATCAGCTGCCCACCGGCAAAACCGGCCAGATACACCATAAGCGTGAAGGGCAATGCATCCACCGGTACGCCAAGCACCCGCCCCAGCGTGGGCAACGACGGCAAATACATCGTCGCCGCCATGATACTATTGGCGTTGATGATCGTCAGCAGAAGGAGCAAACCGGGCGGGCGGGACGCAGCGGTGGCGGGCGGCATGATCACTATTCTAGCAGGGGGGAACCGGGGCAGCCCCCGTTGTATACCAGCTTTATTATCAGGCGCTAACAAGCGCCAGTAGAACCAAGCAACATGTTGGCTTCGTTGGGGTTAGAGTATATAGAGGTTTCAGCGGTACAGCCATGTCTGCCGGCGCCAACCGCCGGGCCGGGAGCGTTAGAAAGTCGCATGTCGGAAAAGATTGATTTCAGCCATGTGCGCTTTCTCATCGTCGATAACAATCGGCTGATGGGAAAGCTGGTGAAGGATATCCTGGCCATGCTGGGCGCCAGCCAGATTTCGCTGGCACGGGATTATGACCATGCGCTCGGCGCGCTGCGCTCCGGCACCACCGATGTCTGCATCACCGAATGGAACCTTAAGCCGCGCAGCGGCCTGGAATTGCTGGATTTCATCCGCAATGATGCCACCTCGGCCGACCGCCTGCTGCCGGTAATCATGCTGACCGCCAATTCCGAGATGGAATATGTGGTGGAATCGCGTGATGCCGGAGTCACCGAATTCCTTGCCAAGCCGTTCACCGCCGACGGCCTGTATCGCCGGCTGGTTTCAGTGATCGCCCGGCCGCGCGATTTTGTCAGCGTGCGCGGCTATTTTGGCCCCGACCGGCGGCGCCAGCAATTGCCTTTTGATGGTGCCGACCGCCGCGTGAAGGACTGACGCCGTGTCCAGCGATGCGCGCCCGGCGCGCCCGGTTCATATCCCCAATCGCGGCGACTTGAGGCGCAAGGCGGTCAACTACAAAAAGGGCCTCGACCTTAAGCTGGACGACACCCTGCGCGCCAAGATGGAAGTGCTGGTGCAATCCTCGGCCAATGCTTTCCTGGATGAATCCGCCGAGCATATCAAGGATTTGCGCGAACGGGTCAGCGCCGCGCAGACTGCCGAGGTTGAGACACGCCGGCTGCTGGTGGAGGATGTGCGCGAACAGGCTTTCCAGATCAAGGGCATGGGCGGCGTATTCGGCTATCCCCTGCTGACCGAATTCGCCAAGTCGCTGCATGATTTCCTCAAGACCATCGATGGCGACCTGGATGAATTGCAGCAGGAAATCGTCTCGATCCATATCGACACGCTGTATGTGGTGATCGCGCACAAGATTGCCGGCTCGGGCGGCATGCTGGAGGCGCAATTGCGCGCCTCGCTGAAAGCCGCCGTGGAAAAAGCCAAGGGCAAGGACTGAACCCCGCCCTTGGCTGCATGGCAGCGTCAGGTCTGGCTATTGGGTCCGCTAAGGAGCAGTGGTGCCGCCCCTTGGCTGCGATATGTGCGCCAGCGCCGCAGGATGCCGGTAAAAATCGCCGCCAGCACAGTGAGCAGCATGCTCCCCGCCATCACCAGCAAGACCAGGCCGAACAGGATCATTCTGGGCAGGCGCCGTGCCTGTTGCCAGGTGCGCAGCAAAAGCGGACGCATCAACGCATCCGGCTGTGCAGGATTTCGCCGCTGACCGGATCAACCGCCAGCTTCACCTGGCGGCCTTCGGCATCCAGCGCCTTGACCTCGTAGCAGCGGCGCTCACGTTCCACCTTGTGAAAATCGCGATACCCCTTGGCTTCCAGCTTGCCGACCAGCGCGCTCAGCCCCAGCCAGCTACCCTGGCTTGTTGCCCCATCGCAATGCCGGTCGCTGGCCTTGGCCGGCATGGCAACAAAAATCAGTGCAGCGGCAGCAGTGGCGGTAAATAATTTGGTGAACATCTGACCTATCCTTGGCTTTAGGCTGCCCGTTGCAGCCCCACCCCGCTGTTATGCCAGTGCTTGGCTGAACTGATCCTGAGCCCCATATTCATCTGGCGTTCAGCAAACCATGCTAAAAAAACACTATGCTTTTCCGCGCCTTGATCCTTACCCTGGCCTTGCTGTGGCTGCCGTCGCCGGCTTTCGCCGACAAGGATGCCGAGCGCGCACGCGCGGCGTTGCAGGCTGGTCAAATTCTGCCGTTGGGCCGCATCCTCGAAGCAGTGCAGCGTGATTTCAACGGCGAGGTGATCGAGGTGGAACTGGATCGCGAGCGTGGCAACTGGGTGTATGAGATCAAGCTGCTGGCGCCGCATGGCGCGGTGCTGAAGCTGGATTATGATGCAGCCAGCGCCACGCTGCTGCGCAGCCGGGGCCATGATGCCGATGCGGCAAGGCGGCGGCGCTGATGCGGGCCTTGCTGGTGGAAGATGATGCGCGCCTAACCGAGCAGATTGGCACCGCCTTGCGCCAGGCCGGCTATGCTGTGGATCATGCCGCAGATGGCGAGACGGCGGAATTCATGGGCGATACCGAACCCTATGATGTGGCCATACTGGATCTTGGCCTGCCGAAACTGGACGGATTATCGGTGCTGAAACACTGGCGTGCCGCCGGGCGCGACCTGCCGGTACTGATCCTGACAGCGCGCGGCAACTGGACCGAAAAGGTGGAAGGCATTGATGCCGGCGCGGATGATTACATGGCCAAGCCGTTCCGGCTTGAGGAATTGCTGGCCCGTCTACGCGCCCTGATCCGGCGCCGCCATGGCATCGTGTCTGCCGAACTGAGCTGTGGCCCGGTGCGGCTGGACAGCCGGCGCGCCCAGGTGCATGTGGATGGCTTGCCGGTGGTGCTGACCGCGCATGAATTCAAGGTATTGGACTATCTGATGCATCATCCAGGCAGCGTGGTGAGCCGCACGGTGCTGACCGAGCATATCTATGCCCAGGATGCGGATCGTGACAGCAATACGATCGAGGTGTTCATCGGCCGGCTGCGGCGCAAGCTGGGGGTGGATGTGATCGAGACGGTGCGTGGGCTGGGCTACCGGCTGCGCCCGCCGCAAACATGAAGCTGCTCCGCCCCCGCCTGGTGCGTTCACTAGCCCTGCGCCTGATTGCCAGCGCCCTGCTCTGGCTTGCGCTGGTGCTTGGCATAGCCGGCCTGGGATTGGGGGCGGTTTTTGAACGCCAGACCGAAGCGGCACAGATCAAACGTCTGGGCGACGACCTTTCCAGCCTGGCAGCGGCACTGGAACCAGACAATAGCGGTCATATCCAACTGATTCGCCGGCTTGCCGATCCGCGCTACGAAAAGCCCTATAGCGGCCATTACTGGCAGGTCATGCAAGGCAGCGACGCCCTGCTGCGCTCGCGGTCACTATGGGATCAGGCCCTGTCGCCGCCTTTACCGGAAACCAAAGCGGAAACCCTTCGGCGCCATGCCATCAGCGGCCCTGAAGGCCAGCGCCTGATCGCCGTGGAACGCAGCATTCTGCTGCCGGGCAACGACACACCGCTGCGCCTGATCGCTGCACTCGACTACAGCGAGATTGCCACGGCAAGGCAGGATTTTGACCGCCTGCTATGGCTGTCATTGGCCTTGCTGGGGGCGGGCCTGCTGCTGGTGGTGCCGGTGCAGATTGTTATCGGCCTGCGACCATTGCGGCAGCTGCGCCTGGCCCTGGCACAATTGCGCGACAGCGGCGGCCACAGCCTGGCCGGGCCATGGCCGAGCGAGGTGGCGCCGCTGGCCGAGGAATTGAATACCGTGCTGGCACGCCATGCAGCCATGCTGGAGCGCTCGCGGCGCCAGGCCGCAGACATGGCGCATGCCCTGAAAACCCCGCTTGCTGCCTTGCTTAACGCGGCGAATGGCCGCGACGACACCTTTGCCCGCGAAACCGCCCGCCAGGCTGAGACCATGCGCCGACTGGTGGAGCGGCATCTGGCCCGCGCGCGCGCCGCCGGCGCTGCCCAGTTGCGCGGCGCCACAATAACCGCTGAAACGGTGGCTGCGGAATTGATCAAAACACTGTCTCGGCTGCATCAGGACCGGGCGCTGGACTGGCGGCTGGAGGGTGGTGGCCGCTTTGCCGGCGACCGCGCCGATCTGGTGGAAATGCTGGGCAACCTGCTGGATAATGCCGGCGCCTGGGCACGGCATCAGGTGCGGATACGTCTCGCCGAGCGTAATGGCCGCTTGTATATCGACATCGACGATGACGGCCCGGGCATGCCGGCGGCACGCCGCAACGAAGCAATTGGGCGTTTTGCCAGATTGGACGAGACAACCGGCGGCAGCGGCCTGGGCCTGGCCATAACCGCCGATATCGCTACGCTTTATGGCGGAAATCTGGACCTGGTGACGAGCGACTTGGGTGGCTTGGGCGTGCGCCTGCAACTGCCGGCCCTGACCGAGCAGGGTGGACGAATGGCCGCCGCCGCCCTATAACCCAGCCATGCACCCGACCAGCCCCCTTCCCTTTGTCAAGATGCACGGACTCGGCAACGATTTTGTGGTGCTGGATGCGCGCGACAACCTGCTGCCGCTGGATCGCCGCGCCATCGAGCGCCTGGCCGACCGCCGCCGCGGCATCGGCTTCGACCAGATGGTCACCATCGAACGCTCCGGCACCGCCGATGCCTTCATGCGCATCCACAATGCCGATGGCGGCGAAGTGGAAAGCTGTGGCAACGCAGCGCGCTGCGTTGCCACCCTGCTGATGCGTGAAACCGGCAAGGACCGGGTGAGCATCGACACGCTGGGCGGCTGGCTCAATGCGCAACGTGACACGGCACCGGCCGCCGATATCGAGGGCCTGGTGACGGTGGATATGGGTGAGCCGCGTTTTGACTGGCAGGCCATCCCGCTGGCCCGTGCGATGGACACCAACAGCCTGGATTACAGCCATGCAGGCTTTGCCGCGCCCGGCGCGGTGAATGTGGGCAATCCGCATGTGGTGTTCTTTGTTGACGATGTGAATGCTGTGCCGCTGGAGCAGATCGGGCCGCAAATCGAGCATGATCCGCTCTTCCCGCAGCGTATCAATGTGGAATTCGCCCAGGTGCTGGCCCCCGACCGCATCCGCATGCGGGTGTGGGAGCGCGGCGTGGGCATCACCCGCGCCTGCGGCACCGGCGCCTGCGCCACCCTGGTGGCAACGGCGCGGCGTGGCCTCTCGGCCCGGCGCGCCGATATCCTGCTGGATGGCGGTGTGCTGACCATAAACTGGGCTGCCGACAACCATATCTACATGACCGGCCCGGCCACCGAAGCCTATCGCGGTGTGATCCCGCCCGCCTTCTGGCGTGACGACTTCCAGGCGGCCTGACCGCATCATGGATGTTGTAAGCCTCGGCTGCCGGCTGAATGCCTATGAGGGCGAGGCGATCCGCGCCCAGCTTGCCGCACAGAACCTGCATGACGTGATCGTGGTGAATACCTGCGCGGTGACCGCCGAGGCAGAGAAGCAGGCGCGCCAGACCATCCGCCGCCTGCGCCGCCAGCATCCCGCAGCCCGCCTGGTGGTGACCGGCTGCGCCGCCCAGGTGGCGCCTGACCGTTTTGCCGCCATGGCCGAAGTGGATCATGTGCTAGGCAACCGGGAAAAGCTGGAAGCAGCGCAATGGCGCGATCTGGGCAAAGCCCGCGTCAGCGTGGGCGACATCATGGCGGGCGCACCGCAGGCTGCCTTTGACGGCATCGATTCGGCGGAGAGCGGCCCGGCAGTGAACGGCTTTCCCGGCCGACCCCGCGCCTATCTGGAAATCCAGCAAGGCTGCGACCATCGCTGCACCTTCTGCATCATTCCCTATGGCCGTGGCCCAAGCCGTTCACTGCCGCTGGGCGCGGTGGCGGAACAGGCCCGCCTGCTCGCGCGCCAGGGCTATCGTGAATTTGTGCTCACCGGCGTGGATATCACCAGCTATGGCCACGACCTGCCCGGCCGGCCCAGCCTGGGCCAGGCGGCACGCCGACTGCTGGCATTGGTGCCGGATATCCAGCGCCTGCGTTTTTCCTCGCTCGATCCGGCCGAGATCGACGACGATCTGCTGCTGCTGCTGCGCGACGAACCGCGCGTGATGCCGCATCTGCATCTCAGCCTGCAAGCGGGTGATGACCTGATCCTGAAGCGCATGAAGCGGCGGCATAGCCGCGAGCAGGCCCTGCGGATGGCGGAAAAACTGCACCAGCTACGGCCCGGCCTGGCGCTGGGCGCCGACCTGATTGCCGGTTTCCCGACCGAGGATGAGGCCGCCTTTCAGCGTTCGGCAGCCCTGATCAACGAGATCGGCCTGGCCTATCTGCATGTCTTTCCGTTTTCGCCGCGCCACGGCACCCCGGCGGCACGCATGCCGCAGCTGCCGCAAGCGGAAATCCGCGCCCGCGCGGCTGAATTGCGCCGCCTCGGCTCAGCCGGCCTGGACCGTTTCCTGGCTAGCCGGGTTGGCAGCCTGGCCAATATCCTGGTGGAACAGGAAGGCCTGGGCCGCGATGAAACCTATGCCCTGGTGGCGCTGCCACCGGCCCAGATCACGGGCTACGCCAAGGGTGCGATTTTCAATGGCCGAATCGGCGCGGCGCGCGACGGCAAACTCTGGCTGGAGGCGGCATGAGCGAGGATAAGAAACTCGGCTGGTTCGGGCGCCTCAAGCAGGGCCTGGCGCGCAGTGCCGGCGCACTCGGCGAACAGATCGGCAGCCTGTTCACCAAGCGCAAGCTGGATCAGGCGGCGCTGGATGAACTGGAGGAAACCCTGATCCGCGCCGATCTGGGTGTGACCACGGCAGCCCGCGTGGTGCAGGAAATCGCCCGCAATCGTTTCGACAAGGAAGTGACTTCCGAGGAAATCCGCGCCGCCCTGGCCGAAAGCCTGGCGCCGATCCTGAAACCGGTGGAGCAGCCGCTGGACCTGGAAGGCGACAAGCCGCAGGTGGTGCTGGTGGTGGGCGTGAACGGCGTGGGCAAGACCACCACCATCGGCAAGATTGCGCAGCGCAGCCGTGAGGCCGGCAAGCAGGTGGTGCTGGCGGCCGGCGATACATTCCGCGCCGCCGCTGTGGAGCAATTGACCATCTGGAGCCAGCGCACCGGCGCCTCGATCGTGCGCGGCGAAACCGGCGCCGATGCTGCCGGCCTGGCTTTTGATGCCCTGACCCAGGCGCGCGAACAGAAGGCCGATCTGCTGCTGATCGACACCGCCGGCCGGCTGCATAACAAGGCCGACCTGATGCAGGAACTGGCCAAGATTGTGCGCGTGCTGAAAAAGCAGGTGCCGGAAGCGCCGCATCATGTGCTGCTGGTGCTGGATGCCACCACCGGCCAGAATGCCTTGAGCCAGGTGGCCACCTTCAAGGAAATCTGCGCTGTCAGCGGCCTGGTGGTGACCAAGCTGGACGGTACCGCGCGCGGCGGCGTACTGGT
>DLGP01000170.1:0-16290 GCA_002482765.1 Alphaproteobacteria bacterium UBA7691
GCTCCTAGCCGGCGGCCTGCCTGGGCCAATCCCGGACCTACCAATAATGAGTCCGCACCCTAACATGGCTCAACTTGCCAATATCGTGCCCGACAAGAATTCGCCCGTGCTGCGGCTGTTGCTGTGGCTGGGTGGCTTGTTGCTCTTGGCCCTGGTATCGGGCTATATCGGGGTCTCCATCGTGAAGGATGAAGAGAAGCCGTTTTATCAGCCCGGCGTGATCCCTTCGCGCGAGGAATGCTTCATCGAAAAGCTGTCGCGCTACAGCAAGCTCACCAAGCAGATTCTTTTCCAGGCCGGCCAGGAATGCGAACTCGAAATCCAGTCCATCGAGGGACACGAGCAGCGCCGCATCGAATGGCTGCAAGAGCAGGCCGAGAAGCGCCGCTTGCAGAAGGAAGCGCCGCCACCCGAGGCGCCAGCGCCGGCTGCCCCCATAGATACAGTGCGCCGCGTCTGGCGCTGACAGGTATATCCCCATGAACCAGATTGTTTCCCGCGTTGTCGCCGACGACGAAGCCGACCTGCGCCTGGATCGCTGGTTCAAGCGGCATTATCCCTGGCTTGGCCATGGCAAGCTGGAAAAGCTGCTGCGCACCGGCCAGGTGCGCGTGGATGGCAGCCGCGCCAAGGCGGCAACCCGGCTTGAAGCCGGCCAGACCCTGCGCATCCCGCCGCTGGGCGATCCGCCCAAGCCCGATGCCAAGCCGGCGCCGCGCAGCATGAAGATCGATCCTGATCGTATCGCCGAATTGCAGGCCGCCGTGCTGCACAAGGATGATGCGGTGATCGTGATCAACAAGCCGGCCGGCCTGGCCACCCAGGGCGGCACCGGGCTGAACGAACATCTCGATGGCCTGCTGGATTACCTGCGCTTCGGCAGCACGGAACGGCCGCGCCTGGTGCATCGGCTCGACAAGGATACATCCGGCGTGCTGGTGCTGGCCCGCACGGCTTCGGCTGCCGCCAAGCTGACCGCCGCCCTGCGCAAGCGCGAGGCGCATAAACTCTATTGGGCGCTGGTTACCGGCGTGCCCAGCCCGCGCCAGGGCAAGGTGGATATGCCGCTGGCCAAGCTGCCCGGCGCTTTGGGCGAGCGCATGGCCGGCGACCCGGAAGGCGGCAAATCCGCCATCACGCTGTATCGCACCGTCGCCACAGCCGGCCGTCGCGCCGCCTGGCTTGCGATGGCGCCGGTCACCGGTCGCACGCATCAGCTGCGTGTGCATGCCGCCTTCATCGGCACGCCGATTGCCGGCGATGGCAAATATGGCGATCCCGAGCGCCAGTTGACCGGCAGCATCAGCCGCAAGCTGCATCTGCATGCCCGGGCTTTGCGCCTGGATCATCCGGATGGCAGCATTCTACAGGTGCGGGCGCCGCTGCCGCCGCATATGATCGCATCCTGGGATTTTCTGGGTTTCGACCTGGACGAGGATGCCGATACATGGCTGGAATAGGCCGCGTTTTACCCGCCCATACTCATCCGCTGCGCCAGAGCCTGGCGGATGAGCTGCATGCCCGGCCGCCGGTGCCGCTGGCAGCGCCGGCCCGCGTGCTGCATTTTGCCTTGCTGGGCAATCCGGCTGGCGCCAACCCGTTGCGCGATCTGGCCGTGGCTCAGGCGTTGCCCGTGCCGGAAGCCGGCGCGCGCCATGCCGTGCTGAGGCTGGCCGGGTGCAGTGTGATCCAGGAACGGCGCACGGAATTCACCACCTACACGCTGTATCTGCCACGCCAGGCCGGCAGCGCCCCGGATGCAGAGGCTGCCTTGCCGGCGTCGCTTGCCGCCTGGATCGAGGCTTTGCCGGGCGAATTGATTGCCGCTGCCGATCTCACCATCCTGGCTGCCGATGAAGCCGCGCCGGATGCCGCCTTGCTGGCCGGGCTGTTTGACGAGAATGCCCTGGTCGGTTCGCGCGCGGTTTCCGGCCGCGCCGATATCTGGGCCGATTTCAAACTCGATCAAGGCTGTGTGCGGCTGCTGGTGCAGGATCGTGGCCTCACCGATGCGCAGCGCGGCCGTCTGGTGCTGCGGCTGCTGGATATCGAAAGTTATCGCATGATGGCTTTGCTGGCGCTGCCGCTGGCGCAGAAGGTGGCGCCGCGCATCACCGCACTGGAGCAGGGCCTGGCCAAGCTTGCCGGCCGCATGGTGGATGTGGAGCACCAGGAAAGCGAGCAGACCTTGCTGCGCGAGATAGCCGGCGCCGCGGCCGAGGTGGAAACCCTGGCGGTGGATACGCCGTTCCGCTTTGGCGCCGCACGCGCCTATCATGCCCTGGTGGCGCGCCGCATCGAGGAATTGCGCGAGCAGCGGATCGAAGGCCTGCCCACGTTGGGCGAGTTCATGGAACGCCGCCTCAGCCCGGCGATGCGCACCTGCGAAACCATGGCCGACCGTATCGAAGGCCTGTCGCGCCGCGCCACCCGCATGGCAAACCTGTTGCGCACCCGGGTGGATGTGGCACTGGAACGGCAGAATGTGGCGCAGCTTGATGCCATGAACCGGCGGCTGAAAATCCAGCTCCGGCTCCAGGAAACCGTCGAGGGCCTGTCGGTGGCTGCCATCACCTATTACGCCGTGGGCCTTGTTGGTTATGCCGCCCAGGCGCTGCATGCCGTGGGTGTGCCGATCCACAAGGAACTCGCCATCGGCATCGCCATTCCGCTGATTGCCGGCGCGGTATGGCTTGGCATCCGCCGGCTGCGCCGGGCGCTGCAAAAGGAAGGATCGCACTGATAGCAGTGTTTGAAAATTATTTTATGCAATCATTAATGAATGCTGTATCTTGGCTCTGTCGTGAACAGATTAACTAGAATAGCTTTTATTTTCAAAGATAAATACCGCAAAATGAACCATAAGCATTTGAATGTGTTAATTAATTTATTGTCAAAACTAGTGTGTTTGGGCATTATGTCAATGCATTCAGGTGGGCTTTCTGGAGGATTGTATGTTGAACGAAGCTAAGATGGACAGAGAAATTGCAACCGATGCGGTTGATTTTTCATTCGGTGAATTGCTCAATCTCCACAAGGAAGGGGAGGTGATAATTCGTCCAGAATATCAACGGCTTTTTCGATGGACCAATGAACAGAGGTCAAGGCTTATTGAATCTGTAATGCTCCGCTTGCCTATCCCTCCGATCTTTCTTGTAGAGAACGAAGACAATGTTCTTGAATTAATTGATGGGCTCCAAAGAACAAGCTCAGTTCTTCAGTTTTTGGACCATTCTTCAATTGATCAGCCCGAGCTTGTTCTTGCGGGTTGCGATATTATCAAGTCATTAAACGGTCTTAGGTATGAAGATTTGCCGACATCGTTAAAGTTAAAGATAAAAAGAACCCCTATTCGCGCAATAATAATAAAAAAATCTGGCGATGAGTTTGTTAAGTATGAGATGTTTAAACGTCTAAATACTGGAGGCTCTATTCTTTCCGCGCAGGAAATTAGAAATTGCTCTTCACGTATGATAAAAGGGGGGGATATATTTTATTCCTCTCTACAGGATTGGGCTAAATTTACTCAATTTGAGAGGGCGATTGCAAGGTTGCCTGATGCAAATAAGGAAATGCGTGGAGATGAAGAATTGGTTCTGCGGTTCTTTGCAGTGAAAAATTACGGCATGGCTTTTAAAGGAAATATTGAAGAGTGGTTGAATAATTATATGGAAGAAATTCTTCTTAAGAAGAGGGATTTTGATATTAAGATGGAAGGAGATATTTTTAAACGAGTATTTGAATTTATTGAAAATGTTTTTGGCGATGGAGCTTTCTCACGCTATAATTCTCATGGTGAGCCTACCGGTAGACTGGCGCCAGCTTTTTTTGAGGCAGTTGTAGGAGCTGTTGTTGCTGATTTGGATGCTATTTCCAATATTGATAGTGCGTTGTTGCGAACTCGCCTAAGAGCGGCGTTTGAGTCTGATGAATTCAGAAACTCTACAGGGCCAGGAGCAAATACTATTCCGAAATTTAACAGGCGTATTAATGTTGTAAAAAACTACTTATTGGCGCAGGCAGATGGAACCAATTGATGAAATGCAGAAAGAGCTAGGTTGGAGAGAAACCGAGCTTGCACTACTCAAGGTTTTCTTTCAAAGCGGCGGGGCGACGGCGCGTCAACATGATGTCCTGGCAAGGGCAGCTTGGAGCCTGCTTTATGCCCACTATGAGGGATATGCTAAATTTTGTTTGACTCTTTTTTTTGAACGAGCAGAAAAAATCCAAGTAAATTGTAGCATGCTGCCAGCAAAAACTAAAGAATATGCTCTATTGAGGGAATTAAAAAGAATACGTAATTTGCCAGACCTTAGATTAATAGAAGAAATGGAGGGTTTTGCAACAAAATTATCTCAAATGAAGCCAAAATTTCCTGAGGTTGATACAAAATCCAATTTATGGCCCAACGTGTTAGAAGATCTTTTGTCGTTTGCTGATATAAAGTGCAATTCAATTAAAAAAAATCGTCAATTATTAAATGTTTTAGTTAGAAAAAGGAACGGCATTGCTCACGGACAAGCTGTTTCTGCATCTTATGCTGATTATCTTATACAAGAAAATGCGGTTTACGAAGTAATGTACGAGCTTTCTTATGAAATAGACGCACGTCTAAAATCTTCTCCA
This sequence comes from Alphaproteobacteria bacterium UBA7691, assembly GCA_002482765.1. Classification (GTDB taxonomy): domain Bacteria; phylum Pseudomonadota; class Alphaproteobacteria; order Ferrovibrionales; family Ferrovibrionaceae; genus Ferrovibrio. The sequence goes on from DLGP01000170.1 coordinate 4,627, forward strand.
TTTGTATAAATGTGATTTTTTATTAAATAATTTAACTTTAATTATAAAGATCGCCGCAGCGCATCGCAATATTTTCTTGATCTTGTAGTATAAGCAGCCTTGTCACGGTTTCTGCAATCGCATCGGCGGCAGCGCGCAGGCGCGGCGCTTGGCGCATATCCTTGTGCCGCACCAGCCATAATTCGCGGCTCAGGGCCACGCTCTTGTCCAAAGCCGTCAGGTCGGGCCAGTGTCGGGCGGCGAAATCCGGCAGCAGGATGGCGCCGAGGCCGTCGCGGGCGGCGCTCAGCAATACCGGCATGCTGTTGCAGCGGAATACCAGATGGAAACGCTCGGGCTGCGCCGCCAGCCAGCGCTGCTCGGGCAGCGCATCCAGGCTTGCATCATAGCCCAGCATCGGCAGCGGCTCGGCAAGGGCAAGCCCGGCACGGGCATAGAGCCGGAATGGCACATCACCCAGCTTGCGGGCATAAAGGCCGGCCCCAGCGCAAGGCCAGATCGGCTTCGCGCCGCGCCAGGCTGAGTTTTTTGTGATCGGTCAGCAGGGTGAAATGCAGGCCCGGATGGCGCCGCCGCAATTCGCCCAAAGCCGGCACCAGCAGCAGCATGGCGGCGCCCTCGGTGGCGGTGAGGCGCAGGCCGCCCTGCAAGCCGCTATCGCCGCCGCGCCCCGCCAGGCGCTCGATCTGGAGCGCCGGTTCCTCAATGCGGGCGGCAGCAGCCACCGCCTGCTGGCCCAAAGCCGTGAGACGCCAGAGCCGGCCCTGGCGCTCGGTGAGGCTGGCGCCGAAATGCGCTTCCAGCGCGGCCAGACGGCGGCCCACCGTGGCATGATTGACCCCGAGCGTACGCGCCGCGCCCGACAGGCTGCCCTGGCGCGATAATTCCAGCAGGTAGCGCAGATCGTTCCAGTCCAGCGCATTTGTGCGTTTCTGCACAGTCATGGCGCAAGTTTAGTCTCTTTCGGTTCAAAAATCGATACGTTAGGGTCCGCCGACAGAAACCGTTGCAAGAGGAATCACCATGACGATGCCAAAGACTTTGCTGGAAATGGCCGGTGCGCCCAAGCTGCCGCTGACCTGGGCCGCCTCGGCCCTGGTGCTGGTGGATCATCAGCAGGAATACACCATCGGCAAACTGCCGTTGGTGGGCATCGATGCCGCCGTGGCCGAATTGACCCGGCTGATCCAGGCGGCGCGGGCAGCCGGCGCCCCGGTGGTGCATGTGCGGCATCAGGGCCGCGCCGGCGGCGTGTTTGATCTCGACGCGCCGGGCGGCCAGTATATCCCGGGCCTGGAAGCGCTGCCGGGCGAGGCCGTGGTGAGCAAGGGGCTGCCGAATGGTTTCGCCAACACCAATCTGAAGGATGTGCTGACCGCTACCGGCCGCAAGGAAATCATCGTAGGCGGTTTCGCCACCCATATGTGCATCTCGGCCACGGTGCGCTCGGCGGTGGATAATGGCTTCCGCGTTGGCCTGGTGGCGAATGCCTGCGCCACCCGAGATCTGCCCGATCCGCTGGGCGGCATCCAGACGGCTCAGCAAGTGCATCGTGCAACGCTGGCGGCGCTGAATGATCGTTTCGCCACCGTGGTGGCTGAGGCTTCGGCGGTTCAGTAGATAATTTTTTGCCCAGGCGGAGCGGCGGCCTATTTCCAGGTTTATGCCGCTCCGTTTGCTTCTGCCATTTTTGCTGCTGCTCCTTGCCATGCCTGCCAAGGCGGATGATGCCGTGTGGCGCTTGTTGCAGGGTGGCGGTCAGGTGGTTGTGCTGCGTCATGCCACCACCGTGCCGGGGGTTGGCGATCCGGCCAATTTCAAGCTGGGTGATTGCAGCACGCAACGCAATCTCTCGGAAGCCGGTCGTGAGGAATCGCGCCGGCTGGGCCAGGCTTTCCGCCAGCGTGGCATCAGCATTGGCGCGGTGCTGAGCAGCGCCTGGTGCCGCTGCGTCGACACGGCGCAACTGGCTTTCGGCACGGTCGAGATCTGGCCCGGCGCCAATTCGTTTTTTGACAATGCCGCTGAGCGGGGCGACCGCACAGCCGCTTTACGCCAGCGTGTGACGCAGCATCGCGGCACGGAAAACCTGGTGATTGTAACGCATCAGGTGAATATCACCGCGCTGACCGGGGTGTATCCAGCCATGGGCGAGATGGTGGTGCTGAGCCCCGATGCGGCCGGCGGATTCAGCATTGCCGGGCGGATCAAGCCGCAATAGGCCAGTTCAGCGCCCCGGTGCCGGCAGCGGTGTGGCATCCACGCCGCCGCGCGGCGCCGCCTGCACCTGTGGCACCGGCGCCAGCGCCGGCTGGTTGCCACCGGCGGGCCGCTGCCGTGGTTTACGATCTGCCGGCAACTGGCTCCACAACCGGTCAGCCTCGGCCACCGCCAACACCTGGTCGCCGGGTCGGCAGCCGCGGCTGCGATAGAGCAGGCGGCGGCCGGCAAAATAGCACCAGGCGGCCTGCTCAAGCGCGGCGCGTTGCAGCGCCTCGGCCTCTGGCGTGTCAATCCAGCGGCTGCCGGGCGGGCAGAAATCGGCACCAAAAATCAGTTGTTTGGCATCGTCATAACACAGCGCCTGGCCGGCTTCGCGCAAGGAATCCGGCGGCTGGATCGCCGCCACCTGATCCAGCGCCATGCCGGGCCTTGGCGCGGCTGCGGCCTGCTGGGCCGGCTGCTGCTGGGCTTCGCGGCGCATGAACTGCTTCTCGGCCTCGGTGGCCGGGATATCGGCATAGCCGGGAGCGCAGCGCCCGGTCTGGCTCAGATACAACAGGCCGGTCTCGGCATTGAAACAGGCGGTGAGCGGCCCGCTGCCGGCGCTGCTCAGGCGGTTGGCGGCGCTGGGGCGTTCACTGCCGCCCATGCCGCGATAGAGGTTGCGGTTGAGATCGCGCAGGCTGTCTTCCATACCGCCGCAGCCGGCAAGCAGCAGCGACAGCAGCGCAATGCCGGCCAGCCGCATGCCGTTTTCAGCCTCGGCCGCGATAGGGCGGCACGCCCTGGTCGGGCAGCCACAGGCCGGCCGGCGGCTTGCCGGTTTGCCAGAACACATCAATCGGGATGCCGCCGCGCGGATACCAGTAGCCGCCGATGCGCAGCCAGCGCGGCTGCATCGCCGCCACCAGCCTCTCGCCGATATACACGGTGCAATCCTCGTGGAAGGCGCCGTGATTGCGGAAGCTGCCAAGGAACAGCTTGAGCGACTTGCTCTCCACGATGCGCTTGCCCGGCACATAATCGATCACCAGATGGGCAAAATCCGGCTGCGCCGTCAGCGGGCACAGGCTGGTGAATTCCGGCTGCACCAGGCGGATGGCATAGAGCCGGCCCGGCTTCGGATTAGGCACGGTTTCAAGCTTGGCGGCCTCGGGCGAGGTCGGCAGCGGCGCCGCCTGACCCAGCAGGGTGAGGTCGGCCAAGGCCCCAGCTTGGGCGCTGGCCTGGGCCGGGCGCGCGCGCGCGGGACGCGGGGAGACGGATTTACGAGATGCCATGGCAACCTGACCTGCCTTTATTTCGCCGCAACAATACCTTGGCCCGGCCGGTTTTGCACCAAACAGGCGCCACGATCCGGCGCGATAAAAACAACACGCACCGGTTGGGGGCGAACCCGCCCCGCCCAGCGTGAAACACCGCAAGGAGTTACCCAGATGACCATCCGTTTCAAGACCATTGCGACCGCGCTGCTGGTGAGCAGCGGTCTTGTCCTCGGTTCCGTCGGCGCCTTTGCCCAGACCGCCCCTGTCACCCAGCCGGCTGCTGCGGCTTCGGTGAATGCCACCTCGAACGCGACCAGCGCCAATGCCACCGCTGCCGCCAAGGCTGATGCCAAGCAGGCCGAGAAGAAGGCCGAAGCGAAGAAGCATGAGCTGAAGAAGGCCCATGCCGCCCAGGACAAGAAAGCCGGCGAGGCCAAGAAGGCCGTCAACTGAGCGGCCATCACTGAAGCTTGAATTCCTGCCCTCCGTTCCGGCTTTTTGCCCGGGGCGGGGGGCTTCCCATTATCTGCGGCCCATGCTTTCCTCCGGACATGATTCCCGGGGACGAAACGTATAAACCGCCGCGCTTGGTGCTGTTCGATTGCGATGGCACCCTGGTGGACAGCCAGCATCATATCATTGCCGCCATGCGGCAGGCTTTTGCCGCTTTTGCGCTGCCTGAGCCGCATGCCGATGATGTGCGCCGCCTGGTGGGCCTGCCGCTGGATGTTTCAGTGCGCAAATTGCTGGAAGCCGGCGCCGCCAATGCCGATGCCGTGGTGGCGGCCTATCGTGAGGCGGCTTTTGCCATGCGCCACCAGCCGGATCATCAGGAACCGCTATTTCCCGGCTTGCGTGAGGTGCTGGATATTCTGGAAGCCGATGGCTTCCTGCTAGGTATTGCCACCGGCAAGGCGCGGCGCGGCCTGGATGCCACTTTGCAGATGCATGGCCTGGCGGAGCGTTTCATCACGTTGCAGACAGCGGATATTGCACGCGGCAAACCTGATCCCGATATGGTATTAAGGGCGATGCGGGAAACCGGCGCCACGCCGGCCTCGACATTGGTGGTTGGTGACACAACTTTTGACATAATGATGGCCCGTAATGCCGGCACCCGTTCCGTGGGTGTGGCCTGGGGTTATCACGATCCGGACGAATTGCTCCAGGCCGGTGCTCATGCGGTGATTCGGCGCTTTGCCGATTTACCGCAACTTGTCCGGCAAATCATGGGAGGCCAGTCATGCGCTATGTGAAATGGATTGCTCTAGCCCTGGTGCTGCTGATCGGCGCTGCCGTGGCGGTGGTGCTCACTGTTGATGTGAACCGCTTCAAGCCGCAGATCCTGGCCGCCGCCGAAGAGGCCACCGGGCGCAAGCTGGAAATTGCCGGCGATCTCAAACTGAGCCTGTTCCCGAAGCCGGCAATCACGGTGAAGGGCGTCAAACTGGCCAATGCTGCCTGGGGCAGCCGGACAGATATGGCCAATGTGGGTGAATTTGCCGCCGAACTGGATTTGTTTGCGCTGCTGGGCCGCCAGGTGAAGGTGGACCGGCTGGTGCTGGCCGATGTGGATGTGTTGCTGGAGAAGGACAAGCAGGGCCGCGCCAATTGGGAATTCGGCAGCAAGCCGGCGCAGCCGCAACAGCAGCAACAGGCGGCGAGCCAGCCGGGCGCGGCGATGAGCCTGCCGGCGGTGTCGGATGTAACGCTGAAGAATATCAAGCTGGCTTATCGCGACGCCACAACCGGCGCGGCCAATGATGTGTTGCTGAGCGAATTGTCGCTCCAGAGTGGTCTTGGCGGCATACTGGCCGCCAAGCTGGTGGCCAAGGTGGATGGCAACGACATCACCGCCGATGGCAGCTTCGGCAGCCTGAGCGAAATGATGGCGCCGAGCAAACCCTGGCCGGTGAAACTGAATCTGGCGATCCCGAATGCCGATCTGAAGGCAACCGTGGAGGGTTCCATCCGCGAGCCGCTGGCCGGCAAGGGCTATGTGCTGAAATTCACCGCCGCCGCGCCGGATATTGCCAAGCTGGCCGCCCTGGCCAAGCAGACGGCGCCGAGTTATGGCCCGCTGGCAGTTGCCGGCAGCCTGAGCGACCAAGCCGGCGAGCCGGGCTTGAGCGATCTGAAACTCAGCCTCGGCAGTGAGGAAATTGGCCGTGTGGGCCTGAGCGGCGCGGTGCGGCAATTGCTGCAACAGAAGGGCGTGGCGCTGGATGTGGAATTGACCACACCGAATGCCAAAGCCTTTGCTGCCAAGTTCGGCGCCGAGGTGGCCCAGGCCGTGCCGGTGAAATTCAAGGCCAATGTGAAGGATGCCGGGCCGCAGCGTTATGTGCTGAGCGGCATCACCGCCGATATTGCCGGCAGCGATCTGGCCGGCTCGGGTGAGATTGCACTGGCTGGTGCGCGCCCGGCGGTGAAATTTGACCTTGCCTCGAAATCGCTCGACCTGACGCCGCTGCTTGGCGATGGCAGTACGGCCGGCGGCAAGCCGGCAACTTCGGGCAGCGGCGGCGCGGCGAAGAAAAGCGGTGACAAGCTGTTCAGCAGCGATCCGTTGCCGCTGGATGCGCTGTCGCTGGCGGATGCCGATTTCCGTTTCAAGGCTGAAAAATTCAAGGCGCCCAAGCTGGCGGCGCAGAATGTGAATATTGCGCTGCTGCTGAAGGATGGTGTGCTCAGCCTGAAGCCGTTTGGGCTTGGTTTATCCGGCGGCACGCTGGCCGGCGAGATTGGCCTGAATGGCAAGACCAAGGCGCTGAGCGTGAAGCTGGATGGCAAGAATATCGGCCTCAGCGATTATCTGCGCAGCGAGAAAATCAGCGATGTGATCAGCCGCGATGCACGCACGGATCTTGCCATCGACCTGACCAGCCAGGGCGGCAGTGTGGCCGCTTTGATGGCCGGGCTGAACGGCAAGGCGGTGGTGAAGGTGGGCGAAGGCGAGCTGCGCGACCAGTATCTTGATTTCCTGGGCGCCGACATGCTGAGCGTGCTCGGGCGTTTTGGCCAGGCTACCGCCAAGACCAAGCTGGAATGTGTGGTGACCGGCTTTGAGATCAAAAGCGGCCTGGTGACACCGAAGCCGATCTTTGTTGAAACCGGGCGCATCACCATTGCCGGCGAAGGCGCGATCAATCTGGCCACCGAGCAGCTTGATCTGAAGATTGTGCCATCCTCGCGCGATGCGGCGCTGGCCAGCCTGGCGGTGCCGATCAAGGTGGGCGGCAGTTTGGCCTCGCCGAGTGCCTTCCCTGATCCGCTGGCTGCCGCCAAGGGTGTGGCCGGCGCGCTGGCCGGTGCAGCTTTGCTCGGGCCGGCGGCCATCCTCACGCCGCTGATGAGCAGCGGCAGTGGTGATGCTGATCGCGGCCAGGCAGCCTGCGCCAAGGCGGTGGCGATTGCCGAAGGCAAGCCGGTGCCGGGCAGCCGCGCCGGGCAGGCGGCGCCATCCAGCAACCCGGTGGAAAATCTGGGCCGAGGCCTCAATAATCTGTTCAAGCGCTGAGTAAACCATGAAGCGATTCTACAAGACCGCCACCGCGCAGGCGGCAGCGGATGGCGGCGCTGTTGTGTTGCTGGATGGCCGTGTGCTGAAAACCCCGGCCAAGCAGGACACGCGCCTGCCGACGCTGGGATTGGCGGAAGCCATCGCGGCGGAATGGGCGGCGCAGGGGGCCGAAATCAGGCCGCAGGATATGCCGCTGATGCAGCTTGCCGCCACCGCGCTTGATCGTTTGGCGCTGGATCGCAGCCCGGCCGTGGCCGATGTGGTGCGCTATAGCGGTTCGGATTTGCTGGCCTATCGCGCTGAATTTCCGCCGGAACTGGTGCTGCGCCAGCAAGCCGAATGGCAGCCTTTGCTGGATTGGTTCCGCGAGCGTTATGACGTGGCGATGAATGTGACGCAGAGCATCACCGCCGTGCCGCAGCCGCCGGAACTGGCCGAGCGGATCAAGCGGGTGTGCGAGACGATTGATCCGCTGCGCCTGACCGCGTTGCAGACCGCCACCAATGTTTGCGGCTCGGTGGTGATCGCGCTGGCTTTGCTGGAGGGCAGGGTGGATGCAATGGGCGCTTTCCGCATCGGCTATCTGGATGAATTGCACCAGGCCGAGCGTTGGGGCGAGGATGAGGAAGCCATGGCGCGGCGCCAGGCATTGCAGGCCGAACTGGCCGCCATCGAGCGCTTTATCAGCCTGCTATAGCCAGCCGGATTTGCGGAAACGCCAGTAGAGAATCCCGCAGGCCACGGCGATGACAAGCAAAGCTGTGGGATAACCAAACTGCCACTTCAATTCCGGCATCACGTCAAAATTCATGCCCCAGATGCCAGCGAAGGCGGTGGCCACGGCGAAGATGCCGGCCCAGGCGGCCAGCCGCTTGTTCACTTAACCTTCCTCGATGGTAACCATCGACAGGTTGACCTGCATCGCGGTGTTGATGGTGTCGCGGATCGCATCCACCGAGGCGTTGATGCGGTTGAGATGGTCATAAACATCGCGGAAATAAACCTGCATGTCGGCGCAGGGTAGCGGCACACGGCCACCGCCCTGCAATTTGCCCACTGCATCCAGCAGCGGTGCCACGGCATGTTTCAGCACCTGCACCTTGCGCTTCAGGGCATAGAGCCGTTCGATATTGGAACGGGCCGAGCCTTGCGCAAAAATCTGCTCCTCGATCTGCTCAAGCTCGGTTTCGAGTGCATCCATGATCGGGAAATAGCGATCAACGATGGCGTCGATCAAGGCGTAGAACACAAAGCCCGAGCCGAGTTTGAGCAGATGCTGTTCCCGTTCGCAGCGCGCCCGCACGCCGAGGAAATTCTGCTGGCTGCGATTGCGGGTCGACAGCACATAATTGCGGCCAACAAAAATATCGACCTCGCCGACCTGTAGCTCGCCATCAACAATCTCGATCAGTTGGATCACGGCAAAGATGCTGTCGCTGTATTCTTCAATCTTGGGCCGCTGGTGGCCGTGATTGGCATCTTCCACCGCCAGTTCATGCAGACCAAATTCCACCTTCATCTGCTGTAATTCGGTGCTGTCGGCATCCTTCAAGGCGACCCAGACAAAGGTGTCGGGCTGCGAGACATAATCACTGATCTGATGGATTGAGGGTTCGGCGATTTTCTCGCCATTGCGGTAGGCAACACAATTGATCAGCATGGCGCAATCACCCTCATTCGCGTCTCGCTTGGCGGACGATAGAGACTTTGCCTTCAACGCGCCAGTTGGTCAGCCGAGATGGGCGGCGATACGGTCAAATACCGCGTGGAACATCGCTTCGGTAAGGCGGCCGGTATTGGTGTTGTAGCGCGAGCAGTGATAGCTCGAAAACAGCGTGGCGCCATTCGGCATGGCATAGGCGCTGTTATGCCCGAAGGGTGCGGCAGCCCGCTTCACTTTCAAGGTGTCCAGCACCGCAACATGGGCGATCTGGCCCAGCGCCAGGATGGCGCGCAGCCCGGACATGGCAGCGATTTCGGGCGCCAGAAAAGTGCTGCGGCAGATTTTGGTTTCAGCCGGCGTCGGCTTGTTTTCCGGCGGCACACATTTCACTGCATTGGAAATGCGGGCGCGCAGCAACACCAGGCCATCATTCGGATCGGCGCGGAATTCGCCGGCGCTGAAGCCGTATTTCTTCAATGTGCTGTACAGCAAGTCGCCGGCATAATCGCCGGTGAAAGGCCGGCCGGTGCGGTTGGCGCCCTTCAGGCCGGGCGCCAGCCCCACTACCAGCAGGGCCGGGGCGGCATCGCCCCAGGCCGGCACCGGTGCATTGAAAAAATCCGGATAGGCGCGGCGGTTATCGTCACGAAACTCAGCCAGACGCGGGCAGAGCCGACAATCGCGTTCCGGCACCGGATAAGGCAAAGCCGCCTCCAGACGCAACGCAGGTGCTTCCATATGAATATGAACCGCTCTATCCGCCGGCTGGCTTAGCGGTTATAGCCGCGCGGATTGGCAGTGTCGATTTCGTCTTCTTCCTCATAGGCGCCGGCCGGGCTGCCCGGGGCAACGCGCAAGGTGGCATTCAGGCCGGCGGTGCGCTGTGCCTGGATATGCTCGCGGGCTGCACCTTCGCGCATGATCTTCGGCATCAGATCCTGCAATTCCACAAAGGTATCGGCCTGACGGCGCAATTCATCGNNNNGGCGGCTGGCTCTTGGTGGTGGCCACCACGGAGACGCGCACGCCGCGACGTTGCACGGCATCCACCAGCCGGCGGAAATCGCCATCGCCGGAGAACAGCACGGCATGGTCGATATGCGGCGCCAGGTCCATCATGTCGATGGCCAGCTCAATATCCATGTTGCTCTTGAAGCGGCGGCGGCCATTGGCGTCGGTATATTCCTTGGCCGGCTTGGTCACCATGGTGTAGCCGTTGTAATCCAGCCAATCGATCAGCGGCCGCAGCGGCGAGTAATCGGCGTCTTCCACCAGCGCGGTATAGTAGAAGGCGCGGATCAGATGGGCTTCCTTGCGGAAATGTTCCAGCAGGCGGCGATAGTCGATTTCAAAGCCCAGGCTGCGCGCCGCCGAGTAGAGGTTGGCGCCATCAATGAACAATGCGACCCGTTCTTGCGGATAAAATTTCATGAGTTTCACTCCGTATTGGTATGACGTCGATATATTGAGAAGGTACGATGGGTTAGATAAATCATCGCAAAGCCTACACAAGCCTTTCATGCGCGAAAATCCCTCAAACGATCTAGTTTTTGTCGCAATCGGCGGAAACCTGCCCGCAGAGGGTCGGGATGGATTGCGGCCTACACTTGAGGCGGGTGTGGCGGCCTTGTCCGAGATCGGCTGCACCATTATCGGGCGCTCAAGCTGGTGGTGTTCGCCGGCTTGGCCGCCGCCCGGCCCCGGCGAATCCAGGCAGCCGGATTACCTCAATGCCGTGCTGGCGCTGCATACTGATCTTGCCCCGGATGAATTGTTGTTGGCATTGCATGGCATCGAGGCGGCTTTTGGCCGCAACCGGCTGGGGCGCTGGGATGCCCGGCCGCTTGATCTTGATCTGATCGACTATGCCGGCCGGGTGCAGATGGATGGCGAGGCGGGCCGCGCGATATTGCCACATCCGCGCATGGCCGGGCGGTTATTTGTGCTGTTGCCGTTGCAGGAATTGGCGCCGGATTGGCGCCATCCGCGCTCCGGGCTGGCCATCGCGGATTTGATTGCTGCCGCGGAACCCATGCAAATCAATAGGTTAGGCGGCGTGTCAAGTTAGCACTTGCAGCATGACGGCGAAGCGGGTATGCACCCGTCTTTGAAGGATTCGCTACAAGGATTCCCCACATGGCTCGCGTTACCGTCGAAGATTGCGTTCTCAAGGTTCCCAACCGGTTTGAGCTGGTGATGCTCGCCGCCCAGCGTGCCCGTGCCGTTTCGGCTGGCGCGCCGCTGACCGTGGACCGCGATAACGACAAGAATCCGGTGGTGGCTTTGCGTGAAATCGCCGACGAGACGGTGGATATCGAAACCCTGCGCCAGCGCATGATTGGCGGCATGCAGAAGCATGTGGAAGTGGACGAGCCGGAAGAAGACAACATGGCGGCGCTGATGGAATCGGCCGAATGGGCCGGCGTGCATCAGGCGGACGATCTTGCCGAAGGCATGGGCCTGGAAGACGATGCCGGCGATGATGCGGCCGACGAACCGGCCGAGGCCGAAGAAGAATAATTCTCGTCCTTTCGATCTAGAATCGTTCCAGGGTCTTGCCCTGGGGGGAATTTAGCCCAAAATTCATGGTGTTGTGTAACCGTTGCCTGCAACAGGAGAACGGCACCGTATGGCGCGCGCTCGCATATTGCGACAGGTAGAGTTGGTCGAGAAGGTTCTGGCATATGATCCCAGTGCCAACGAGGACCTGTTGAATCGCGCCTATGTGTTTTCGATGATGGCGCATGGCACCCAGTTGCGTGCCTCGGGCGATCCGTATTTTTCGCATCCGGTGGAAGTGGCCGGCATCCTGGCCGGCATGAAGCTGGACGACAAGACCATTGCCACCGGCCTGTTGCATGACACGCTGGAGGATACGGTCGCCACGCCGGCCGAAATCGAAAAGAATTTTGGCGGCGACGTGCTGCGGCTGGTGGATGGTGTCACCAAGCTGTCGCGCATCGAGCAGCAATCGGATCGCATGCGGCAGG
>DLGP01000170.1:16340-21285 GCA_002482765.1 Alphaproteobacteria bacterium UBA7691
TGCACAACATGCGCACGCTGCATTACATCAAAACGCCGGAGAAGCGCGCCCGCATCGCCCGCGAAACGATGGAAATCTATGTGCCGCTGGCCGATCGCATCGGCATGCAGGAGCTGAAGGAGGAGCTGGAAGACCTCGCCTTTGGTGAACTGAACAGCGATGCGCGCGCTTCGATCCTGACCCGGCTGGAGCAGTTGCGCAACGAAGGCGGCAACCTGGTGGATCGTATTTCCGACCGGGTGAAGCGCACGCTGGCAGAGCAGGGGTTGGATGCCTGGGTTTCCGGGCGTGAGAAGCGGCCCTTCTCGATTTGGGAGAAGATGCAGCGCAAGAACATCCCGTTCGAGCAGCTTTCCGACATCATGGCCTTCCGCATCGTGGTGCGTGATATCGGCGCCTGTTATCAGGCGCTCGGCATTGTGCATGGCACCTGGCCCTCAGTGCCGGGCCGCTTCAAGGATTATATCTCGACGCCGAAGCAGAATGGCTATCGCAGCCTGCATACCACGGTGATCGGCCCGGAGAACAAGCGTATCGAAATCCAGATCCGCACCCAGGACATGCATGAAGTGGCCGATCTGGGCGTGGCGGCGCATTGGCAATACAAGCAGGATGGCGATAGCAAAACCCCGGCGCCCGATGCCGAGGCCAAACAATATCGCTGGCTGCGGGAATTGCTCGAAATTCTGGAGCAGGCATCCGATCCCGAGGAATTTCTTGAGCATACCAAGCTCAACATGTTTCAGGATCAGGTATTCTGCTTCTCGCCGAAGGGTGACCTGATCGCATTGCCGCGGGATGCCACGGTGGTGGATTTTGCCTATGCGGTGCATTCCGGCATCGGCGATACGGCGGTGGGCGCCAAGGTGAATGGCCGCGTGGTGCCGCTGCGCACCGTGTTGCGCAATGGCGACCAGGTGGAAATCCTGCGTTCCAAGGTGCCGGCGCCAAATTCAAACTGGCTGCATTTTGTCAAATCAGGCCGCGCCAAATCCAGCATCAATCGTTTCATCCGCCAGCAGCAGCGCGGCCAGTATATTGAGCTTGGCAAGGCGATCCTGAAAAAGACCTTCCATGAGCGCGACCACCAGCTTTCCGAAAAGGGCCTGGACGCGGCGGTGAAGGTGCTGAAGCTGCGCAATGTGGACGATGTTTATGTTGGGGTTGGCGATGGCAGCTATACCGGGCGCCAGGTGCTGCATATCGTCTATCCCGGCGAGAAGGAGCAGGACCGCGACGCTGATAAGCCGACATTGCTGGTGCGCCAGCAGAAGCCGGCGGATCAGAAAAACGGCATCCCGATCCGTGGCCTGATCCCGGGCATGGCGATGCATTTCGCCGGCTGCTGCCATCCTTTGCCCGGTGATCGTATCGTTGGCATTGTCACCACCGGCAAGGGCGTTACCATCCACACGATTGATTGCGACGCGCTGGGGCAGTTCACCGACCAGCCGGAACGCTGGCTGGATATCGCCTGGGATTCACCGCCCGAGGGCGACAAGGCGGCGCAGGCGCATCTTGGCCGCGTGCTGCTGCTGGTGGCCAACGAGCCCGGGCCGCTGGAGCATGCCACGGGCTTCCACAAGCGCACGGCCGGGGCCGAGACCAACGTGGCCATCGGCCTGGCCCGCCTGGGCCTGAAGGTGGGCTGGGCCAGCCGCCTGGGCACCGATTCCATGGGGCGCTCGCTGCTGGCCACCATGCAGGCGGAGGGCATCGATTGCTCGCATGTGACCTGTGATGCCACGCAGCGCACGGGTTTCCAGTTCAAGGAGCGCGTGACCGATGGCCGCGACCCGAAGGTCGAATACCACCGCAAGGGCTCGGCCGCGAGCCAGATGGGCCCGGCCGATGTGGACGATCCCTGGCTGCGCAGTGCGCGCCACCTGCATGCCACGGGCGTGTTCGCGGCGATCTCTGCAACCAGCCTGCAGGCCGCACAGCGCACGCTGCAGGTGATGCGCGCTGCGGGCCGCACCATCTCGTTCGACCCCAACCTGCGCCCGACGCTGTGGTCATCGCCCGAGGTGATGCGGCACCAGATCAACGAGCTTTCGCGCTTTGCCGACTGGGTGCTTCCGGGTATGGAGGAGGGCGTGTTCCTCACGGGCGAGACCACGCCCGAGGGCGTGGCGCGCTTTTACCGTGCGCGCGGCGCCAGGCTGGTGGTCGTCAAGCTCGGCGAGCAGGGCGCGTACTTCGACAGCGACGTGGCGGGCACAGGGCATGTCGCCGGCTTCCCCGTGGCCGAGGTGGTGGACACCGTGGGTGCGGGCGACGGCTTTGCCGTGGGCGTCATCAGCGCGCTGCTGCAAGGCCGCAGCGTGCCCGATGCGGTGCGCCGCGGCGCCTGGATCGGCGCCCGGGCGGTGCAGGTGCTGGGCGATACCGAAGGGCTGCCCACGCGCCAGGAGCTGGAGCAGGCCGGCCTATGAGCCGCAAGAACGTGGTGGTGTACCGCACCCTGCCGCCGGACCAGTTGGCCCGCCTGCAGGCAGTGCATGAGGTGACCGTGGCCGACCCGCGCCAGCCGGCGCAGCGCGCTGCGTTCGACGCCGCACTGGCCGAGGCCCATGGCCTCATCGGCGCCAGCTTTCCCATCAGCGCCGAGCTGCTGGCGCGTGCGCCGCAGCTGCAGGCCATCTCCAGCATCTCGGTGGGGGTAGACAACTACCCGCTGCAGGCCCTGCAATCGCGCGGCATCCTGCTGTGCCACACGCCCGGCGTGCTCGACGAGACCGTGGCCGATGCCGTGTTTGCGCTGCTCATGGCCACCTGCCGCCGGGTGGTGGAGCTGTCGCAGATGGTGCGCGAGGGCCGGTGGGACCGCAGCATCGGCGAAGACCTGTTCGGCCACGACGTGCATGGCAAGACCGTGGGCCTGCTGGGCTTTGGCCGCATCGGCCAGGCCGTGGCGCGCCGCGCCGCCCTGGGTTTTGGCATGCCGGTGCTGTACCACGCGCGCCGCCCCGTGGACCTGGCGCTGCAGGCGCCCGCGCTGCTGGGCCGGGCCGAGCATGTGCCCCTGGCCGACCTGCTGGCGCGCGCGGACATCGTGGTGGCACTGCTGCCGCTGTCGGACAGCACGCGCGGCCTGGTGGATGAGGGGGTGTTCGCGGCCATGAAGCCCGGCGCCATCTTCATCAACGGCGGGCGCGGCGCCACGGTGGTCGAGGACGACCTGCTGGCCGCGCTCGACCATGGCACGCTGCGTGCAGCGGGGCTCGATGTGTTTGCCACCGAACCCTTGCCGCTGGCCTCGCCGCTGCGCACCCACCCGCGCGTGACGCCGCTGCCGCACATCGGGTCGGCCACGCACGGCACGCGCCATGCCATGGCCCGGCTGGCGACGACGAACCTGCTGCAGGCGCTGGCCGGCGAAAAGCCCACCGCGGTGTACGGGACAATCGGCGCATGAACAGCAAGCCGCGCGCACCCACCGCCAAGGCGCCTGCCAACGCCCCTGTCGATACGGCTGGCCGTGACCGGCCCACCATTGCCGACGTGGCGGCTGCGGCCGGCGTGTCCAAGGCCACCGTGTCGCGTTTCTTCAACCACCGCGAGCGCCTGCTCAGCCCCGATATCGCCGCCCGGGTCGAGGCCGCCATCGCCCAGCTCGGCTATGTGCCCAGCCCCATGGCCCAGGCCCTGAGCCATGGGCGCTCGCGGCTGATCGGTCTGGTGGTGGCCGACATCACCAACCCCTTCTCGGTGGCGGTGCTGCGCGGGGCCGAGGAGGCCTGCCAGGAGGCCGGCTACCTGGTGATGCTGTTCAACCTGGGCAATGACCGCCAGCGCGAGCGCAGCGCCATCGATGCATTGGCCAGCTACCAGGTGGACGGCTTCATCCTCAACACCCAGGGGCAGGACGAGGGCCATGCCGAGCTCAGCTCTTTGCATGGCCGACCCGCCGTGCTGGTGGACCGCCGGCATACCGGCCTGGAGGCCGACTTCGTGTCGCTGGACAACCCCGGCGCCATGCGCGCCGCCTGCACGCACCTGATCGATGGGGGCTGGCGCGAGCTGCTGTACGTCACCCAGCCCCTGGCGGGCGTGAGTTCGCGCCTGGAGCGGGCGGCCGCGTTTTCTCAGTGCATCCGCGAGCGCGGGGGCGGCGTGCAGGGCGCGGTGCTGGAACTGGTCGATGCGTCGGACGAGGTGCTGGATGCCGCGCTGCGGGCGCTTCGGCAAAGAGCCGGGGGCAGGGCGCGCGGCGCTGTTGTGGCGGGCAATTCCGTGGTCACGTTGCGGGTGGCGGCCGCCATGGTGCGGCTGGGCTGGGCCTTTGGCAGCGATATCGGCTTTGCCGGCTTCGACGACCCCGAATGGGCACCCCTGATCGGGCCGGGATTGACCACGGTGGCCCAGCCCACCCATGCCATCGGCCGGTGTGCCGCGCAGTGCCTTATCGAACGCATGCAGGGCTTGCAGGCGCCTGCGCGGGAGCGCCTGCTGCCCGGCAAGCTGGTGGTGCGGGGGTCGTCCGTGGCCGCGGTGCGCGGGGCTGGCGACCGGTAAGGGCTTGGCGTTCTGCGCAGCGCTGTCTGCTGACTGCTGCGTTATCCTTCGCGGCGGCCCACTGGCCGCTGCCCGGGCGTCCGGGCCGTGAATTTTTTGGGTGGTTTGCCATGTCTGCTCTCTCCTTGGATATTTCCCGCATCCGCGCCATCAGCATCGACCTGGACGACACGCTGTGGCCCATCTGGCCCACCATCGAGCGGGCCGAGGCCGTGCTGCTGCGGTGGCTCACCGACCACGCGCCGGCCACGGCCGCGCTGTTTTCCGACACCCAGGCGCTGCGCGCCATCCGCAACCAGATGGTGACGCTGCGGCCCGACCTGCTGCACGACCTGAGCGCGCTGCGCCGCGAGTCCATCCGCCTGGCGCTCACCCAGGCGGGCGATGAGCCCACCCTGGCCGAGCCCGCGTTCGACCTGTTCTTTGC
>DLGP01000139.1:0-18094 GCA_002482765.1 Alphaproteobacteria bacterium UBA7691
CCGCCCTGATACATCAGCGGATCATGCAGGAATTCCGGCGGCATCTGCGCGCCGCGTGCCTTGCGCACCAGTTCCACATGATTGAGATAAGCCGAGCCATCGCACCATTGATAGGCGCGCGGCAAAGGCGCCGCCAGCTTGGCCGGATCATAGGGCAGGGCGGCGCCGGCCTGGCCGGCATTCAGCGCGTCATAGGCCGCTTGCAGTTTGGGCGCCGCAACCACCCAGGAATCGAGTGCCAGTTGCAGCGTCGGGATCAGGGTGTCCACCGGCAGCATATGGGCCAGGTCGCGGCTGACCAGACAGAGGCGGCCATCGCGGCCATGCTTGAGCGATGCAAATTTCATAATCAGTCAACTCCAGAAAAAAAGATTTATTCGGCGGCCTGGCGGAAACCCTGCGGGTTCCAGGTGCCGACATAGCCGGTGAATTCCACATTCTCGGCAGCCGGGGCCACGTCGAGCGCATCGCGCGTATCCAGCATCACCGCCACTTCATCCAGCATGCGCGGCTGTGTTGTGTCGGTGGCGCGGGCCGCCAACTGGAACGCTTTCGGATGCGGGCCATGCGGGAAGCCGCAGGGATGCAGTGTGATCATGCCGGGATGGATATTGTCACGGCTGAAGAACTGGCCGTGGTGATAGAAGATCACCTCGTCATAATCGTCGTTATTGTGGAAGAAGGGCAGTTTCAGCGCTTCCGGGTCACTTTCCGCCGGGCGCGGCACAAAGGTGCAGACCACGAAGCGGTTGGCCAGGAAGGTGGTATGCGCCGAGGGCGGCAGATGGTAGCGGTGGCTCATCAGCGGCCGGATATCGCGCCAGTTCAGTTTCACCACCGTCAGGTCGCCCTTCCAGCCCACGGCATCCAGCGGATTGAACGGGTAGGTGACGGTGGAGAGTTGGTCGCGCCGCTTGATCACCACGCGCCAGGTTTGCGTATTGCTCTGCTGCGCCTTGAAGGCTTCGTCCATGGCCGGAATGCCAAGCACGCCGGGATCAAAGATGGCATGCGGGCCAAGCAGGCCCTTTTCCGGCAGACGGTAGCTGTCATTGGTCGCCTCGATCAGCAACAGCTTGGTTGCTTCGGCCGGCTCCAGGCGCCACATCGTGCCGCGTGGCAGCATGATGTAATCGCCTTCGCTATAGGTCAGGTGGCCAAAATCGCAGAACAGCGAACCGCTGCCGGCATGCACAAACAGCAATTCGTCGCCATCGCCATTCCGCACCAGATGATCCATCTTCTGCGCGATGCTGTGATGACGATATTTCACATGGGCATTGCCGAGCAGCAGCTTGGCAGCCCAGGGCGAGGTATCGCCGGGGCTGAATTTGGTCGTATCGAAGGCGCGCGGTTTCAGCGGGCCATCCCAGTCAATCCAGCCGGTGGGTGGATTGGCATGGTAAAAATGTGCTGCCGGGCCGAAAAAGCCTTCCTTGCCCATCTCGCGCTCAAAGCTGCCTTCCGGCAGCGCCACATGAGCCTGGCGCGAAGCGGTGCCGGCAGAATGCATCATCGGTATCCAGGTCTTGGCCATGGCATTTCCTCCACTAAAGCGAACTAACTCAGGCGTTGGCTTTCAGCACGCCGCGCTTGATCTGGTCCAGTTCGATTGATTCGAACAGAGCCTTGAAATTGCCCTCGCCAAAGCCGTCATTGCCTTTGCGCTGGATGATCTCGAAAAAGATCGGGCCGATCACCGTGTCGGTGAAGATCTGCAACAGCAGGCCCTGGCCTTCGGTGGGGGCGCCATCCACCAGGATGCGCAATTCGCGCAGGCGGGCCAGGTCTTCGCCATGGTTCGGCACGCGCTTGTCCACGCCGTCGTAATAGGTTTCCAGCGTGTCCTGGAACGGCACGTCGCGGCCGCGCATGCGGCTTACCGTGTCGTAAATGTCGTCACTGCCCAGCGCCACATGCTGGATGCCTTCGCCATGATAGGCATGCAGGTATTCCATGATCTGCGACTTGTCGTCCGAGCTTTCGTTGATCGGAATGCGGATCTTGCCGCAGGGGCTGGTCATGGCCTTGGATTTCAGCCCGGTCAGCTTGCCTTCGATGTCGAAATACTTGATCTCGCGGAAGCCGAACAGGCGCTCATAGAAATCCGCCCATTCGCCCATGCGGCCACGATGCACATTATGGGTCAGGTGATCGATATAGGTCAGGCCGCAGCCCGGCGGATTGCGCTCGGCGCCCGGGATCGGCATGAAATCCACATCATAGATGGTGCCGCGTTCGCCATAGCGGTCCACCAGATAGATCAGGCTGTCGCCGATGCCCTTGATCGCCGGAATGTTGAGTTCCATCGGCCCGGCCTTGCCTTCCACACCCCAAGCGCCCAGCGACCCGGCGCGCTTATAGGCGAAGGCGGCATCCTTGACCCGGAAGGCGATGGCGCAGATGCAAGGGCCGTGGATGCGGGCAAAACTCTGCGCGAAGCTTGATGGCTCGGCATTGAGGATGAAATTCACATCGCCCTGGCGATACAGCGTGACATTCTTGGAGCGATGCTTGGCCACCGCCACAAAGCCCATACGCTCAAACAGCGCGGCCAGCTTCTCCGGCTCCGGCGCGGCATATTCCACGAATTCGAAGCCGTCGGTGCCCATCGGATTGTCCCAAAGGTCGGCCATTGCGTATCCTCCCGGATGTAAATTGCATCTGGCGCGCATAATAGTTACATTTGTAACTAAATCAAGAGGGAGTCCGATCCGTGGCCAAAGCCGAACAAGCCTCGCGCCTGGTGCTGGAGACATTCCTGCCTTACCGGCTGTCGGTCATGACCAACCGGATCAGCGGCGCGCTGTCGCGACATTATGCCGAGCGTTTTGGCATCGGTATCCCGGAATGGCGCGTGATCGCCAATCTTGGCCGCCAGCCGGAAATGAGCGCCAATGAAGTGGTGGAGCGTTCGGCGATGGACAAGGTGACGGTAAGCCGCGCCGTGGCGGCGCTGGAGCAGAAGGGGCTGTTGCAGCGCAGCCGCGATGCCGGCGACAAGCGCAAAAGCCAGTTGCGCCTGTCGCCACGCGGCGAGGCGGTTTATGCCGAGATCGTGCCGCTGGCGCTGGGCTTTGAGCGCGACCTGTTGGCGCGGTTGACGCCGGAGGAACGCGCCGTGCTGGAGCGCGTCATCGCCAAGCTGACCGATGCGGCCTGAGGCCAAGAGCTGAGGCGTCAGTCGCGCGCAACATTGCGGAAAGCGGCCGCGAGCGCGGCCAATGCAGCGCCCGGCTTGCCGCCACGCAGCCGGGTATGCAGCAACACCGGCAGGCGCGGTAATGCCGGCAAGCGCAGCCGAGGGCCGATATCGATGGCGCCGAAAGGCAGCATGCGCGGTGCCAAGGCGCTGATGCCGATGCCGGCCATCACCGCTGCCGCCACCGCCGTCACGCCGCCGCCGACAAACACTTCGGTCCAGGCAATGCCGGCTTCGTCCAGCAACTGACCGGCAAGCACGCGCACGCCGCAGGGCTCCGCCATGGTGGCCAGCGGCAGCGGTTCGCCAGGGCGATGCTGCCAGTGCGGCGCGGCGAACCAGCGGAATTGTTCCTCGGCCAGCAATGCGCCGTCATTGCGCCCGGCATGCAGGCGCACGATCACGGTATCCAACTCACGCCGGTCGAAACGCTGCAACAACTCGACCGACGAACCGATGCGGATTTCGATCAGCAAATCCGGGTCCTGGGCATTCATGCGGGCGATCAGTGCCGGCAGTTCCGGTCCTGCCACATGGTCGCTGATGCCGATGGCGAGGCGTTGCCGCGCGCCGGCAAAGCCGGCCAGGGCACGGTCATGCATCGCCAGCAAGTCGCGGGCCTGATCCAGGAAGCTGGCGCCTCGTGGTGAAAGCTCCAGATGGCGCGGCGTCCGTTCCAGCAGCCGGCAGCCAAGTCGCTTTTCCAGCCGTTGCAGCTTCAGGCTGACCGCGCCCTGGGTGGTTTGCAGGGCTTCTGCGGCACGGGTGAAGCTGCCGAGTTCGGCGATGCGGATAAAGGCCCGCACTGCATCCAGATCAAGGGGTGGTTCGGACATTTGCAATGAAAATAGCTGAAATCAGTATCAATGCCATATGAAAATAACTGGCGGTGTCCGAGTTTTGGCGCGGTCAACAACGGAAAGGGACCAAACGATGCCGCTGCTGCATGTTTCACTGCGGGCCGGAAAGCCGGAAGCCTACCGGCAGGCAATTCTGGATGGTTTATATCTGGCGCTGCGCGAAGCGCTGGATGTGCCGGAAGACGACCAGTTCATGACCATCACCGAACATACGGCGGCGAATTTCCGCAAGGGCAATGCCTTCGGAATCATCCGCAGCGACGATCTGGTCTATATCCAGATCACCGTGTTCAGCAGCCGCACGGCCGAGCAGAAACGGGCGCTGTTCCGCTGCATTGCCGCGCGGCTCGGCACAAATCCCGGCATCCGGCCGGAAGATGTGTTTATCAACATCCTGGATGCGCCGAAGGAAAACTGGTCGGTCGGCCACGGGGTGGCGCAGTTCGTCTGAAGGCGCAAAACAGGCCCGGCTGCTCAATCCACCTTGGTTTCGGGCAGCTTGGCCTGTTCGGCGGCCTGCTGTTCGGCGATCTTGCGCTCGAAATTGGCTTTGCCACGCCGATGCACCAGGAACAGAATCAGGCCAACCAGCGCGAAGACGCAGAGCATGATCAGGCCAAAATCCTTGGCGATATCGCCCAGCACAGCCTCGAAGGTCTTGCCCAGCAGATACCCGGCCCAGGCAAAGGCATTGGCCCAGACAAAGGCTGCAATGAAATTCAGGGCGGCAAAACGCGGCCAGCCAATCGGGCTCATGCCCATGGCAAAGGAGGAAAAATTGCGCACGCCGTAGATGAAGCGGAAGGAGAGGATGAAGCCGACATGGTATTTATGCAGCATGCCGAGCGCCACGTTGACGCCGCCCTGCAATTTCGGGAAGCGCTTCAGCAGGCGGTGGCCATAGCGGCGGCCGATCCAGAAATAGAGCTGGTCGCCGCAGAAGCTGCCAAGCCAGGCGGCGGCAATCAGCATATACTGGTTCAGCATCCCCTGGCTGGCGGCGGCACCGGCAAAGATCACAAAGGTCTCGCCTTCCAGGAAGGCCCAGACAAAAGTGATAATGTAGAACAGGTCTTCGTATTGTTCGATCAGCTTATAGATGTCGAGGTCCACTTTGGGGCCTTTGCGCTACAGGGTCAGATCAGACCGGCTAGGGGGGAAGAGGGATCGGCATAGCGCTTTTTCGGCATGCGCCCGGCCCGGTAGGCGAGGCGGCCTGCTTCCACCGCCAGCCGCATGGCATGCGCCATGCGGATCGGGTCTTTGGCTTCGGCGATGGCGGTATTCATCAACACGCCGTCGCAGCCCAGTTCCATGGCGATGGCGGCATCCGAGGCGGTGCCAACACCGGCATCCACCAGCACCGGCACACGGGCATTTTCCTTGATAATGCGAATCTGCACCGGATTCTGCACCCCCAGGCCGGAACCAATCGGCGCCGCCAGCGGCATGATGGCGCAGGCGCCAAGGTCTTCCAGCTTGCGGGCGGCAATCGGATCGTCGGCGCAATACACCATCACGTCGAAGCCCTCGGTCACCAGGATTTTGGTGGCAGCCAGGGTCTGCTCCATGTCGGGATACAGCGTCTGCTTGTCGCCCAGCACTTCCAGCTTCACCAGTTTCCAGCCGCCGGCCTCGCGCGCCAGCCGCAGGGTGCGCAGGGCTTCCTCGGCAGTGAAGCAGCCGGCGGTGTTGGGCAGGTAGGTGTATTTCTTCGGGTCGACATAATCCATCAGCATCGGCTGCTTCGGATCGGTCACATTCACCCGGCGCACGGCCACGGTGACGATCTCGGCCCCCGAAGCCTCGATGGCTGCCTTGGTTTCGGCCAGATCCTTGTACTTGCCGGTGCCAACCAGCAGGCGCGAGTGGAAACGCTGGCCGGCTACTTCAAAATAATCGTCATCCGGGTGCTGGGCGGCATTGCCGCCGCCAATGAAATGCACGATCTCGATGGCATCGCCATCTTTCAGCGCGGTGGCGGCATAGGCCGAGCGCGGTACGATCTCCCGGTTCAACTCGATGGCAATCTTGCGCGCATCCAGGTCCAGTTGTGTCAACAAATCAGCGACATTGGCCGCTTGGCCCAGGTCGCGGGTTTCTCCATTGATCGACAGCCGCATACTTCCTGCTCTTTCCCAGTCTTGGCCGGCCCCGCTTTTATAAATGGTGGCTCCTGGCACCGTGACAATAGAATGTGGCGCATTCAGGGGCAACCACCCAGCTTGGCGGATACCGGCTGGCAACACCATACTACCTCTTTGTTACATCCTGGCTGTGGTTTACAGTTGGTTCAGGCAAGGAGAATTAGGCACATGCGGCTTTATGGGTATTTTCGATCATCGGCAGCGTATCGCGTGCGAATCGCGCTTAATCTGAAGGGTCTGGATTACGATCTGGTGCCGCTGCACTTGCAGAAGAACGAACATCTGTCGGCGGATTATGCCCGGCTCAACCCGCAGAAGCTGCTGCCGGCCTTGCAGGTGGGCGACGAGATCATCACCCAGTCTTTGGCCATTGTGGAATATCTCGACGAAATGCACCCCACGCCGGCCTTGCTGCCCCAGGCGCCGCTGTTGCGCGCCCAGGTGCGCGCCATGGCGCTGGCGATTGCTTGTGACATCCATCCGATCAACAACCTGCGCGTGCTGCGTTATCTGGTGCATGACATGGGCCTGTCGGAAGACAAGAAAAACCAGTGGTATCGCCATTGGGTGGAAACCGGCCTGGCTGCCGTGGAGCAGACCCTGACGAATAGTCCGCATACGGGGGCTTTCTGCTTCGGGGACACGCCGAGCCTGGCAGATATCTGCCTGCTGCCGCAGGTGTATAATGCCCGGCGCTTCAACAGTGATCTTTCCGGTTGCCCCACTGTGGTGCGCATTGCCGATCACTGCGCCACGCTGGATGCCTTTGCCCGCGCCGCGCCAGACAAGCAGCCCGACGCGGAGTAGGCGATGTTGGCAAGGCGCCTGCTGCTGGGATTGCTGACTGCGCTTGCAGTGCTGGCGGTGGTGCCTGCTCCGGTGCAGGCCCAGGCCAGTACGGCGCCGCCCGGCAAAGCAGCCGCCATGCCAACCTTTTTACGTATCGCCACCGGTGGCGTCGCCGGGGTGTATTTTCCGCTGGGCAGCCTGATTGCCCGGGCGGTGGCGGAAAGCGGCGGCGCACCGGATTGCCCAGCGCCCTTGCCGCAGCCCTGCGGCGTGCCGGGCCTGCTGGCGGTGGCGCAAAGCTCCAATGGCTCGGTGGCCAATGTGCAGGCGATCCAGGCTGGCGCAGTGGAGGCTGCTTTGGTGCAGTCCGACATTGCCTACTGGGCCTATAGCGGCAGCGGCGTGTTCGCTGGCAAACTGCCGGCCACACAGCTCAGCTTTCTCGCCCGGCTATATCCCGAGGCGGTGCATGTGGTGGTGCGGCGTGGCGCCGGCATCCGCAATATCGCCGATCTGGCCGGGCGGCGTGTCAGCCTGGACGAGCCGGGTTCCGGCACGCTGGCGATGGCGCGCGCCCTGCTGGCCGCGCATGGCCTGAGCGAAGCGCGCGTGCAGGCCGAATATATCAAGCCGGAGCTGGCTGGGCCGCGCCTGATGGCGGGTGAACTGGATGCTTTTCTGTTTGTTGGCGGCTGGCCGCTGCGTGATGTGGCGCAACTGGCCGCAGAAGGCCGCATCACGTTGCTCCCGATCACCGGGGCGGCGGCGGCGGATTTGCTGGCGCGCAATCGTTTTCTCAGTCGCACCACCATTCCGGCCGGTGTCTATCCGGGCCAGGATGCGGTGGAAACGGTGACGGTGACGGCGCAATTGCTGGCGCGTGCCGATCTGCCGGAAAATTTGGTGGAAGCCGCGTTGCGCCAGCTTTGGAGCCAGCGCGGCCAGGATCTGGTGCGGGCCGGGCATCCGCGCGGTGTTGACCTGTCATTGGCACTAGCCTTGGAGGGGCGGGCGATCCCGCTGCATGCCGGCGCGGCGCGCTTCTACAAGGCGGCGGGCATGGCAGAAAGTGCCAGGCCCTGATGCCGAAACCCATCACCCAATGGGGCTTTGGCCGGCGCCAGATCAGCATCGCCATTGTGGCGGTGGTGGCGCTGGCGATGGTGATCGGCGTTTATATACAGCAAAGCCTCAGCTCGATTGCGCGTGATCTGCCGGTAACCCTGCTTGATCAGGAACGCGATGCCGAAGTGCTGATCCGCGAAATGGCCAATCTGGCCTGGGCGATAGAATTCTGGCGCAGCGAGCCGGGCGAGACCAACCGCGAGCGGGTGCGTCAGCGGCTGGGTGTGGCGACAGAGCGCGCCGAGTATCTGCGCACCAAGTATAATCTTGATAATCTGGTGGGCGCTGCCGGCATGTATGCGGTGGCGCGGCCGGCATTGCAGGATCTGGAACGCTGGTTTGAGGATGGCGCCATGGGCCATGCCGCCGGCTCGCCCTCTGCCATGTGGCTGATGCAGGCCCGTGCCCGCGATGCTGAAGCCGGGCTCATCGCGCTGCTGGGCGAGGGCCGCGATAGCGCCCGCGCCCTGCTGCGGATGCAGGAGGCGCGACTGGATCGTTTTTCGTTTGGCGTGGCGGTGCTGACCGCTTTCGCCGCCATGCTGGTGCTGGGCCTGGTGCTGCTGCTGTTTCGCCAGCGCCATATCCTGGAATTGAAGGAAGATGCTGAAACCACCCTGGTGGCCGCCAAGCGCACCGCCGAGGAGGCCAATCGCGCCAAGAGCGATTTCCTGGCCAATATGAGCCATGAATTGCGCACGCCGCTGAATGCCATCATCGGCTTTTCCACCATGATCAAGGATGAAATGCTGGGGCCGGTGGGCCAGCCGCGCTACCGCGATTATGCCGGCGATATCCATGCCAGCGGCGAACATCTGCTATCGATCATCAGCGACATCCTTGATCTTTCCAAGGTGGAAGCCGGCAAGCTGGAACTGGCCGATGATGAATTTGAGGCCGATGAGGTGATGCGCGCCGCGATCCGGCTGGTGCGCGAAAAGGCCGAGGCCAACCGGCTCAGCCTGATCCTGCGGCCGCTGGATCAGCGTGTGCGGCTCTATGCTGATCGCCGCGCCATTTTGCAGATTGTCATCAACCTGCTCAGCAATGCAGTGAAATTCACCGAGCGCGGCTCGGTGGAACTGAGCGGCGGGCTGACCCCGGAAGGCGGCTTTATCCTGCGCGTGCGGGATACCGGCATCGGCATGACACCGGGCCAGTTGGCCAAGGTGCTGGAGCCGTTCTATCAGGTGCAGAATGCGCTGACCCGCGAACAGCCCGGCACCGGCCTGGGCCTGCCGCTGGTGGATCGCTTAGTGCGGCTGCATGATGGCCAGTTGCGCATCGAAAGCCAGCAGGGTTTCGGCACCACCGCCAGCGTGGAATTGCCGGCCAGCCGCGTGATGCGTAATGGATGATAGTTTCCGATTAAGTCTCGCGAGGCGGCGCCGCGCTGCCGCTATCGCCTCATACCCGTTTCATCTGGTGCTGCGGACCATCACCGGGCAGATGGCAATATTTATAACGCCATTCGGGTCGTCTGCCAAGTTCAGGCCCCAAGCGCGTTGAGCGCGGCGCGCAACTCGTCAAAATGATCAATCAGGCGGTCGGCGCCAAGCTCATGCGGCGGAATGCGGGTATAGCCGAAACTCACCACCACGCTGGGCAGGCCGGCGGCCTTGGCGGCGTTGATGTCGTTGGCCGAATCGCCCACCATGGCGGCCCAGCTTGCCGTATTGCCAGCTGTGGCGCGGGCGATGGTGCCGGTGAGATGGCCCGGATCGGGTTTTTTCACCGGGAAGCTGTCGCCGCCCACGATGGCGTCAAAATGCCGCGTCAGATCAAGCTGATCCAGCAAGGGCCGGGTGAATTGCTCGGTTTTGTTGGTGCAGACGGCGAGGCGATAGCCATCGCGGCGCAGGCCTTTAAGGCAGGCAACCACACCGGGAAACGGCCGGCTGGTGGCGGCGAGGTTGGCGCCGTAGTAAACAAAGAAGGCATCAACGGCGGCTTTGAACTGTGTCGGCGAGGTGATCCCGCCGGTGGCTTCCAGGCCGCGCTCCACCAAAGCCACGGCGCCATCGCCCACCATATGGCGCACGGCATCCAGGCCAACCGGTGGCCGGCCCTGGCTCTGCAAGGCATGGTCCAGCGCACCGGCAAGGTCGGGCGCGGTATCCACCAGGGTGCCGTCGAGATCGAACAGGATAACTTTCATGATCGCTGTAACACTCGGAAAAACCTTGAAACAGTCGGAAAAACCTTTTGATTTCCGGCACAGCCCAAGGATATGAGACAACCAATCCCGGCCCAGGCTGACCCGCCCGCGCCGATCTTTTCTGTTTCTCGGTTTTAAACGGCATTACATCATGGCGAAACACTCTTTGGCGGTAATTGTGCTGGCGGCGGGGCAGGGTACGCGGATGCGGTCGGCCTTGCCCAAGGTGCTGCATCCGGTGGCCGGCCTGCCGATGGTGCGGCATGTGCTGAATGCCGCAGCCATGTTCAAGCCGGAACGCAGCATCGTTGTGTTGGCGCCGGGCATGGAACAGGTGGCCAAGGCGGTGGCGCCAGCAACCATCGCCATCCAGCAACAGCCGCTCGGCACCGGCCATGCAGTGCAGGCAGCGCTGCCGGCGCTGAAGGGCTTCACGGGCGATGTGCTGGTGCTGTTTGGCGACACGCCGATGCTGACCACCGCCAGCTTGAAGGCGTTGCTGGCGGCGCGGCGCGGCAAGGGCCGTTCAGAGGCAGACGGGCCGGCTGTGGTGGTGAGCGGCTTCCGCCCCGCCGATCCGGCGGCCTATGGCCGGCTGGTGCTGGATGCCAAGGGCGAGCTTGAGGCCATCGTGGAATACAAGGATGCCACGCCGGAGCAGCGCGCCATCGGCTTCTGCAATGGCGGCGTGATGCTGCTGGACGGCGCCCGCCTGCCGGGTTTGCTGAAGCGGCTGGATAACAACAATGCCAAGGGCGAATATTATCTCACCGATCTGGTGCAACTGGCGCGCACCAAGGGCTGGGCCTGCCGCGCCGTCGAGGTTTCCGAGATCGACGTGATGGGCGTGAACAACCGCGCCGAACTGGCCCTGGCGGAAGCGCGCATGCAGGCCAGGCTGCGCGCCGCCGCGCTGGAAGCCGGCGTCACCATGACCGCGCCGGAAACGGTGTATCTGCGTGCTGATACAAGGCTTGGCCGCGATGTCAGCATCGAGCCGCATGTGGTGTTTGGCGCCGATGTTGAGATCGGCGATAACGTGACAATCCGCGCCTTCAGCCATATCGAGGGCGCGCGTGTGGCCGCTGGTGCCATTCTTGGCCCCTATGCGCGGCTGCGGCCCGGCGCCGATATCGGGCCTGAGGCGCATATCGGCAATTTTGTCGAGATCAAGCAGGCGCGGGTGGAAGCCGGCGCCAAGGTGAACCACCTGACTTATATCGGCGATGCCCGCATCGGCGCCAAGGCCAATATTGGCGCCGGCACCATCACCTGCAATTATGATGGCTTTAACAAGAGCCACACCGATATCGGCGCGGGGGCCTTCATCGGCTCGAATTCGGCATTGGTGGCGCCGGTAAGGATCGGCGATGGCGCCATTGTGGCGGCCGGCAGCACCATCACCGGCGATGTGCCTGCCGATGCCATGGCGCTGGCGCGTGGCCGGCAGGAAAACAAGCTTGGCCTGGCCGGGCGTTTTCGCGCCCAGCAGTCCAAGAAAAAGCAGCAGACCAAATCCAAATAATCTCCCTCAGTTCTTTTCAGGAGTAGCTCCATGTGCGGAATAGTCGGCGTTCTCGGCAATCGCGACGTTGTGCCTTTGCTGGTCGACGGCCTGAAGCGGCTGGAATATCGCGGTTATGATTCAGCCGGGATTGCCACGCTGGTGGATGGCGCCATTGAACGCCGCCGCGCCGAAGGCAAGATCGCCCGGCTGGAAGCGCGGCTGGGCGAGGCGCCGTTGCACGGCAATAGCGGCATCGCGCATACCCGCTGGGCCACCCATGGCGCGCCCAACGAAACCAACGCGCATCCGCATGCCACGGCGCGCGTGGCTTTGGTGCATAACGGCATCATCGAGAATTACCGCGAGATCGGCCAGGAACTGGCCGCCAAGGGCCATGTCTTTATCGGCCAGACCGATACCGAAGTGGCGGTGCATCTGATTGACGACAACCTGCAAGCCGGCATGGAGCCGGAAGCCGCCGTGCTGGCGGCTTTGCAGCGCATGCGCGGCGCCTTTGCGCTGGGCATCCTGTTTCGCGGCGAGACCGACCTGCTGATCGGCGCGCGGCGCGGCGCGCCGCTGGCAGTGGGCTTCGGCAATGGCGAGATGTTCCTTGGCTCGGATGCGCTGGCTTTGGCGCCGCTGACTGATCGCATCGCCTATCTGGAAGAGGGCGATTGTGTGGTGCTGCGCCGCACCGGGGCGCGTTTCATCGATGCCGATGGCAAAGTGGTTGAACGGACCATCCGGCCCACCGCGATCAGCGGCGCCATGATCGGCAAGGGCAATTACCGCCATTACATGCAGAAGGAAATCTACGAGCAGCCGGCGGTGCTGGGCGACACCATCAACAATGTGGTCAGCCCGATTGACCGCTCGATCCATCTGCCGGAATTGGGCCTTGATCTTGCCGCGCTGCGCCGTATCACCATTATCGCCTGCGGCACATCATACTATGCCGGCCTGGTGGCGAAATACTGGCTGGAGCGCTATGCGCGGGTGAATGTGGAAGTGGATGTGGCTTCCGAATACCGCTATCGCGAAAGCCCGGTGGATGCTGATGGCTTGGCCATCTTCATCTCGCAATCCGGCGAAACCGCCGACACGCTGGCGGCTTTGCGGTATGTGAAGCAGCATGGTGGCCGCACCCTGGCCATTGTGAACGTGCCGGAAAGCAGCATGGCGCGTGAAGCCGATGCGATGCTGCAAACCAAGGCGGGGCCGGAAATCGGCGTGGCTTCCACCAAGGCCTTCACCTGCCAGCTTGGCACCCTGGCGGCGGTGGCGCTGGCGGTGGCGCAGGCGCGCGGTGCCTTGCCGGCCGAAGAAGTGGCCCGTCTGGTGGGCGCGCTGACCGAGATTCCGTCGCGCATGTCGGAAGTGCTGAACCATGACGAAGCGCTGCATGCCCTGGCCGAGCGCATCATGGACAAGCGCGATGTGCTCTATATCGGCCGTGGCGCCTGCTATCCGCTGGCCATGGAAGGCGCGCTCAAGCTGAAGGAAATCTCCTACATTCATGCCGAGGGCTATGCCGCCGGTGAATTGAAGCATGGCCCGATTGCGCTGATTGATGAAAGCGTGCCGGTGATTGTGATCGCGCCGAGCGATGCTTTGTTTGAGAAGACCATTTCCAACATGCAGGAAGTGATGGCGCGGGGCGGCCAGGTGATTTTCCTGTCTGACCATGTTGGCATGGCGCATATTGATCCCGCTGCCGCCGCCACGGTGGAACTGCCGCTGGTAGACCCCTTTGTGGCGCCGATCCTGTATGCTATTCCGGTGCAGTTGCTGGCCTATCATGTTGCGGTGCTGAAAGGCACCGATGTGGATCAGCCGCGTAATCTGGCCAAATCAGTCACGGTGGAATGATGAGCACGCTCAAACTTGGCCTGCTGCCTTTTGAAGTCAGTGTCTGCGGCGTCAGCGAATTGCCCAATTTCGCCGGCCAGGTTTCGCATGTCATCGGCATCCTCGATCCCGGCACGGCGCGGCCATCGGCCTATGCCGAGCTTGGTGCCGGGCATCACAGCGAATTCCGCTTCCACGATATTGTCACCCCCGATCCGCTCAGGCTGGCGCCAAGCCCGGCCGATGTGGCGGCGGTGATTGCTGCCTGCGAAGCGGTGCTGGATTCAGGCCCCGGCCATGTGCTGGTGCATTGCTGGGCCGGCATCTCACGCTCCACCGCCACCGCCACGATCCTGATGGCGTTGCGCAACAAGGGCCGCGAGGCCGATATATTCGCGGCATTGGCGGCAATCCGGCCGCGCTCCTGGCCCAACAGCCTGATGATCCGCCAGGCCGACCGCATGCTGGGCCATGGCGGCGCCCTTGTCGCGGCAATGGAGGCGCACCATCTCTCCGTAGCCCGCCAGCATGCCGATATGCGCGACCTTATGCATGCCGTGGGGCGCGGCCATGAAGTGCCGGCATCCCTGCAATAAGGCTTGAACCCGATGACCCAGTATGACGTAGACCTGTTTGTGATTGGCGGCGGTTCGGGCGGTGTGCGGGCCGGCCGCATTGCCGCCGGCCATGGCGCGCGGGTTGCCGTGGCCGAGGAATACCGCTACGGCGGCACCTGCGTCATCCGTGGCTGCGTGCCGAAAAAGCTGCTGGTCTATGCCTCTGAATATGCCCATGGTTTCCAGGACGCCGCCGGCTTCGGCTGGAGCGTCGGCGATACCAGTTTTGACTGGGCTACGCTGATCGCCAACAAGGACAAGGAAATCGGCCGCCTGGAGCGCATCTATCGCGGCCTGTTCGAAAATGCCGGCGCCAAGACCTATGACGGCCGCGCCCGGCTGGTGGATGCCCATACCGTTGAAGTGGCGGGGCAGCAGATCACCGCCGGCACCATCCTGATTGCCACCGGCGGCACCCCGGTGAAGCCCGAGATTCCGGGCGCTGAACTGATGATCACCTCGAACGAGGCGTTTCATCTGCCCGAACAGCCTAAGCGCGTGGTGGTGCTGGGCGGCGGTTATATCGCGGTGGAATTTGCCGGCATCTTCAACGGCCTCGGCTCGCAGGTCAGCCTGGTTTATCGCGGCGAGCAGATTTTGCGCGGCTTCGACGATGATGTGCGCAATCATCTGGCGGCCGAGATCGTCAAGAGCGGCATCGACCTGCGCGTCAAAACCGATATCGTGAAGCTTGAGCAGGCCGCCGATGGCAGCCTGCTTCTGCATCTCGGCGATGGCAGCAGCATTGCCTGCGATGCAGTGATGGCGGCCACCGGGCGCAAGCCGAATACCCAGGGCCTGGGCCTGGAAGCCGTTGGTGTGGCGCTGGATGCCGATGGCGCGGTGCAGGTGGATGCCTGGTCGCAAAGCAGCGTGAAGCATATCTATGCCGTGGGCGATGTCACCAACCGGATCAACCTGACCCCGGTGGCGATCCGCGAGGGCCATGCCTTTGCCGATACCGTGTTTGGCAACCGGCCGCGCCAGGCCGATCATGCCGATGTGCCGTCTGCCGTGTTCAGCCAGCCGCCGGTGGGCAGTGTGGGCTTGACCGAGGCGCAGGCGCGGCAGCGTTACAGCGCGGTGGATATCTACCGCACCAGCTTCAAGCCGATGCGCCACACATTGTCGGGCCGCGACGAGCGTATCCTGATGAAGCTGGTGGTGGATGCCGCTTCCGACCGTGTGCTCGGCGCCCATATGGTGGGGCCGGAAGCCGGCGAGATCATCCAGGGCATCGCCATCGCCATCAAGGCCAAGGCCACCAAGGCGGATTTCGATGCCACTGTGGGTATCCACCCTACTGCCGCCGAGGAATTTGTCACCCTGCGCGAGAAGGTGAAGCAGTAAGTCGTCACATACTTATCCACAGAGTGTCACGCCAGCGTCACCAAATTGCGATGATATCACCCCGGGTTGAATCGCAACGGGCAGTGGCGGAAAATGCGGATATTGATTGTTTCGGATGCATGGCATCCGCAGGTCAACGGCGTGGTGCGCACGCTGACCAAGACCGTGGAATCGCTTTCGCGCCAGGGCCATGTGATTGAGGTGGTGGGGCCGGGTGAATTCCGCCGCATGCCATGCCCGACCTATCCCGAGATCGAATTGGCGATCCTGCCCTATCGTGCCCTGGTGCGGCGGATCGAAGCCTTTGCACCGGAAGCGATTCATATCGCCACCGAAGGTCCGCTCGGCCTGGCGGCGCGCCGCTATTGCACGCGGCATAACTTCGCCTTCACCACCGCCTACCACACCAAATTCCCCGAATATGTCGAGGAACGCGCCAGGGTGCCGCTGGCCTGGTCCTATGCCTTCATGCGCTGGTTCCATAACGGCTCGGCCGGTATGATGGTGGCGACCCAGAGCCTGGCCGATAGCCTGGCGGCGCGCGGTTTCCGCAATCTGCGCACCTGGTCGCGCGGCGTGGATACCGAGCGTTTCCGGCCGCGCGACAAGGCATTGCTGGATCTGCCGCGCCCGATCCATCTTTATGCCGGCCGCGTGGTGGTGGACAAGAATATCGAAGCCTTCCTCAAGCTGGACCTGCCCGGCACCAAGCTTGTGGTGGGCATCGGCCCGCAGCTTGAGGAATACCGCGCCAGATACCCCGAGGCGGTGTTTGCCGGCTATCTGGAAAACGGTGCATTGGCCGGCTATTTCGCCGCCGCCGATGTGTTTGTTTTCCCGAGCCTGACCGACACATTCGGCCTGGTGCTGCTGGAGGCGCTGGCTTCCGGCGTGCCGGTGGCGGCCTATCCGGTCACCGGGCCGCTGGATGTGATCGGCCCGCATCCCGAAGTGGGCTGCCTGCATGACGATCTCGGCCAGGCGATCAAGGGCGCGCTCGGCAAGTCGCCGCAAGCCTGCCGCGAGCTGGC
Source organism: Alphaproteobacteria bacterium UBA7691 (assembly GCA_002482765.1). Taxonomy (GTDB): domain Bacteria; phylum Pseudomonadota; class Alphaproteobacteria; order Ferrovibrionales; family Ferrovibrionaceae; genus Ferrovibrio. The sequence goes on from DLGP01000139.1 coordinate 16,638, forward strand.
CTTAAGCTATTCCTGGGATGCCTGCTCGGCGCAGTTCCTGCAAAATCTCACGCCGATGCGGCCGGCGGTGAAACAGGCCGCCTGATCGCTTGCGCCGCCTGCGGCCTGCGCCTACTTTCCGGTATCGTCAGATATAAGATATCAGAGGGTGGGAATGGCTATCGAGATTGTGCAGGTGCTGCCTTTGCTGCCGAGCGTGGAGCAGGCGCTGAACGCGGCCTATACCGTGCATCGGCTGTGGGAAGCCAAGGATCGTGCCGCCATGTTGGCCGAGATTGCGCCCCGGGTGCGCGGCATGGCCACATCGGGCAGCACCGGCGCCAATGCGGCGCTGATCGATGCCTTGCCGGGGCTTGAAATCATTGCCTGCTTTGGTGTGGGGGTGGATGCGGTTGATACCGCACATTGCCAGGTCAAGGGTGTGATCGTCACCAACACGCCGGATGTGCTGACCGACGAGGTGGCCGACCTGGCCATCGGCCTGACCCTGGCCACGCTGCGCCGTATCCCGCAGGGCGATGCCTTTGTGCGCGGCGGGCATTGGCCCACCGGCAAATTCCCACTGGCCGACAAGCTCGGCGGCAAGACCATGGGCATCCTCGGTTTTGGCCGCATCGGCCAGGCCATCGCCAAGCGCGCCGAGATTTGCGGCGTCAGCGTGGTGTATAGCGGCCCGCGCGCCAAGCCGGATCTGCCGCAGCGGTATTATGCCGACCTGGCCGAGATGGCGGCGGCCATCGACATCCTGATGATTGCCTGCCCAGGCGGCCCGGAAACCGAGCGGCTGGTGGATGCCCGCGTGCTGGCGGCGCTCGGCCCGCAAGGTTATGTGATCAACATTGCACGCGGCAGCGTGGTGGACGAGCCGGCCCTGGTGGAAGCTTTGGTGCAGGGTCGGCTCAAGGGTGCCGGCCTGGATGTTTTTGCCAACGAGCCGCAGGTGCCGGAGGCGTTGTTCAAGCTGGAGAATGTGGTGTTGCAGCCGCATGTCGGCAGCGCCACGCACCAGACCCGCGCCGCCATGGGCGCGCTGATGGTGCAAAATCTGGCTGCCCATTTCGCCGGCCTGCCGCTGCCGACGCGCTATGTGTGAAGCCTAAAGCCGTCGCCCGGCCGCTTTCAGGGCGCGGCGGGCGATGTCGGCGGGGTCGAGGAAATGATAGGCCAGCTCGGTCAGGCGGGTGCCGGCCAGGCTGACACTGCGCTTGGCGGCCAAGCTGGCGCCGAGCATCTCATAGAAATCCCGCGCCTTGGTGTTATCGGCCAGCAGCCAGAGATAAAACGGCGTCAGGTGCTGCTCGGCCATCCAGTTGGCGGCATGCAGCAGCAGGCGGCGGCCATGGCCGCGCCCATGCAGCCCGGGCAGAATGTTGATGGCGTAGAGTTCGCTGCGATACAGCGCCGCACCGCCCGGCGGCAGGTCGCGCGGTGGGCCAGCCGAGAGGAAACCGCCCAGG
>DLGP01000139.1:18128-62436 GCA_002482765.1 Alphaproteobacteria bacterium UBA7691
CCAGGCAACCATCCTCGGCCTGCAACACCAGGGTGAGGCGGCCCGGCTCGGGCTGGTGCAGGATTTCCTGCCAGAAGGGCAGGCGCTGGCTGGGGGTGAGGGCATCCAGATAGGCATCGGGCAGGATGCCGCGATAGGTGCTCTGCCACACTGCAACATGCAGATTGGCTAATGGCTCGGCATCGGCCGGCAGGGCCGGACGGATGCCAAAATGCACATGCTTGAACTTGGCCAAGGCCAACACCTCTGTTTCTCCCCATTTGCAACTGTGATTATTGTATGTTTACGCCCAATTCAGGCGATATTGCGGCGGATGCCGCCATCCAGGAGCGATTTATCGCCAGGGCATTCAGCTTGTGAACCGAGCGCCGCGCCCGTAAGCTTCCGGGATGGAAATGCGTCGTTATCTGATCGCGGGGCGGGTGCAGGGCGTGGGTTTCCGCTTCTGGACCGTGGGCCGCGCCCGCCTGCTCGGCCTCGCCGGTTGGGTGCGTAATCGGCCCGATGGCAGTGTGGAGGTTGTGGCGCGCGGCCAGCCCTATAACCTGGATCAGCTTGCCGGCCAGCTTTGGGATGGGCCGGCCAATGCCAAGGTGGAGCGGGTGGAACTGACCCCGCTGGCCGAGGATAGCCAGGCCAGCCTGCGGCATATCCACAGTTTTGAACAAATCTCCTGAAGCAAATGTAAGTCAATGAAACAGAAAAGAAATCCAGTTAAACTAACTTGGCAACAATGGATCATCTGCTATGTCGGCTCAGTGACCGGTGGTGGCCTGACCTGGTACGCGACCGACAATGTCTGGCTCGGCGGCGGTGTTCTGGCAGTGATTACAGCGGTTTACATCTTCTATCTGGCTGGTAAGGCGACCCGCGGGCAGCAGGTTGATGTGGTGGATCCGGCTAATCTGTCGCGCCAGCAGCGTCGCGCATTAGAGCGAAAAAATAACAAGAAAAACAGCTAGTTGATCTGTATATGTGATTTGATTAATCACATTAGCCGCAGCTTGGCGCCACCAGCCGGTTGAGCAGGCTGGCCTCAACATGGGCGCGCAAGGCGCTGTCCAGATCGGTCAGGTCAACCGGCAGGCCAAGATCAACCAGCGAGGTAACGCCAAATGGCGTGGCGGCATTGTTCTGGATGCCGCAAGGTACGATGCCGCCGTAATGGCTCAGATCGGGTTCAACATTCAGGCTCAGGCCGTGGAAGCTGACCCAGTGGCGCACCCGCACACCGATGGCGGCGATCTTGTCCTCGCGGCCTTCCGGCGCCTTGTCGGGGCGCGGCACCCAAACCCCAACCCGGCCGGGCCGGCGCTCGGCCCGCACGTTGTAGCTTGCCAAAATGTGGATAACCCAATCTTCCAGTCGGCAGACGTAATTCCGCAGGTCGCGGCCACGTTTGCCCAGATCAAGCAGCAGATAGACAATACGCTGGCCGGGGCCATGATAGGTGTATTGCCCACCGCGCCCGGTGTTGAATACCGGAAAGCGCGGGTCGAGCAGGTCGCCCGGCTTGGCCGAGGTGCCGGCAGTGTAGAGCGGCGGATGCTGCAACAGCCAGATCAGTTCCGGCGCGGAGCCGGCATGGATCGCCGCCACGCGCTGCTCCATGGCCGCCACGGCTGCCAGATACGGCACCGGGGCATCGCTCACCACCCAGTCGATCGGCCCGGCCGGGGTGGCAAGGATTTCGCTGGCGGAAGGAATCTGGGCTGGGATTATCGGGTCCATGCATTTACCATATACTAACCAGGCGCAGGCTATGTAGGCTTGCAGCCTGCTGAAGGGAAGGTTTCCATGCCGGTGAACAACGCCGTCAACGACGTTACCGTCGAGATATCGGTCGTGCTCGGCAAGGCCACCATGCCGATTCACCAGGTGCTGAAGGTGGGCCGTGGCGCGGTTATCGAGTTGGATGCCAGTGTGGATGACCATGCCTGGATTTTTGCCAACAACAAGCTGATCGCGCGCGGCGAGATCGTCATTTCGGGCGAGAAGGTGGCGGTTTCGATCACCGACACCATGTCTGACGACTGATGAACAATTAATTCGTCCGCTGTGGTCCTTGAAGCGGTGCTGTGGATTTGCTACATCCGCGCGTCGCCCGGTTTGCGGTCGTGGCGGAATTGGTAGACGCGCAGCGTTGAGGTCGCTGTGGCCGAAAGGCCGTGAAAGTTCGAGTCTTTTCGACCGCACCATCCATTCTCCCGGGTCAGCATGCCCTCGGCTGACCATGCCTGGGATGACCCCTCCTGGGCCTGGGATGACCCCTCCTGGGGGAGCGGCCCTTCCGGGCCACAGGAAGCTTGCAGATATGACAGACGATCTTGACCGCGCAGCCCTTGAATATCACAGGCTGCCGCGACCGGGTAAGCTTGAGATCGCGGCCACCAAGCCGCTGGCCACCCAGCGCGACCTGGCCCTGGCCTATAGCCCAGGCGTGGCCGCTGCCTGCCGCGCCATCGCCGAAGACCCCGCCCAGGCCGCCGAACTGACCGCACGCGGCAATCTGGTTGCCGTGATCTCCAATGGCACCGCCGTGCTTGGCCTGGGCAATATCGGCCCGCTGGCATCCAAGCCGGTGATGGAAGGCAAGGCGGTGCTGTTCAAGAAATTTGCCGGCATCGATGTGTTTGATATCGAGCTGAACCAGAATGACCCGGAAAAGCTGATCGAGATCGTGGCGGCGCTGGAGCCGACCTTTGGCGGCATCAATCTGGAAGATATCAAGGCGCCGGAATGTTTTGTGGTTGAGCGCGCCTTGCGCGCCCGCATGAATATCCCGGTTTTCCATGACGACCAGCATGGCACTGCGATCACCGTGGCCGCTGCCATCATCAATGGCCTGCGCGTGGTGGGCAAAAGCATCGAGGATGTGCGCCTGGTGGCTTCCGGCGCCGGTGCTGCCGCCCTGGCCTGCCTCGACCTGCTGGTTGAACTGGGCCTGAAGCGCGAGAATATCGTGGTGACCGACATTGCCGGCGTGGTCTATGAGGGCCGCACCGAGCAGATGGATGAATTCAAGGCGCGTTATGCCCGCCCCACCAACCACCGCACGCTGGGCGATGCGATTGCCGGCGCCGATGTGTTCCTCGGCCTCTCGGCCGGCGGCGTGCTGAAGGGCGAGATGGTGGAGAAGATGGGGCCGAAGCCGCTGATCCTGGCTTTGGCCAATCCAACGCCGGAAATCTTGCCCGAAGTGGCCAAGGCGGCGCGGCCGGATGTGATCATGGCCACTGGCCGGTCGGATTATCCGAACCAGGTCAACAACGTGCTGTGTTTCCCGTTCCTGTTCCGTGGCGCGCTGGATGTCGGCGCCACCACGATCAACACCGAGATGGAGATGGCCGCCGTGCGCGCCATTGCCGAATTGGCGATGGCCGAGATGTCGGATGTGGTGGCGCGCGCCTATGGCCCGGACGAGGAAGTGAGCTTCGGGCCGAATTATTTCATCCCGAAGCCGTTTGACCCGCGCCTGATCCTGCAAATCGCCCCGGCCGTGGCCAAGGCGGCGATGGAAAGCGGCGTGGCAACACGGCCGATTGCCGATCTGGAAGCCTATCGCCAGAGCCTGGAGCGTTTTGTCTACCGCACCGGCTTTATCATGCGGCCGACCTTCGAGCGCGCCAAGAGCCGCCCGATGAAGCTGATCTATGCCGAGGGCGAGGATGAGCGCGTGCTGCGCGCCGCGCAGATTGTGCTGGACGAAAAGCTGGCCCAGCCGATCCTGATCGGCCGCCGCGCCGTGGTGGAGCGCCGCATTGAAAAGCTCGGCCTGCGCCTGCGCCTGGGCCAGAATGTTGAACTGGTCGATCCCGAGCGCGACGACCGCTACAACGAATACTGGACCGGCTATTTCAACCTGATGGCGCGCCGTGGCGTGGCGCCAGACGATGCCCGCACCATCATTCGCACCAACACCACGGTGATTGCCGCCATGGCGGTGCATCGTGGCGAAGCCGATGCCATGATCTGCGGCGCGGTGGGGCAATATGATCAGCATCTGCCGCATCTGCTGGATGTGCTGGGGCCGCGCCCGGGCATCACCCAGCCGGCGGCGATGCAGTTGCTGGTGCTGCCGCAGGGCGTGATCTTTGTTGCCGATAGCAACGTCAATCCCGATCCCAGCGTGCCGGAGATCATTGAGATCACCCGCCTGGCCGCCGACGAGGCGCGCCGCTTCGGCATTCAGCCGAAGATTGCCCTGCTGTCGAATTCCAATTTCGGCTCGTCGAATTCGGTTGCCTCGCGCAAGATGCGCGAAGCCGTGCAATTGTTGCAGGCGGAATATCCCGATCTGGAAGTGGAAGGCGAAATGAAGGCCGATGCCGCGCTTTCCGCTGCCATCCGCGAAAAGACCATGCCCAACAACCGCCTCACCGGCGCCGCCAATATCCTGATCATGCCCAATCTGGAAGCGGCCAATATCGCCGCCAATCTGGTGCGCCAGCTTGAGCAGGGTTTCTATGTCGGCCCGATCCTGATGGGCATGGCCAAATCGGCGCATATCGTGTCGCGTAACGTCACCGTGCGCGGCCTGGTCAATATGAGCGCGGTGGCGGTGGTGGATGCCCAGGACCATGCCGATGGCGCCATGGGCAAGGGCCTCGCTGGTTAATGCCCGATTGGCGCCTCGGCCTTGGCCCAGCCATGGCCGGCGGCGAAATGGGTGAACAAGGCCAAGGCTTCGTTTGGCGCGATGGCGGCGCCGGCTGTGCCGTCGCGCCAGAGCAGCGCGATACGATGGCTGGTTTTTAATTCCGCCAGGGCCGGGCTGCTGATCCGCTCGGAAGCGCCGGCCAGCCAATGCGGCAGGATGGCGGCGCCCAGGCCGGCTTCCACCAGGGCCAGCAGGGCGGCATCACTTTCCGCCTTGCCGACAATGCGCGGCCGCGCATTATGTGCCGCAAACAGCTTTTCCGCCGCCGGCATCACCAGCGCATCGGGATGGATCACAAAAGCCTGATCGTGCAATTCGGCCACTTTCACCGTGGCGCGATGCGCCAGCGCATGGCGCAGCGGCAAAGCCAGCTTGTAACGCTGGCGTTGCAGGGTCAGGGATTGCAGGCCCGTGCCGGCATCCTTGTCGCCGCCTTCCGGCAGCAGCAGCAAGGCGGCATCCAGCCGGCCTAGGTCCAGCCGGCGGCGCAGGGTGGCGGCGGGGGCTTCCAGGCTTTCCAAAGCCACATCGGGCTGTGCCTGCACAAAGCCGCCCAGCAGCCCGGCCAGGCCACGCAAAGGCAGCCCGGGCATATGGCCCAGCCGCAGCCGCTGGCGTGCCGGCCTCGCTTGGCGCAATTCACGCCGCGCCGCAGTCCATTCCTGCAACAGCACCCGGGCACGCGGCAGAAAACGCGCACCCGATGGCGTCAAGGCCGCGCCACGGCCGCGCTCAAACAGCGCAGCGCCAAGGTCTTCCTCCAGCCGCTTGATGCCGGCGGAGAGCGTCGGCTGGGTGATATTGGCGCGTTCGGCCGCCTTGGTGAAATTGCCGGTTTCCACCACGGCCATGAAATAGCGGATCTGCGAGATATTCATATGATGGGCATCGGATACTGTTTCATTTCAAATACTTAGGCTCATAGATGAGCGGTTTCAATCGCTTCTGGGGCTGAGTTGAGGGTGAGGCAGTAACCCCGTTCTAGCCCTAATAACCCTTGTTCGGTGTACCGCAGGGATGCCGGAAGCCAGAACTGCCGAAAATGAACATGGGCATGTTCATTTAGGCTAGTTTTTTTGCAAACAGCGGGAATACCTGCGAAGGAAAGGACAACGAAGGAAGCCGATATGGAAATCGAACTAACGAAGGCCGCCATCGACGCACTGCGCCCTACTCCATTTAAGGCGGGTGGGAGAGTTAATTACACCAACCACGCATAGCTGGAGTCAAGGACCTGGGCTTGAGCTAGCCCCCAACGTTGGAACATGCGGCAGCACCAAGTACGGTTCGGACTAGATCATGCTGCGAACTTAAGCTTCATCCCACTCAGCTAGGAAATTGACGTGAGGTCGTAGCTCGTAGAACGCCGTTACACACTCGCATTCGGGCGGTGGAAGAATGGGTGCTTCATCACTTTTGAACATAGTTCCAGATAGCGACGTACATGCCGGGCAGGGGTCTTTGATCGGTTCAAATTTATACTCATTTTTGAAGCTGGGTGGTCCCATCGTTCTGCGAAGCATGTTCACTACGGTGCGATAGCGGGCAAGGCTGTAGGACGCTCTTAGAAGCGTCAATAGGTGCGCGTCAGTCGGTTGCCCCAATCCTTTCTTTGATAATTCGGAGTGAGCCTTGCGGCTAATAAAGGCATTGGCTTGGAGGCCAATTGCCTCTTTCTCCTCAACAGATAATTGCTCGCCATCTTTCCGATAGGCGGTGCAAATAGCATGCGGGTGAAATCCGGCGTATTTCCCCCCAAGCAGTGTAAAAATTATGTCCTCAGCGGAGCGTACGAGTAGACCAAGGCTCTCTATTGCCTCGCGAGTCGCGGCAAGTCTCATCCCATTATCGTCTAGGCTCAGTGCTTGGGCCGTGGTGATCATCCGAGGAACCCGCCAACAATAAAAACGAACGACCATTGGGGCGTTCGTATGTCACCTACACTAGTTGATTTACATTAGCAGCGCGGAGCAACCGCAATCGTGGGGGCTGGAAAGATTAAACCCCGAAGAACTGAAGGGTGGGGTTGTGGAAATCATGACTGCATAGCCGAGATTTTACGGATGGTGTTGATAGCGATACTGTACTGACCCTTGCTAGTTGGGCCGCATAGTTGATCGCACACTGGTTTGCCCGGCCCGTCATAGAGCAATGTCGCTGTGGTTCGGCTAGTGATCTTGAGGACTATCAGGTAATCGCACTCAGGTTGGTTGAAGATGACGCGCTTGCCACGAATACCGGTGATCTTGATTTGGACTTGGCCCCTCGTCGCGCATATGGCGTCGTGTCCCTTGCTCGACGCTGGCAATAGCTGAAGGCCGAAAGTCTTGGCTGCGATAACCTCTCCGATAGACCCCATCATGTGGCCGTCCATCGTGAAGCGGCGACCAGGAAACTCATTTTCTAGTTCATCAATGGCATTGAGTATTGTTTCCACCTGCTTGGGCAGGGATATTTCTAGCTCTTTCATGGCTCAAAATTTACTTTTTTCGGTTTTTATTTTTTTTATTTGGCGATCCAAGCTGCGGATATAGTAACCGTCCACATCCCATATCATCCTCATCCACATTTGATATAATATTAACGCGCCAAGAATAACCATTACGATGATTGCCCAGGCCCTCGGAATGTAGTCGTCAATAATATTGGTAACGTTGTCTCCCAATCCGCCAACATACCAAAAGTAACCAAATCCTGAGATGAAGAATGCTGCAAGCGCGCCTTGAACCCGCAAAGATTGGCGTTCCTCATCCTCGCGTTTCTCTTTTAAACCCTTCGTATCCTCAGGATCAGTCATGTCCATGGCTAATTGATCATTTCCTCGATAGCGTAGCTACGCTCGGTATCCAGATTTTCTTTGGTGAATGCGGCTCGTAACTCCGAGCGCGCTCTATAAATATCTTGATAGTTGGCGAGATATGCGTGAATGGCGATATCCGCCTGCTCTCTCCAATTCTCGGAATTGCTCTTGGCAATCATCAGCAGAGTGGCAATCGTGTTCGGTAAATTCGTCATAATATGCTCCCTCTAAAATTATCGGCTAATCACCGCCCCAATCAATCCAAGGCTTTCCATTATATCGTTGATACGTGCAGTGTACGCAATATAGCTCGTTGACTGAAATGGTTCGTCAAACTAGGTCAGCCAACCCAAGCAATGCGCCGAAAATGTACCGAGATTTATTTTTCGCGTGGTTGCTGCGTCAACAACGAATTTTTGAAATTCATTGCAGACCAATAGCCCATAATAGAGTCTATGGCTTTGCAAGTGAAATGTTCATGCCATAGATGAAACCTATTCCAACAATAAAAACAATCGATTTCCTCTATTCAGTAGCCCAGGGTATTAACAGGCCGGGGACACGCCGCGCGACTGCCATAGGGGCCGCACCGACCAAGGGAACAACCATGCCCAGCTTGACCGCCCAGGACCCGAATTTTGACGCCCGCTGTCGCGACAGTTTCAACCGCCAGCCGGCCATGCATCTGATCGGTGCCACGATCAGCCGGCTGGAACCGGGTTTCTGCGAGGTGGAACTGATCCGCCGGCCGGAAGTGACGCAGCAGCATGGTTTTGTGCATGGCGGCATGGTGGGCATGATCGCCGACAGCGCGGCGGGTTATGCCGCCTACAGCCTGTTTCCCGCCGATGCCACCGTGCTGACGGTGGAATACAAGCTCAACCTGCTGGCGCCGGCCAATGCCGACCGCCTGCTGGCGCGGTCGCAGGTCAGTAAATTTGGCCGCACGCTCACCATTTGCAGCATGGATGTGGTGGCGGTGCAGGCCGATGGCCGCGAACTGGCCTGCGCCACCGGGCTTGCCACCTTGATGTGCCTGCTCGGCCGGCCCGATGCGCCGCCGCAGAAATGACAACGCCGCCCGGCTTCGCTACACTCCCATCAGCTCTGTGAGGAAACCCCGACCATGATCAGCAACAGCTACCCGATGCTGGATTTTGACCTTGGCGAAACCGCCGACATGCTGCGCCAGTCAACCCGCGCCTTTGTTGATGCCGAATTGGCGCCGCGCGCCGATGAGATCGACCGCAAGGACGAATTCCCGCGTGACCTGTGGCCCAAGATGGGCGCGCTCGGCCTGCATGGCATCACCGTGGAGGAGGAATATGGCGGTTCCGGCCTCGGCTATCTGGAGCATGTTGTGGCCATGGAGGAAGTCAGCCGCGGCTCGGCCTCGGTCGGCCTATCCTATGGCGCGCATTCCAATCTCTGCGTCAACCAGTTGCGCCGCAACGGTTCCGACGAGCAGAAGCGGCGCTACCTGCCCAAGCTGGTTTCCGGCGAGCATCTCGGCGCACTGGCGATGAGCGAGCCGAATGCCGGCTCCGATGTGGTGTCGATGAAGCTGCGCGCCGACAAGAAGGGCGACCGCTACATCCTGAATGGCAACAAGATGTGGATCACCAATGGCCCGAGCGCCGATGTGCTGGTGGTGTATGCCAAGACCGATCCGGCCGCCGGGCCGCGTGGCATCACGGCCTTTCTGATCGAGAAGGGCTTCAAGGGTTTTTCGATTGCACAGAAGCTCGACAAGCTCGGCATGCGCGGCTCGGAAACCGGCGAATTGGTGTTCCAGGATTGCGAAGTGCCGGAGGAGAATGTGCTCGGCATTGTCGGGCGCGGCGTGAATGTGCTGATGAGCGGCCTGGATTACGAGCGCGCCGTGCTGGCCGCCGGCCCGATCGGCATCATGCAGGCGGCGCTGGATATCGTGATTCCCTATGTGCATGATCGCAAGCAGTTCGGCCAGCCGATTGGCAGCTTCCAGCTGATCCAGGCCAAGCTGGCCGATATGTATACCGAGATGAATGCGGCGCGGGCCTATGTCTATGCCGTGGCCAAAGCCTGCGACAAGGGCAAGACCACGCGCAAGGATGCTGCCGGCGCCATTCTGTTTGCCGCCGAAAAGGCCACCAAGGCGGCGCTGGATGCGATCCAGATTCTGGGTGGCAATGGCTATATCAACGACAACGCCACCGGGCGGCTGCTGCGCGATGCCAAGCTATACGAGATCGGCGCCGGTACATCGGAGATTCGGCGTATGCTGATCGGGCGTGAAATGTTTGCGGAGACCGCGTGAAGTCAGTTTTCTTGGGTTTGATTGCCGCGTTGCTGCTGGTTGCCGGCAGCAACGCGGCACCGGAGCGCTGGCAGGCTCTGCGCGGCGGCGAGGCGCGGCTGCTGTGGCAGGCGCCCGGGCTGGAAGCGCGGGCCGAAAAGGCCGAGGGCATGCAGGGCCAGCTTGGTTATCGCATCGAGCGTTATCTGTGGAAGGCGCAGGAAGCCGGCGGTGCCTTTGCCCTGGCCGCTTTGCGCGATTTCAGTGACAGCGATCATTACATCAGCGGCAAGCTGGATGCGGCCAAAACTGCCAAGCTGCTGCTCAAGGGGCTGGAAACGCCGCCGGTGCGCCTGCTGGATGAGAGCGATATCAGCCTGCCGACCGGGCTTGGCACCGGCATGGCGCGGCGCTTTGCCGTGGGCGTGCGCGAATGCCTTGGCGTGGTGCTTTATGCCGGGCCGGAGGCACTGAATGGCGATAAGCCGAAGCCGATGGCAACACCGCTCAGCGAGGGCAGCATGCGGCTGGATGCGCTCTATTGCGCCAAGGCCGGCGGCAAGCTGCTGCTGGATGAGTTGCCGAGCTTCGGCAGGGGATTGAGCGTGCTGCCGCAATCCGCGCAGGCGGCGCAACGAGACGCAGAAAAGGAATGACCATGTTGAGCCAGGACCAGCAGATGATCCGCGATATGGCGCGCGATTTTGCCACCGAACGGCTGGTGCCGGGCGCCGCTGCGCGCGACCGCAGCGCCACGCCGCCGTTAGATTTGCTGCGTGAGATGGGCGGCTTGGGCCTGCTCGGCATGGGGGTGCCGGAGGAATGGGGCGGCGCGGGGGCGGATTTTGTCAGCTATGTGCTGGCGCTGGAGGAGATCGCCGCCGCCGATGGCGCCATCAGCACCATCATGTCTGTCAACAATAGCCCGGTATGCGCCGCGATCCTGCGCTATGGCAACGAGCAGCAGAAGCGCGACTTCCTGCTGCCGCTGGCACGCGGCGAATGGATCGGCGCTTTCTGCCTCACCGAGCCGCAGGCCGGCTCGGATGCCGCCAATCTGAAAACCCGGGCGCGACGCGTGGGCGACACCTGGGTGATCGATGGCGTGAAGCAGTTCATCACCTCGGGCAGCATCGCCAAGGCGGCGCTGATCTTTGCCGTTACCGATCCGGAAGCCGGCAAACGTGGCATTTCCTGCTTCCTGGTGCGCACCGACACGCCCGGCTACAAGGTTGCCAGCATCGAGGCCAAGCTCGGCCAGAAGGCATCGGATACCTGCCAGTTGGTGTTTGAAAACCTGACCGTGCCGGCGGATGCTTTGCTGGGCGGCGAGGGCGAGGGCTATCGCATTGCGCTGGCCAATCTGGAATCCGGCCGGATCGGCATTGCGGCCCAGGCGGTGGGCATGGCGCGGGCGGCTTTCGCGGCCGCCTTGGCCTATGCCGGCCAGCGCGAGGCTTTCGGCACCGCGATTATCAACCACCAGGCGGTGGGCTTCCGGCTTGCCGACATGGCAACCCGGATCGAGGCGGCACGGCTGATGGTGCTGAATGCCGCCCGGCTCAAGGATGCCGGCCAGCCCTGCCTCAAGGAAGCCAGCATGGCCAAATTATTTGCCTCTGAAATGGCCGAGCAGGTATGCTCCGAATCGATCCAGATCCATGGCGGCTACGGCTATCTAGCCGATTTCCCGGTGGAACGTATCTACCGTGACGTTCGGGTATGCCAGATTTACGAGGGCACCAGCGATGTTCAGCGCCTGGTGATCAGCCGGTCTCTCGCCGCCACCGGATAGTGGGCGCAGAAGGAGACGCGACAGGTTGAGCCAGGCCAACGAGATACTGTTTATCGCTTCCCTGTTGGTGCTGGTCAGCATTTTTGCCGGCTCGGCTTCAAGCCGCCTTGGCGTTCCCTTCCTGCTGATCTTCCTGGGCTTCGGCCTGCTGGCCGGCATTGACGGCCCTGGCGGCATCGATTTCACCGATTTTGGCCTCACCTACACAATTGGTTCCGCCGCGCTGGCGATCATCCTGTTTGATGGCGGCCTGCGCACCAAAATCGGCACCGTGCGGCTGGTGGCCGGCCCGGCTCTCGGCCTGGCCACGCTGGGTGTGCTGGCCACGGCCGGGGTGGTGGCAGCGGCGACCCATTGGCTCACCGACCTGAACTGGCTGCAATCCTTCCTGGTTGGCGCCATTGTCGGTTCCACCGATGCGGCGGCGGTGTTTTTCCTGCTCAATGTGCGCGGCCTGGCCTTGCAGAAGCGCGTCAGCGGCACGCTGGAGGTGGAATCGGGCATCAACGATCCGATGGCCATCTTCCTCACCATGGCTTGCGTTGAATTGCTGCGCCTGGGCCAGCCGCCGGCCAATATTGAACTGGCGGTGCAGTTCCTGGTGCAGATGCTGGGCGGCAGTGCCATCGGCCTGGTGGGTGGTTTTGCGCTGGTCACCTTGTTCAACCGCGTGCCGGTGGCCGGCGGGCTGTATCCCATCGTGGCGATGGCGGCCACCTTGCTGATCTTTTCCGGCGCGCATTTCCTGCATGCCTCGGGCTATATCGCGGTTTATATCGCCGGCCTGGTGCTGGGCAACCGGCGCCATCGCGGCGCCCAGGTGGTGTTGCGCTTCTATGACGGCCTGAGCTGGCTCGGCCAGATTGTCATGTTCCTGCTGCTTGGCCTGCTGATGACGCCGAGCGAATTGAAGCCGCATATCCTGCCCGGCCTGGCGGTGGCCGGCATCCTGATCGTGCTGGCGCGGCCGCTGGCGGTGGCGCTCTGTCTGCTGCCCTTCCGCTACACCTGGCCTGAAATCGGCTTCATCGCCTGGGTCGGCCTGCGTGGCGCGGTGCCGATTTTCCTTGCCACCATTCCGGTGCTGGCCGGGGTGCCGGATGCCGGTGTTTTTATCTCGATCGCCTTTTTCTGCGTGGTTGCGTCCTTGCTGCTGCAAGGCTGGACCATCGGCCTGGCAGCGCGGCTTTTTGGCCTGGAATTGCCGCCGCCGGTGGAGGCGCCAACCCGCACCGATATTGATCTCGGCAATACGCTGGATCGCGATATCGCCAGCTACAAGGTGGAGCCAGGCTGCATCGCCATGGGCTATGCCTATGCCGAAATGCCGCTGCCGCGACGCTGCCGCATCATCACCGTGATCCGCGATGGCACGGTGATGGATCGCGGCCGGCTGGAGCGCCTGGAAACCGGCGATTACCTGCTGGTGCTGGCGCCGCCGGAGCAGCTTTTTTCGCTGGATCGGCTGTTTGCGCTGCCCGATAAGGGCCGCCGCGCCAGTGCGCCGGGCGACGAGGTATTCGGCGAATTTGTCATCCCCGGCGATACTCTGATCGGCGCCGTTGTGGCGATGTATGGCATTGAGGTGGATGCCAAATTCCACCAGGAGCCGGTCGGCGCCTTTATCCGCCATCGCCTGCGCCATGGCGCCGTGGTGGGTGATCGTATCCGGGTTGGCCCGGTGGAATTTGTGGTGCGCGAGATCAAGGGCAACCGCATCGTGTCGGTGGGCCTGGAACTGGAGCCGGAGGAACATCCGGTGATCCGACGCTTCCGCAAGTTGCTGCGCCTGAGCTAGACTTCGCCATTGTTTCACCCTAGATGGTTGCAATCATGACCGCCCCGCTCGACTTCTATTTCGATTTTTCTTCGCCCTATGCCTATATCGCCGCGATGCGCATTGATGCGCTGGCAGCAAAGCATGGCCGTGCAGTGAACTGGCACCCGATGCTGCTGGCCTTTGCCTTCAAGGCCATCGGCACGCAGCCATTGGTGCAATATCCGATCAAGGGCGATTATGCCTATCGTGACTTTCTGCGCTCGGCGCGGGAACTGGATATTCCGCTGACACTGCCGGAGAAATTCCCAATTGGCACAGTGACGGCGGCGCGCGCCGTGTTGTGGCTGAAGCAGCATCAGCCGGCCCAGGCGGTGCCCTTCGCCAAGGCAATTTTCCAGGCTTATTTTGTCGCCGGCCGCGATATCTCGGCGCCGGAAATCGTTTATGCCGTGGCAGCCGAACTGGGCATTGATGCGGCCGCTTTGCAGGCCGGCTGCGAAAGCGACGCGATCAAGGCGGCACTCAAGCAATCGGTGGATGATGCGGTGAGCCAGCGCGGCGTGTTTGGCGCGCCGTTCATCTTTGCCGATGGCGAACCCTTCTGGGGTGCCGACCGGCTCGACATGCTGGATCGCTGGCTGGTGCGCGGCGGCTGGTGAGGCGTGGCTGACGACGGCAAGGCCATACTCAAACCGGTCGCCACCAGCGGCCTTGCCATATCCGGCCTGGTGCTGACCGCCCTGCTCTGGGGCGGCATGATCCCGATGACCCATGCGCTGGTGACGCAGGTTTTTGATCCACTTTTCCTGGCTGCAATCCGCTATCTGGTGCCGGCGCCGCTGCTGCTGGTGATGTGTCTGTTGCTGGATCGGCGCTCGCCCTTTGGCGGGCCGCTGCCCTGGCGCCACCTGATCCAGCTTGGCATCATGATGGCCTGCTTTTCGCAATTCTTCACCTTCGGCATGCTGCTTTCCGATCCGATCAGTGCTGCCATCGTGATGAGTTGCAGCCCCTTGATGGCCACGTTGCTGGCCAAGCTGCTCTACCGCACGCCGCTGGCGCGTGGTTTTGGCCTGGCCTTGGCGGCGGCGGTGATCGGTGGCGCGTTGGTGGCAGTGGATGCGGTGCGGCCGCGCGCCGTGGTCAACACCGGCATACCTTATATCGGTGAAGTCCTGCTGCTCTCCTCGATGGCCTGCTGGAGCCTCTATTCGCTGAAAACCCAGCAATGGCTGGCGCCGCTGAAATGGAGCCAGTTGCGCATCAGCTTTCTCACCTCATTGTCCGGCTCGGTTTTTGTGCTCTCGGGCTTTGCCATCATGGAACTGGCTTCACCCGGCCGGCTGCCCAGCGTGTGGCCCAGCGCCGGGGTGTGGTTCATGATCCTGTGGATGGCGGTGGGCGGTGCCGGCCTGGCCATCGTGTTGTGGAATTATGGCGTCAGCCGCGTCGGCGTGCCGGTGGCCTCGCTCTATGGCAATCTGGCGCCGGTATTTTCGGTGCTGGTGGCGGCGGTGTTTTTCAGCGCCACAGTGTCGCCGCAGCAAGTGGTGGGCGGCATTGTCATCCTGGCTGGCATTGTCTACATGCAATGGCCGCGCAGGCGCGTTAGCCCCTAGGCCCGAACAGGATCAGGCCGGCGCCGATCAGGCAGAGCGCGCTGCCGGCCAGATCCCAGCGATCCGGGCGCAGGCCTTCCACCAGCCAAAGCCAGAGCAGCGAGGCGGCGATATAGATGCCGCCATAGGCCGCATAGGCGCGACCGGCGGCTTCGCTGTCCACCCGGGTCAGCAGCCAGGCAAACAGCGCCAGCGCCACCATGCCGGGCAGCAGCCAGAGCGCGGATTTACCCAGCCGCGCCCAGGCCCAGAAAGCAAAGCAGCCGGCAATCTCGGCAAAGGCGGCGCCGATATAGGCTGCAATTGTCGGCATCAGTAGATCGTGTAGGCGCCGTCGATCACAAAACTGTCGCCGGTATGGTAGCGGCTGGTATCGCTCATGATGTAGCAGGCGATGCCGGCAAAGTCGTTGCCCTGGCCCCAGCGCCGCGCCGGAATACGCGGCAGCACGGCGCCGGCAAATTTTGGATCGCCGATGCCGCCGGCAGTCATCTCGGTTTCGATCCAGCCCGGCAGGATCGAATTGGCAGTGACATTATAGCGCGCCATTTCCACTGCCAGGGCGCGGATCACGGATAGCATGGCGCCTTTGGTGGCGGCATAGGAGGTGGCGCCGGCAGCGCCATGGATGCCAGCGGTGCTGGCCATGCCAACCAGGCGGCCAAAGGCATCGCCCTGCTTGGCGCGCTCCACCATATGGCGCGATGCGGCGCGCAGGGTGTAGAAGGCGCCATCCAGATTCACACCCAGCACGCGCTTCCACTCGGCGGTGCTCAATTGATGCAGCGGTGCGCGTTTCTGGCTCACGCCGGCATTGGCGAAGCAGCCGTCGATGCGGCCCATTTCCTCCAGTGCTTCGGCGAAGCACGCCTCAACCTCGGCTTCTTCCACCACATTGCAGCGCTGCACCAACACGCGCCGGCCATAGGTTTTCAGGGTTTTTTCGGCGGCGGCATTCTTCTCCGGATTGCCGCCCCAGATCACCAGATCGGCGCCGGCCTTGGCCAGGCCCTCGGCCATACCCAGGCCGATGCCGCCATTGCCGCCCGTAATCAACGCCACCTTGCCGGTCAGATCAAAATCGCTCATTGCCTGATTCCCTCCATAGCTGGTGTCGATTATTGCGATAGAAAGATGAAATTGCCAGGGGTGGGCAATTCCGGGCCTCACCCTTGCGGCGCCGGGGATGGGCTGGCACAGTCTCGGCAATGTCCGAGAGCAAGCCAAAAAAGGGCCGTCCATGAGCGCGCTCAGCACCCAGTTAGACCCACGATCCACAGCGTTTCAGGAAAATGCCGCCCATATGGCTGCGCTTGTCGCCGATTTGAAGGCGAAGGTGAAGCTGATCAAGCAGGGCGGCGGCGACAAGGCACGCGAAAAGCATCTCTCGCGCGGCAAATTGCTGCCGCGTGACCGGGTGCGCAGCCTGCTTGATCCGGGTTCGCCCTTCCTCGAACTGAGCCAGTTTGCCGCCTATGAAATGTATGGCGGCGATATTCACGCCGCCGGTATCATCACCGGCATCGGCCGCATTGCCGGGCGCGAATGTGTGGTGATCTGCAATGATGCCACGGTGAAGGGCGGCACCTATTTTCCGATCACGGTGAAGAAGCATCTGCGGGCGCAGGAAATCGCCCGCGAGAACCGGCTGCCCTGTGTCTACCTGGTCGATTCCGGCGGCGCCAACCTGCCGACCTGGGATGAGGTATTCCCCGACAAGGAACATTTTGGCCGCATCTTTTTCAATCAGGCCAATCTTTCCGCCGAAGGCATTCCGCAGATCGCGGTGGTGATGGGCAGTTGCACGGCGGGCGGCGCCTATATGCCGGCGATGTCGGATGAAACCGTGATCGTGCGCAACCAGGGCACCATCTTCCTGGCCGGCCCGCCGCTGGTGAAGGCGGCCACCGGCGAGGTTGTGTCGGCCGAGGAACTGGGCGGCGCCGATGTGCATGCGCGGGTTTCCGGCGTCACCGATCATTACGCCATGAATGATGCCCATGCGCTGGGTATTGCCCGCTCCATCGTCGGCAATCTCAACAGCGTGAAACTGGCGGCCGGCGATATCCGCGAACCCAAGCCGCCGCGTTTTGATCCGGCCGAACTCTACGGCATCATCCCGAAGGAAAGCCGGGTGCCGTTTGATGTGCGCGAGATCATTGCCCGCCTTGTCGATGACAGCGAATTCGACGAATTCAAGAAACTCTATGGCGCCACGCTGGTCTGCGGCTTTGCCCGCATCCATGGCTATCCGGTTGGCATCATCGCCAATAACGGCATCCTGTTTTCGGAAAGCTCGCTCAAGGGCGCGCATTTTATCGAACTCTGCTGCCAGCGCGGCATTCCCCTGCTGTTTTTGCAGAACATCACCGGTTTCATGGTGGGCAAGAAATACGAGAGCGGCGGCATCGCCAAGGATGGCGCCAAGCTGGTCACCGCCGTGTCCTGCGCCAAGGTGCCGAAATTCACCGTGATCATCGGCGGTTCCTATGGTGCCGGCAATTACGGCATGTGCGGCCGCGCCTTCTCGCCGCGTCTGCTGTTCATGTGGCCGAATGCGCGTATCTCGGTGATGGGCGGCGAGCAGGCCGCCAGTGTGCTGGCCACCGTGAAGCGCGATGGCATTGAAGCCGGTGGCGGCGAGTGGAGCCGCGAGGATGAGGAAGCGTTCAAGAATCCGATCCGCGCCCAGTATGACCGCCAGGGCCATCCCTATTATGCCTCGGCCCGTTTGTGGGACGATGGCATCATCGACCCGCTGGATACCCGCATGGTGCTCGGCCTTGGCCTCAGCGCCGCTTATAACGCCCCCATTGAGCCGACCCGCTTCGGCGTTTTCCGGATGTGATGACCATGAGCGAAGACCTTGTGCTATTCGAAGTCGAACCGCGTGGCCTGGCGCGTATCACGCTGAACCGCCCGGCTTTGCATAATTGCTTCAACGATGTGGTGATCGAACGCCTGCATGGCATTGTGCAGGAGATAGCCGGGCGCCGCGATATCCGCGTGGTGACGATCCAGGGCGCCGGCAAGAGCTTCTCGGCCGGTGGTGATCTTGACTGGATGCGCCGCTCCGGCCAGCAGGACCATGCTACCAATCTGGCACAGACCATGGTGCTGGCGCGCTTGTTCAAAACCCTGAACGATCTGCCGCAAGCAGTGATCTCGCTGGTGCATGGCAATTGTATGGCCGGCGGCACCGGCCTGGTTTCATGCAGCGACATCGCTATTGCCGTGCAGGATACCAAATTTGCGCTCACCGAAGTGCGGCTCGGCCTCAGCCCGGCCACCATCTCGCCCTATGTGGTGGCAGCCATCGGTGCGCGCCAGGCGCGGCGTTATTTCCTCACCGCCGAGCGTTTTGACGGCGTGGAAGCCGCCCGCATCGGCCTGGTGCATGAAACCGTGGCCGACCACGATGCTTTGCTGGCCAAGGGCGAGGAACTGGTGCAGGCGCTGCTGCTGGGCGCGCCGGGCGCCATCGCCGATAGCAAGCTGCTGATCCGCCGCGTTGCCTATCAGGGCGAAGTGGGCGAGGACGTGATGCGTTTCACCGCCGAGAATATTGCCGACCGGCGCGCCAGCGTCGAGGGCCAGGAGGGCTTGGCTTCCTTCTTTGCCAAGCGCAAGCCGAACTGGGTCGGCTGAGCAGCCGGGAGGGCGCCGCATGTTTCGCAAGATCCTGATCGCCAATCGCGGCGAGATTGCCTGCCGGGTGATCCGCACGGCGCGCCGGCTTGGTGTGGCCACGGTGGCGGTGTATTCCGATGCCGATGCCGGCGCACGCCATGTTGCCTTGGCCGATGAAGCTGTGCGGATCGGCCCGGCGCCGGTGCGTGAAAGTTATCTGCGCGCCGAAACCATCATCGAAGCCGCCCGCGCCACCGGCGCCGAGGCGGTGCATCCGGGTTATGGTTTCCTCTCCGAGAATGCCGAATTCGCGGAAGCCCTGGCGGCGGCCGGCTTAAGCTTTATCGGCCCGCCGGCCAGCGCCATCCGCGCCATGGGCCTGAAAGGTGCCGCCAAGGCGCTGATGCAGGAGGCCCGGGTGCCGGTGGTGCCGGGTTATCATGGCGACAACCAGGATGCGGATTTCCTGCTGGGCGAGGCCGAGCGCATCGGCTGGCCGGTGCTGATCAAGGCGGTGGCCGGCGGCGGCGGCAAAGGCATGCGCCGGGTGGACAAGGCGGCGGATTTCAAGGCCGCTCTGGCCGGCGCGCAGCGCGAAGGCGCCAATGCCTTTGGCAATGATCGTGTGCTGCTGGAAAAATATCTGATCAAGCCCAGGCATATCGAAATTCAGGTTTTTGCCGATAGCCAGGGCAACGCGGTGCATCTGTTTGAGCGCGATTGCAGTGTGCAGCGCCGGCATCAGAAAGTGCTGGAGGAAGCGCCGGCCCCCGGCATGCCGGCGGACATGCGCCGCGCCATGGGCGAGGCGGCGGTGAATGCCGCCAAGGCGATTGGCTATGTCGGCGCCGGCACGGTGGAATTCATCGCCGATGTGAGCGATGGCTTGAAGCCGGATCGGTTCTATTTCATGGAAATGAACACCCGCCTACAGGTGGAGCATCCGGTGACCGAGATGATCACCGGGCAGGATCTGGTGGAATGGCAGTTGCGCGTGGCGGCAGGTGCGCCTTTGCCGTTGCGCCAGGCGGATTTGCGCATTGACGGCCATGCGGTGGAAGCGCGCATCTATGCCGAAGACCCGAACCGCAATTTCCTGCCTTCGGTGGGCAAGCTACACCGGCTGCGGCCGCCGGTTGAAGGCCCGCATGTGCGCGTCGATACCGGCGTGCGCGAAGGCGACAGCGTAACACCCTTCTATGATCCGATGATCGCCAAGCTGATCGTGTGGGATGTGGATCGTGGTGCCGCTTTGCGCCGCATGGGGCAGGCGCTGGCGGAATACCAGATTGCCGGTGTCACCACCAACACGGCTTTCCTGATTGCGCTGGCTGGGCATCCGGCTTTTGCGGCAGGTGATCTGGATACCGGCTTTATCGAGCGCTTCCATGCCGATCTGATCCCGCCACGCGAAGGCGCTGATGCCACCGCGCTGGCGCTGGCGGCTTTGGCCGTGGTGCTGCAACGGCGGCGCGAGGTGCCGGTTGCGGCCAGCGATCCCTGGTCACCCTGGGCGCAGGTGAATGGCTGGCGGCTCAACGACCAGGGCTATGACGAATTGCTGTTCCGCGATGGCGAGCGTGACATCACCTTGCGCCTGGATTATCTGGCCGATGGCGCCATCCAGATGCATGGCCCGCAGGGCAGCAGCTTGCGTGCCGAGGGCGCGCTTTGCGCCGATGGCAGCCTGGAGGCGGTGCTGGATGAGCGCCGGCTGAAATTGGGTATCGCCCGGCTGGGTGCCGATATTGTGCTGCTGCGCCCCGGCAGTGTGCAGAAGCTGACCCTGGTGGACCCACGCGCTGCCGGCGATCTGGATGAAGCCGGCGGCGGCGCGCTGACCGCGCCGATGCCGGGCAAGGTGGTGCAGGTGCTGGTGGCCGAGGGCGCCATGGTGGAGAAGGGCCAGGCACTGATGGTGCTGGAGGCGATGAAGATGGAACACACCATCGCCGCGCCGGGGCGTGGCAAGGTGGCCAAACTGCATTTTAATGCCGGTGATCAGGTGGGCGAGGGCGCTACCCTGATCGCGTTGGAAATGGAGAGCTGAGGCATGAGCCTGCCAAGCCGTATTACACTCTGGGAAGCCGGTGCGCGTGATGGGTTGCAGAACGAACCCGGCGTGGTGCCCACCGATGTGAAGGTGGAACTGATCGAACGCCTGGTGGAATGCGGCGCCACGCATATCGAGGCGACCAGCTTCGTTTCGCCGAAATGGGTGCCGCAGATGGGCGATGCCGCCGATGTGATGACGCGGCTGAAGCGCAAGCCGGGCGTGGTCTATCAGGTGTTGACGCCCAATCTCAAAGGTTATGAATCGGCCAAGCAATATGGCGCCCAGGCGATTGCGGTATTTGCCGCCGCATCGGAAAGTTTCTCCCAGCGCAATATCAATTGCTCAATTGCCGAAAGCATTGAGCGTTTCCGCCCGGTGGTGGAAAAGGCCAAGGCCGATGGTGTGCGGGTGCGCGGCTTTGTTTCGGTGGTGCTGGGCTGCCCGTTTGAGGGCGAGGTTGATCCGAAGCGGGTGGCGCAGATCGCCAGGCAGCTTGCCGATATGGGCTGCGACGATATCGGCCTGGGCGACACTATCGGCACCGGCACGCCGGGCAAGACGCGCAAGCTGATCGAGGAAACCGCAGCTCTGGTGCCGCTGCAACAGCTTGGCATGCATTTCCACGATACCTATGGCCAGGCGCTGGCCAATACCCTGGCTTCATTGCAGATGGGCATCACCAGCCATGATGCTTCGGTGGGGGGCCTGGGTGGTTGTCCTTATGCGCCGGGCGCCACCGGCAATCTCGCCACCGAGGATCTGGTCTACATGCTGGAAGGCCTCGGCATTGACAGCGGCTTCGATCTCAAGCAATTGGTCCGCACCGCCTGGTGGATATCCGAGAAACTCGGCCGTCCGCCGGTATCCAGTGTGGCCAAGGCTTTGAAATCGAAGGTGTGATGCCGGTTCATCTGCTTAAACTTGCGGTCGGAATCGAAAGTCTGGAGCATTTCCGCGAACGCTTGGCGGCGCGTGCGGAAGGCGCCAAGGGCAAGCAGCAGCCGGGGCATTTCACGCATGTGACACGGCACCGGCCGAAGCGTGATGCCGAGGTGTTGGGCGGCGGCTCGCTTTATTGGGTGGTGAAGGGCCAGCTTTGTGCCCGCACCCGCATTCTGGCTTTGGATAATGTGACGCTGGATGATGGCCCGCATTGTGCCATCAAACTGGAGGCGCGCCTGGTGCCGGTGTTGCCGCAGCCGCGCCGGCCGCATCAGGGCTGGCGCTATCTGGAAGAGGCCGATGCGCCGCCTGACCTGAGCCAAGCCGGTGAAGGCGCCGCCGATCTGCCGCCCCAACTGATGGCGGAATTACGCAGCCTGGGGCTGCTGTAAACGATGGCGCGGATCATCGTTGTAGGCAATGAGAAGGGTGGTTCGGGCAAATCCACCACGTCGATGCATGTGCTGATCGGCCTGCTGCTGGAAGGCGGCCGGGTTGCTGCCATTGATCTGGATGGGCGCCAGCGCACGCTGACGCGCTATCTGGAAAACCGGCAGGCCTATATCAGCAAACATGGCCTGCGCCTGGCGATGCCGGCGCATGTGGTGGTGACGCCCAGCGAATTGCCGAGCCGTGCCGAGGCCGAGGCCGACGAGGCGGCGCGGTTTGAGGCCGAACTGGCCCGGCTGGGGCCGGATCATGATTTCCTGCTGGTGGATTGCCCCGGCAGCGACACTTTCCTGGCGCGGCTGGGCCATTCCCATGCCGATCTGCTGATCACCCCGGTGAATGACAGCTTCATCGATGTGGACCTGCTGGCCACAGTGGATGCCGAAACCCTGCGCGTGCTGAAACCCAGCCGCTATGCCGAGATGGTGTGGGAACAGCGCAAGCAGCGCTTCAACCGGGATCGCCAGAGCATCGACTGGGTGGTGATCCGCAACCGCGTGTCGCATCTCGATGCCCGCAACAAGCGCCATGTTGGCCAGGTGTTGCAGGCGCTGGAAAAGCGGGTGGGTTTCCGTTTCCTGCCCGGTCTGTCGGAACGGGTGATTTTCCGCGAATTATTCCTCTCCGGCCTGACCCTGCTTGATCTTGACCAGACCGGCAGCATCAACATGGCCCAGGCCGCCGCCCGGCAGGAAGTGCGCAACCTGCTGCTCGGGCTTAATCTGGTTACGGATTCGTAAGTCCGAAATTCGTAAAATGGCTGTAAATGCGGCCCAGCGTTGCATAAAAAGGCTTGCCAGCGCGGCCTCGCGCAACAATATTAACGACCGATTTACGCCTGACCCTGCGATGTCCGCCGGGCTGGCGCAATAATAGGGAGAGACTTCACATGAACAAGCTGCTCGCCGGCCTTGCTGGCTTGGCCGCCCTGGCTGGTACTGCCGCCCAGGCGCAGGATTACCCGACCAAGACCATCACCATGATCGTGCCGTTTGCGGCCGGCGGCCCGACCGATACTGTTGCCCGCCTGCTGGCGCAGTCGATGGGCACCAGCCTGAAGCAGCAGATCATTGTGGAGAATGTCGGCGGTGCCGGCGGCACGCTCGGCGCGGCCCGCGTGGCGCGTTCGGCCGGCGATGGCTACACCATTTTCCTGCATCATATCGGCCAGGCCACCAGCGCCACGCTGTATCGCAAGCTGCCCTATGACACCATCAACGATTTTGAGCCGATTGGTCTGGTCACCGACGTGCCGATGACCCTGGTGGCCAAGGGCGACCTGCCGCCGAAGGATTTCAAGGAGCTGGTCACCTATATCAAGACCAACAAGGACAAGGTTTCCTATGGTAATGCCGGCGTTGGCGCGGCGTCGCATCTCTGCGGCCTGATGCTGATGAGCGCGTTGCAGACCCAGATGACCACGGTGCCCTACAAGGGCACCGGCCCGGCGATGAACGACCTGCTGGGCGGCCAGATTGACCTGATGTGCGACCAGACCACCAACACCACCGGCCAGATCAAGGGCGGCAAGATCAAGGCCTATGGTGTCACCACCAAGACCAAGGTGCCGGCTCTGCCCGACCTGCCGACGCTGGACAGCGCCGGCCTGCCGGGCTTTGAAGTGGCGGTGTGGCATGGCGTCTATGCGCCGAAGGGCACGCCGAAGCCGGTGGTCGACAAGCTGGCCGGTGCGTTGCAGGCGGCGCTGAAGGATCCGGCCGTGGTGCAGCGTTTTGCTGAATTGGGCACCGAGCCGGTGAGCCAGGATCGTGCCACCCCGGCCGCCCTGGGCGCGCATCTGAAGGCGGAAATCGCCAAATGGGCGCCGGTGATCAAGGCTGCCGGTGAATATGCCGACTAAGTTTCGGCCATAATGCAGTAATTTGTCGTAAACGATACGCCTGTTCCGCTTGCAGCGGGGCAGGCGTAAGCGTATGGCGGAAGTGCTTACCGGTCGTTAAGGCCGCAAACGCCTAAGGGGGGCGCAATGCAGGGGTTGATCCGCAATCCGAAAGATTTCTGGTCCGGGCTGTTATTCCTGGTGGTTGGCCTGGGGTTTCTGTGGGTCGGGCAGGATTATTCGTTCGGCACCGCCCGCCGCATGGGGCCGGCGTTTTTCCCGACCGTGCTGGCCGGCGCTTTGTGCCTGATCGGGGCGGTGGTGATGCTGCGCGGCTTCATCACCCAGGGCGAACGGATCAGCGGTTTTGCCGGCAAGGGCCTGGTGCTGATCATCATCGCCTGCGTGGTGTTTGGCCTGCTGGTGCGCCAGGGCGGCCTGGTGGTTTCGGTGGCCCTGCTGGTGCTGATCAGCGCCATCGGCTCGGTGCATTTCAAGGTCAAGAACACCGCCATCATGATGCTGGCTTTGGCGCTGTTCTGCGCCGTGGTGTTCATCAAGGGATTGGGCTTGCCGATTCCGATCATCGGCCCGTGGCTGGGCGGCGAGTAAGGGGTATCCGATCATGGAATTGCTGCAAAATCTCTCCATTGGCCTGGATGCCGCGCTCACGCCGATCAACCTGTTCTATTGCCTGGGCGGCGTATTCCTTGGCACGCTGATCGGTGTGCTGCCCGGCCTTGGCCCGGTGGCCACCATCGCCATGCTGCTGCCGGCCACTTTTGCCCTGCCGCCGGTTTCGGCGCTGATCATGCTGGCCGGCATCTATTACGGCGCCCAATATGGCGGCTCCACCACGGCGATCCTGATCAATCTGCCGGGTGAAAGTTCATCGGTGATCACGGCATTGGATGGCTATGCCATGGCGCGCCAGGGCCGCGCCGGCGCGGCGTTGTCCACCGCCGCCATCGGTTCGTTCTTTGCCGGTACGGTGGCCACTTTCCTGCTGGCCGTATTCGCGCCGCCTTTGGCCGAGATTGCGCTGAAATTCGGGCCGGCGGAATATTTCTCGCTCATGGTGCTTGGCCTTGTCGCCTCGGTGGTGCTGGCACATGGCTCGCTGCTCAAGGCCATCGGCATGATCGTGATCGGCCTGCTGATCGGCATGGTTGGCACCGATGTGAATTCCGGTGTGCCGCGCTTCACCTTTGATACGCCTGAACTGGCCGATGGCATCAATTTTGTCGTGGTGGCGATGGGCATGTTCGGCCTGGGCGAGATCATCAAGAATCTGGAGGATGAAAGCGAACGTGCCGTTTTCATTAAAAGTGTCACCGGCCTGATGCCGACCAAGGCGGATTTGAAGGCGATTGTGGCGCCGATCCTGCGCGGCACGGCGCTGGGTTCGGCGCTTGGCATCCTGCCTGGTGGCGGCGCCATGCTGTCATCCTTCGCCGCCTATTCGCTGGAAAAGAAGCTGTCCAAGAATTCGGCGAATTTCGGCAAGGGTGCCATCGAGGGCGTGGCGGCGCCGGAATCGGCCAACAATGCCGGCGCGCAAACCTCGTTCATCCCGATGCTGACCCTGGGCATCCCGTCCAACCCGGTGATGGCGCTGATGATCGGCGCCATGATCATCCAGGGCATCCAGCCCGGCCCGGCGGTGATGACCGAACAGCCGCAGCTGTTCTGGGGCATCATCGTGTCGATGTGGATCGGCAACTTCTTCCTGATCGTGCTGAACCTGCCGCTGATCGGCATGTGGGTGCGGATGCTCACCATCCCGTATCACATCCTGTTTCCCGGCATCCTGGTCTTCTGCGCCATCGGGGTTTACAGCCTCAATAACAGCGCCTTCGATGTGTTCATGATGGCCGGCTTCGGCCTGCTGGGTTACACCTTCGCCAAGCTGGAATGCGAACCGGCGCCGATGCTGCTCGGCTTCATCCTCGGGCCGATGATGGAGGAATATCTGCGCCGCGCCATGACATTGTCACGCGGTGATCCAACGGTGTTCTTCACCCGGCCGATCAGCGCCACCATGCTGGTGCTGGCCTTGCTGGCGCTGGTGGTGGTTCTGCTGCCCTCGATCCGCAAGAAGCGCGAGGAAGCCTTCCAGGAAGAGTGAGCCCAGCCAAGCAGGCAAAACAAAGCCCGGCCATCCAGCGATGGCCGGGCTTTTTTATGGCGCCGCCTTACCGGCTAATCGCAGGTGACGGCACCTTGGCGCCGGGATCGCTGCCATGGCGCATCCGCTGGAACACCCAGATGCCGATGCCCAAGCCCAGGCCAACAAAGTCGGTGATGGTTTCCGGCACGATCAGCATGATGGCGCCGGCAAATAGCAGCACGCGCAGCGGCAGGGCAATCGGCCCATTCAGCCAGCCTTCGGTGGAGCAGGCGAGGAAAAACACGCCGGCTGTTGCCGTGGCCACCACATGCAGGATGGTGATCAACTCACCCTGCGCCAGCAGAGCCGGGCTGATGAAGAACATGAACGGCACGATGAAGGTGGCCAGGCCCAGCTTCACCGCGATCATCGAGGTGCGCCATTGATCGGCCTGGGCGATGGCGGCGGCAGCGAAGGAGGCCAAAGCCACCGGCGGTGTGATCGACGAGATCACGGCGTAATAAAAGATGAACATATGCGCCACCAGCGGCTCGATGCCGATGCGGATCAGGCCCGGTGCCACCACCGAGGCCGCCACCGCATAAGCTGCCGTGGTGGGCATGCCCATGCCCAGGATCAGCGAAATGAACATGGCGAAGAACATCGCCAGGATCTGATTTTCGCCGGCCACACTGAGGATCAGATGCGAGAAGCGCCCGCCCACACCGGTGAGCGCAATAACACCCACGATGATGCCTGCGCAGGCGCAGATCGCCACCAATTGCGCGGTTTCACGCGCCGCAATGGCCAGGGCATCGAGCGTGGCGCGTGGCCCCATACGATGCTCGCGGCTGATCCAGCTTGCCACCAGGGCCGAGATCAGGCCCAGCGTGCCGGCGCGGAATTCGGAATAGCCGGCCATCAGCGCCCAGATCAGCACAAAGATCGGCGCCAGCAAATAGACCTTGCGCAGCATCACGGTGATCGGGGTCAGTTCCGCACGCGGCAGGCCGCGCAGGCCGTTCTTCACCGCATGCAGATCACAATGCACATAGCAGGCAACATAAAACAGGAAGCAGGGGATCACGGCCGCCAGGGCGATTTCGGTATAGGCGATGCCGGTAATCTCGGCCATCAGGAAGGCGCCGGCGCCCATCACCGGCGGTGTGATCTGGCCGCCGGTGGAGGAGGTGGCCTCGATGGCGCCGGCAGTGGAGCGATCATAGCCGACGCGGCGCATCATCGGGATGGTGATCATGCCGCTGGCCACCACATTGCCCACCGCACTGCCCGAGATGGTGCCGAACAGCACACCCGAAAGCACCGCCACCTTGGCCGGGCCGCCGCGTGCCCAGCCAACCAGCGAAACCGCGAGGTCGTTCATGTAGTCGCCGGCCTTCGACACGGTGAGGAAGGCGCCGAAGGTGATGAACAGCACGATATAGCTGGATGAAACCTGGGTGGTGACGCCGAAGATGCCCTGATCGGAATAGATGTAGGAGAAGAAGAAGCCGAAATTGAAGCCCTTGTGATACAGGATGCCGGGCAACCAGGGGCCGATAAAGCAATACAGGATGAACACGCCGGCAATGATCGGCAAGGCCAGGCCGGCGGTGCGCCGGGTCATTTCCAGGATCAGCAGAGTGCCGATGAAGCCGGCAGCCACATCGCCCGGCTCATACAGCGCGCCGGCGCGGAACTGCAACTCATCTATGTAATACGACACATAGCCGGCGCAGGCGATGGAAAGCAGCAGCAAGGCCCAATCGATCAGCGGCACGCGGTTGAGCGAGCGCCCGGCCTTGCTGGCATAAAGCCCGAAGCACAGCACGCCGCCCCAGCCGACATGGATGGCGCGGAACATGATCGAATCAAGCGGGAAGACATTCAGCACCAGCAGGTGAAACACGGTGAAGGAAACGCACAGCCAGTAGAACAGCAGCCCGGGCAGGCCGGGCAAATCGCGTTTGAAGCCGGTGAATTCAAATTTGTCGGCTGCCGCAAGGTCAACCGTTTCCTGTGGTGCTTTTGCCATCACTAATCCCCCTGTTACGCTTTTTTTATTGGCGCCAGACATGCAATGGCCCGGCGCCAGATACCCTGATACCCAGATACAAAGAGGCCGCCACCATGTCTCGCATGATGGCGGCTTGTCGATGCGTCAACTCAACTGGATCAGCTCGCCGGCATGGCGGCTGGATTCAGCTTGATGCCCTTCTCCTGGTAATACTTCACGGCGCCCGGATGGAACGGCAGGAAGCCATTGCGCGAGGCATTGGCAGCCACGGTTTCCACCGCGGCCGAGTGGCCCTTCACCATGCGGTCGTTGTTTTCCAGCACTGCCTTGACGATCTTGTAGGCCACGTCATCCGGCAGGTTCTTGTGCGCGATGCCGAAATTATACACGCCCAAGGTCTTCTGGTCTTCGGCCAGGGTCTTGTAGGTGCCCTTCGGGATTGTGCTGTCGGAAAGCTCCGGCATCGCCTTTTTCAAGGCACCAAGCTGGGCATCGGTGAAGGAGATGAAACGCACCGGGCGCTGCGCCTCGATTTCCGAATAGGCGGCAATCGGCAGGCCGGCGGCGAAGGCGAACACGTCCAGCAAGCCATCGGCCAGCTGGTTCTGCATGTCGGAAGCCTGGCCGAAGCGCCAGTTGGCCTTGATGCCCAGGGTTTCGAACATGATCGGGAAGTAGGTGCCCGGTGTGCCGGCCTTGGGGCCGGCGCCGATATTCTTGCCGGCCATTTCGGCCACGGTCTTGATGCCGGTCTTTTCCGTGGTGACGAAATGGAACGGCGTGTCATACATCGGGAACAGGGCGCGGACATTGCTGTATTTCTTGCCCTTGGTCCATTCGCCGGTGCCATTCCAGGCCTGGAGTGCGATGCCCATGGTGGTCATGCCCAGTTCGATGGCGCCGCCATCCACCAGGATGATGTTCTGGTTCGGACCCTGGGTCTGCTGGGTGGAAACATTGATGCCGATCGTGTCGGTCAGCAGCGTGGCCACCACGCCGCCATAAATGAAATAGGTGCCGCCCACCGAGGCGGTGCCGAGCGTGAGCGACTTCGGCTGCGCGGCAGCGGCGCCTGCCATGCCCACCACCACGGCGGCAGCCAAGCCGATAGCCTTCAGTTGCGTGAAACGCATCATCTTTGTTCCTCCTGTTTATCGCGGTCTTGGGCGCTGCGTGCGCCCCGCCGGTTGGGCAGCTTAACCAGTGTGGCGGCGCAGGCCAACCCTAAATGCAGCCGGAAATGAGACGATGCGCCCTGGCAAAGCGATTTCGCGCTCTCTATATGTTTATGCATGACAGGCGGATCAATGGATAAGCGCGGCAACACACTGCCCGGCAACACCGACAGGCGGGCGGTAGACGCTTTTCTGCGCCAGGCAGCCCTGGCGCCCCGGCAGGTTCCGGGTGCTGGCCGTGGCCGGCTGATCTTTGCCATGGATGCCACCGCCAGCCGAGGAGCCTCTTGGCGCCAGGCGCAGCATATTCAGGCCGAGATGTTCAAGGCGGTGGCCGATCTTGGCGGCCTGGATGTCCAACTGGTGTTTTTTCGCGGCATGGGCGAATGCCGCGCCTCGCCCTGGGTGTCGGAAGCGCCGGCGCTGCTGCGCCTGATGCGCCAGGTCGAGTGTGTTGGCGGCCATACCCAGATCGAGCGGGTGCTGCGCCATGCCGCCGCCGAGGCCCGCGAGGCAGCAGGGCGAGGAGCGAAAGTGAATGCCCTGGTCTATGTTGGCGATTGCCTGGAGGAAAGCGCCGACGAGGTGGCGGGCCGGGCCGGCGAACTGGCGCTGCTTGGTGTGCCGGTCTTTGCCTTTCAGGAAGGCGCCGAGCCGAATGCCAAAGCCTGTTTCCAGGCCATGGCGCGGCTGACGCGCGGCGCCTATGCCAGTTTTGATGCGGAAAGCGCCGCCTTGCTGCTGCAATTTCTCACTGCCGTGGCGATTTATGCGGCTGGCGGCCAGCGCGCATTGAATGATTACAGCGCCAAGGGCAGCGCCGAATTGCGCCGCCTGACCAGCCAGATCGGCTGAGCCGCCATGGTGCTCGCTTTCGGCATCGGCCTGGCTGCTTTGGCGCTGTTCCTGTTCGGCGGCAAGCTGCTGGTGCAGCTTGATCCCAAGGTGATGGCCAAGGGCATCCGGGTGGGCCTGGGCATTGCACTGGGCGGCTTGGCGGCTTTCCTGTTCATGCGCGGCCGCATCGATATGGGCAGCCTGGTGGCGCTGGGTTCGGCGGCAATGTTTGGCAAGGGGCGTTTTGCCGGCCTGTTCAGCGGCTTTTTCGGCGGCCCCGGCGCCGGTGGCTGGAGCCGCGCCCGCACCGGCCAGGAAGCGCCATCGCCGGATCAGGAATCCGTGGTGGAAACCGCCTGGCTGGTGATGCGGCTGAACCTCGCCAGCGGCGTGATGCATGGCGAGGTGCGGCAGGGCCGCTTCGCCGGCCGCCGGCTGGCCGATCTGGAAGCGGCGGCGCTGTTTGACCTGCTGCGTGATTGCGCCGCCGCCGATGCCGCCTCGCTGCCCTTGCTGGAAGCCTATCTTGAACGCCGCCTGGGGCCGGATTGGCGCCAGCAGGCGCCGCCCGGTGTTGATACTGCCGATCATGGCGCCACAGGCGGCATGATGAGCCGCGAGCAGGCCTATGAAGTCCTTGGCTTGGCGCCGGGCGCCCCGGAGGCAGAAATTCGTGCCGCGCATCGTCGCCTGATGCGCACGGCGCATCCGGATCATGGTGGTTCGAATTACCTCGCATCACAGATCAATCGCGCCAAGGATGTGCTTTTGGGTTGAAAACGCGGCAAGTATCGCAGGTCGGCAGGGTTGAAATTGCAGGGCGGCAGAGAACGCCCAAGTATGGTAAATTATTCGTCACCCGATTCGCCGTGACCGAGAGAGCGTATCCATGAAGACTCGAGCCATGGGCTTTGCCACCCTTATTGCCGTTGGCGCCCTGCTTGCCGGCTGTAGCAACACGCAGCTTGGCGGCGGTGGCGGCACCACCCGGGCCGATACCACCTCGCGCGCCGCGCCGCCGCAGATTGCCGGTATCGCGCTGCCGGATGGCTATAGTCTTGATTCCAACCGCACCATCATTCTGGGCGAGGGCGAGCGTTGGATTGGTCGGCTGTCCTATACGATCAATTCCAGTTCGGATGACATGTTCGATTTTGTCCGGCGCGAGATGATCAATCATGGCTGGACCGAAGTGGCCGTGGTGCGTTCCGAGATCAGTCAACTCACGTATCTTTCCGGCCAGGGTGACCGGGTTGCTTCGATCCTGATCAACAAGCAGTCGCTGTATGGTTCGAAGATCGACATGACCGTGTCGCCCGCTGCCGGCAGCACCGGTATCCAGCCGTCGCGCAACACCACCAATTCGCGGCGCTGACGCCAGCATAAGCCGGCTTGCAAGCCGGCGCCGGGCGCTGTAGTCAGCAGCATGCTCACCGGATATCTCGCCCCAGAAGGTTTTGAGGCTGATCTGCGCGCCGAACTCGGCGCTGCCGTGGTGGCCGAGCATGGCCGCCTTCTGCTGGCCGAGGGGGCGCCGCGCCCGGCCGCCTGGGCTGCGAATATCTGGCAGGATGTTCAGGAAATCCCGATCGCCTCGATTGGCGAGGCGGCGACAAAGCTCAAGGCCATGCAGCGCAACTGGGCCGCCTATGCGCCGCTGCATCATCGCCGCGCCAAGCTGATTGTGGAAAAGCTGCCGCATGTTTCGGCCAAGCCGCTGCGTTTTGGCCAATTGCCGCCGGCCGCGCCAATGGGCAGTTTCACGCTGCTGGCGCCAGACCGGTTGCTGGCAGCGCCGGCCTGTTCAAGCCCGCTGCCGCATGGCGAATGGCAGTTCATCGAGGATCGTGAAGGCCCGCCAAGCCGGGCTTATCTCAAACTCTGGGAGGCGCTGAGCCGTTTTGCGCTGCTGCATGATGGCGCGATGCCGCAGCCTGGCGAGGCTTGCCTTGACCTGGGGGCCTGTCCGGGCGGCTGGACCTGGGTGCTGGCCAGCCTCGGCGCCAGCGTTGGCGCTGTCGACAAGGCGCCGCTGGCGCCGCAGGTTGCCGCCATGCCGGGCGTCACCTGGCGCCAGGGCAGTGCCTTTGCGCTTGATCCGCGCCATGAACCGGCGGTGGATTGGCTCTGTTCGGATGTGATCTGCTATCCGGCGCGGCTGCTGGCCCTGGTGCAGCGCTGGATCGCTGCCGGCAAGGCACGGCGCATGATCTGCACGTTGAAATTCCAGGGCGAAACCGATCATGCCACGGCGGCAGCTTTTGCCGCGATCCCTGGTTCGCATCTGCTGCACCTGCATCACAACAAGCATGAACTCACTTGGCTCTGGCAAATGCCGCCAGCAAGCGCCTATAATTTCGGCAACAATTAATAATTATACTTCGTCTCGTTTCGAGGGGCTGGTTTCCAGGAGGGTGGCATGTGGTGGGTGCTGGGGGGCCTCGCCGTCTTGGCGGGCGGCGTGTTTGTCTATTTCTATATCTATGACCGCTGGGTGCAGCGCGACCATGCGATCCGGCGCAATTTTCCGATCTATGGCCGCTTTCGCTATGTGATGGAGAATCTTGGCGAATATTTCCGCCAATACTGGTTCACCGCTGATTGGGAAGAGCGGCCGTTCAACCGGCTGACCCGGGCCTGGGTGTATCGTTCGGCCAAGGCGGTGTCGAATTACGTCGCCTTCGGCTCCGAGGTGGATGCACAGCAGCCCGGCCATATCTATTTCCTGCATTCCGCCTTTCCGGTGAATGACGACGAGGTGGAGGCCTATACCGGCAAGTGGATCGGGCGTGGCGTGGTGGCCAATCCCTACAAGCCAAAAAGCTTTTTCAATATTTCCGGCATGTCCTACGGCGCATTGTCGTCGGCGGCGGTAACTGCCTTGTCGGAAGGGGCGGCGCTGGCCGGCATCTGGCTTGATACCGGCGAAGGCGGCCTGTCGCCGCATCATCTCAAGGGTAATTGCGACATCGTGTTCCAGATCGGCACGGCGAAATACGGCGTGCGCGACAAGGATGGCAAGCTGGATGATGCCAAGCTGGCCGCCATCGCCGCCTTGCCGCAGGTGAAGATGTTCTGCATCAAGCTGAGCCAGGGCGCCAAGCCGGGGCGCGGCGGCATCCTGCCGGCAGCCAAAGTGAATGAGGAAATCGCCGCGATCCGCCTGATCGAGCCGCACAAGGCTTCAATCTCGCCCAGCCGGCATCCGGAAATCATTGATATCCCGTCGCTGGTGCAATTCATTGCCCGGGTGCGCGCCGTCACCGGCAAGCCGGTTGGCCTGAAGATGGCGCTGGGCGATGACAGCTTCATTGATCGCCTGTTTGAATATCTGCGCGAACGCTCGATTGAGGCACCGGATTTTATCCAGCTGGATGGCGGCGAGGGCGGCACTGGCGCGGCACCCGCGCCATTGGCGGATTATGTCGGCCAATCCATTGTGCAGGCATTGCCGCTGCTGGCGGCCAAGCGTCGGCAATATGGCTTGCGCACGCGCATCCGCATCATCGCTTCCGGCAAGCTGCTGACACCTGACAAAGTGGCCTGGGCCTTGTGCCAGGGCGCCGATTTTGTTGTTTCGGCGCGTGGCTACATGTTTGCACTGGGTTGTATCCAGGCGATGAAATGCAATACCGGCCATTGCCCCACCGGCGTCACCTCCAACGAACCACGTTTCATGCGCGGCCTTGATCCGACTCGCAAGGCGGTGCGGGTGGCGAACTATGCCAAGGCGGTGCTGCATGATGTGGAAGCCATCGCCCATGCCTGTGGCTGCAAGAGTGTGCGTGAATTGAAGGCGCATCATGTGCGGGTGCAGGGTGAGGCGCCGAAACTCTGACGCGCTTAACAACGCAAGCACTTCACCTGCAACTTATATATGTGAGGTGGGTTTTTATTGCTTCCTGAGGGAGTCTCTCTTGGCCTTTGATCGAAGAAATTTTCTCTCAGGCGAAATCCACAACAAAAACGAGCCGCAAATTCGTGTAGGATACTGCATGAGGCCCATGGCGTAGACGGAACACAAATCCGCGCCCATGTCGTCGGGGGGAATTCCACACACCGCATGGGGCATGCGGATATTGAGGGTATCGCGGCATGGCGACGGCAATGCGCGAGGTATGGCGGCGATACTGGGCCGGTCTGGGGCGGGTGTCGATTCAATCGACCATCGTTGCTTTTGTTGGCCTGGTTTGCGCTGCCATCCTGGCCCTCGAATTTGCGAATTTTGTCTTTGATCGCAACGGCGATGCCCGCGATGCCCGACGCACCACCGAGAATCTGGCGCGATCTGCCGAGCAGCATGCCGCCGATGCTTTCCAGACCATTGATACTGTGCTGACCGGCTTGGCGCTGCGCATCGAGCAGGAAGGCACCGGTGAGGCGGCGCTGGAGCGATTGCATCAGGTATTACAGGCTCAGGCCGAGGCGATGCCGCTGGTGCGGCGCATTCTCTATATTGATGCGCTTGGTGTGTCGCAGGTCGATTCCCAGGCGGTGCCACAGCGAACGGTTTATATCGACCGTGATTTTTACCAGCATCATCAGGCCGTGGCCGACAAGGGGCTGTTCATTGCCATGCCGGTATTTGGCCGCGCCAGTAATAGCTGGGTGATCCCGCTGACACGCCGGGTGAACAATCCGGATGGCAGTTTCGGCGGTCTGGTCATCGCGCCGATCGATCTGGCGAGTTTCCAGCGTTATTTCGATTCCTTTGACATTGGCGCCCACGGCGTCATTGCGTTAATGACCGGCCAGGGCCGATTGCTGGCGCATCGGCCATTCCAGCCTGCCGATATCGCTGAGGTTTTTCCCTTCAGCGCCGAACTGGCGCGCCAGGCCGAAGCTGTGGCGGCCGGCAGCAGCACAATGGTTTTTGAACCGGATGGCAGGCGGCATATTGTCAGTTTTCGCCGGCTGCAAGGCTATCCGCTGATTGTGCTGGCGGCGCTGGATGAGGGTGAGGTGTATGCCGCCTCGCGCGACAATGCGCTGCGCCGTGCGCCGCTGGTGGGTATTCTGGTGGTGCTGATTGCGCTGCTTGGTTTCATGCTGGCGATGCAGGCAAAACGACGCCTGGCTGTGGAGCAGGCATTGCGGGCTGCCAAGCAGGAAGCCGAGTTGGCCAATCAGGCCAAGTCGGATTTCCTGGCGGCAATGAGCCATGAATTGCGCACGCCGCTGAATGGCATTCTGGGTTTTGGCCAGTTGTTGCAGGGCGGCTTTTACGGCGCCTTGACCCAGAAGCAAGGGGAATTCGCCGAGGCGATCATCGTCAGCGGCCGGCATCTGCTGAATCTGATCGACGACATCCTGCAATTGGCCAAGATCGAGGCTGGAAAATTATCCATTGACCGCGAAAGTGTGTCAGTGGTGGAGGCGATGAAATCGGTGATGGCGGCACTCGGGCGCGAGGCTGCGCGGCATGGTGTGCAGATCGAGGCTGGTGATTTTGGCGCCACGATGCCGCCGGTGCTGCTGGATCGCACGCGGCTGATCCAGATCTTGATCAACTTCGGCTCCAATGCGGTGAAGTATAATCGCCATCAAGGCCGTGTTTGGTTTGATTTTGCGGTGATCGACGATACCTGGGTGCGGATCGCGGTAAACGATACCGGACTTGGCATCCCGGCCGAGCGGCAGGCTGAATTATTTCAGCCGTTCAATCGCCTGGGGCGCGAGACACTGGCGATTGAGGGCAGCGGCATCGGCCTGTCACTCAGCAAACGGTTGGCGGAATTGATGGGTGGCCGGGTTGGTTTCACCAGCGTGGCGGGCGAGGGCAGCCGCTTCTGGGTAGACCTGCCAATTGCGCGCGCCGCCGCTTTTTCGCAGGGTGCGGGGCCGGCACTGATTGGCACTTCATTGCAAGCAGTGCAGGCGACGGTGCTCTATGTGGAGGATAATCCGAATAATCGCCTGCTGATGCAGCATGTGCTGGCCACCATGCCGCGCCTGCGGCTGATCGAGGCTGCCAATGTGCAAGCTGGCCTGGCGCTGGCGGAGCAGCATCGCCCGGATGTGATTCTCACCGATATCCACATGCCGGGCGAGGATGGCTATTCCTTGCTGCGGCAACTGAGCCAGAATCCCGCCCTGGCGCGGATTCCGGTGGTTGCGGTCAGCGCCAATGCACTGCCGCAGGATATTGAACGCGCCAAGGCGGCGGGCTTCGCTGATTACATCGTCAAGCCGATTGATCTGGCTGTGCTGGCCGAAGTGCTGGTGACCGTGTTGCGTGGTCGCCTGCCTTAAAAAATCTAGCCGGTGGCGTTCAGCCGCGCGAAGCATGCCGGCTCGTCGTTTTTCACCGCATTGACCATATCGCTGACGCGATAGCGCGCCATCGCCTCGGCCGGATAGGGCCGCAGCAGGTCTGGCGCTGCATCGCCTTCTTGCAGCCAGCGGGCATATTGCTCCGGCGCCAGGATCATCGGCATGCGTTCATGCAGCGGCGCCAGATAGGCATTGGCCTGGATGGTGAGGATGGTGAAGTGTGGCTCCGGCACACCATCCTTGCCCATGGCTTCTTGCCATAAGCCGGCCATGCAGAACGGCGCGCCGCCGCGCAGGCCAACACGCCAGGGCTGCTTGCGCCCATCGCCCAGCGGCTGCCATTCATAGAAACTATCAGCCGGCACTAGGCAGCGCCGCTCAGCAAAGGCGGCGCGGAAGCTGGGTTTGCTGGCGGCGGTTTCGGCGCGGGCATTGATCAGCGGGGTTTTGTTGGCGCCGGCAAAGCCCCAGCGCATCATGCGCAGATGGTTGCCATCGGCCTGCCGGATAACCACCAAGGTGCTTTGTGTCGGCGCAATATTCCAGCGCGGCGGCAGATTGGGCCGCTCCGGCACCGGCAGCATCTGCGCCAACACCTCCATTGTCACCGTGAGGGCGAAGCGGCCGCACATGATATCAGCCCGGCATCGCCAGTCGCGCCAGCAGGATTTGCGCCCGGCCACTGGCCCGCAGCATGGCCAGGCCACGTTCGAAATCGGCCATCAACGCGATACTGTCTGGCCGATCAAGCGGAATGATCAGATGCAGGCTGTTATTTGCCACCGGCCGCTGCGAAAAACGGAATTGCTGCGCGATCAAACGCTCGTTGCGGATCAGGTGCCACGCCACCGGTTTGTTGACGATGAAATAATCGGCCCGGCCGGCCAGCAACATCTTGAGGCACGAGCCGGCCTGTTGTGCCTCCACACGCTCGACCCGGCCTTGCTCCAGCAGCGGCCGCAGCACCGGCTGATTCCAGCCCAGCGGCAGGCAACTGCGCGGTAATCGGCTGCTCTCGCCGATCAGCGCCGCCAGCGGCTGGTCCGGGTCGCGGCCGGAACTGGTCATCACGAAGCTGTCGATTGGCAGTAAAACGCTGGAATAGTGGAAAACCGCCTGGCGTTCCGGCGAGGGCACAAAAGGCGCTGTGGCGTCAAAGCGGCCCAGCCGGGTTTCCTCCAGGGCGCGAGCCCAGGTGGTATAGGTCAGCAGCACCTCGCGGCCAACATTGGCAAAGGCTTCCCGCACCAAGGCGATGGCAACACCGCCCTCCTGCTCTCGCGCATCGGCAAAGGGCGCATAATCATTGCCGGTGGCCAGCCGCAAGGGTTGTGCGGCGGCAGGCACAAGGGCGGCAAGCCAGAGCAGCATTGCTGCCAGGAGAGAGCGGAACATGGCGCGACGTTACGCAGTTTCGCGCCATTCCGGAAGGGGTGGCCAGATGCTGCGGCGGATCAGCTCGCCTGCGCGCCCGGCTTGTAATTCGGGAAGAAGAGCTGCTCGCCATCGATCTTGTAGCTGGCGATGGCGGCCTGGCCTTCATTGCTGGTGAGCCAGTTGATGAAGGCCTTGGCCATCTCCACCTTCACATGGGCATGCTTGGCCGGATTGACCAGCATCACGCCATATTGGTTGAACAGCCGAGTATCGCCTTCCACAACAATGCTGAGCTCGCCGCGATTCTTGAAATTCAGCCAGGTGCCACGATCAGTATAGGCATAGGCATTCATGGCGCTGGCGGTGTTCAGCGTCGGCCCCATGCCTGAGCCGGTCTCGCGGTACCAGTCGCCGCCGGCCTTGGGCTCTATGCCGGCTTCCTTCCACAGCCGCAATTCGGCGGCATGGGTGCCGGAACTGTCACCACGCGAAGCAAACGGCGCCTTGGCGGCGGCGATCTTCTTGTAGGCAGCCAGCGCATCCTTGCCGCCGGCCACCTTGGCCGGATCGGCCTTCGGGCCGACGATCACGAAGTCATTATACATCACCAGGCGGCGATCCACGCCCCAGCCGGCATCTACGAATTTCCGCTCTGCCACGGCATCATGCACAAACACCACATCGGCATCGCCTTTTTCGCCGGTCTTCAGCGCCTGGCCGGTGCCTTGCGCCACCACGCGCACGGCGATGCCGGTTTTCTGGGTGAAGATCGGCAGGATATGGCTGAACAGGCCAGATTGTTCAGTGGAAGTGGTGGATGCCACCACAATGAATTTTTCCTGTGCCTCTGTAATGCCTGCCGTGAACAGCAGGGCGCCAGCGGCCAGGGTGTTGATAATGAGCCGGCGGCTCAGCATTTTTTTGAACATGATGTTTCCTCTATTCACCAGGTGAGCTCGCCATTCAGGAAAGCTTGTGCCGCCTCGCTGCGCGGCTGGCTAAAAAATTCCGCGGCCGGGCTGCGCTCGGCCAGCCGGCCGCGATGCAGGAAGATCACCTCATTGGCCAGGCGCCGGGCCTGGCCCAGATCATGTGTTGTCATCACGATCTTGCTGCCGCTCTGGCTGATGCCGGCAATGATCTCCTCCACCTGCCGGGTGGCATTCGGATCAAGCGCTGCGGTGGGTTCGTCGAGAAACAGGATTTGCGGCGCCAAGGCCCAGGCGCGGCCGAGCGCCAGGCGCTGCTGTTCACCACCCGACAAAACCCGCGCCGGGCGTTCGGCCAAAGCGGCCAGGCCAACATGCTCCAGCGCTGCCATGGCCCGTTCACGGCGCTGCCGGCGCGGCATGCCACGCAGCTTGAGCGGAAATTCCACATTGGCCACAGCCGAACGGCGCAGCAATACCGGTTTCTGAAACACCATGGCCTGGCCGAAGCGCAGCAGATCGGCATTCTGCGCCGCGCTGCCCTGCCATAACACCCGGCCGCTGCTGGGGTGCAGCAGGCCATGGCACAGCCGCAGCAGCAGGCTTTTGCCGGCGCCATTCGGCCCCAGGATGATGGTGGGCGGGCCGGGTGCAAAGCTCAGTGACACATCATTGATAAGCTGCTGCCCGCCGGCTTCGAAGCAGACCTGCACCAGATTCAGCGGCAGCAGTGTGGCAGGGGCATGCATGGTCACGCGCCCTGCGCCCGCTGCGCCGCGCTGCCCAGCGTGGTGGCGGCAGCATTGATGCCGATGGCGATGCTGAGCAGCACAATGCCCAGTGCCATTGCCAGGGCCAAGTCGCCGCGGCTGGTTTCCAGCGAGATGGCGGTGGTCATGGTGCGGGTGACGCCGGCAATATTGCCGCCCACGATGATGATGGCGCCAACCTCGGCAATGGCGCGGCCAAAGCCGGCCAGAACGGCGGTGGACAGGCTGTAGCGGCCATCCCACAGCAAGGTGGCGATGGCCTTGAGCGGGGTAAGGCCAAGCGAGCGCAACTGTTCCTCATATTCGCGCCACAGATCGGCGATGATCTGGCGTGACAGCGCGGCCACAATCGGTGTGATCAGCACCACCTGCGCCACCACCATGCCGGCCGGGCTGAACAGCCAGCCAAGCTGGCCCAGCGGGCCGGAGCGCGACAGGATCAGGTAGACGATCAATCCCACCACCACCGGCGGCAGGCCCATGCAGGCATTCAGCACCACGATGCAGGCATTGCGGCCGGGAAAGCGGGTGAGGGCGAGCAGGGCGCCTAGCGGCAGGCCGATCAGGCTGCCCACCAGCACGGCGGTGAGGCTGACCCGCAGCGACAGCCAGACAATGCGCAGCAGCTCGGCATCAAGCTGCCACATCATCTTGAGCGCCAGGGTGAAGGCTTCGCCAACCGTGTTCATGCGCCATGACTATACGAAAGTCCGGCGTCGCTTCAACCGAATAACTGATTGATAAATAAAGTGATTTTGGCAACAAATTGCTTTGTTGCCAAAATCCGGTGAGTGGTCAGGAAGCCAGGGCGCGGGATGCTGCCTTGGCTGAACGCGCACTGGTATTCTGGCGCGGTCGCCTGCCATAGCTGCGGTTCACCCCGCTGCTGACCGATACCAGTTTCTGCACAGGTTCGGCGGCGCAGATGGCCGGTGGGCGTGAGCAGAAGAATTCGGCATGGAACAGGCCATCGGCTTCCTTGGCCGCCGGGCTGATACCGCGCTGCGCCAGGGCGTCCAGCGTGCCACGCATTTCCTCCTCGTCGCGGAAGCGGCGCTGCACAAAACTGGCGCCCTCGAATTTTTCGGTTTGCAGGCCATGGCCGCGCAGGGTGTGGGCAATGCCGGCATAGTCAAACATGCGCAGCACAAACGAGCCGACCCACGGCGCCTGCGCGCTGCATGCCACCAGTTTTTCAAAGCTCTTGCTGGTGACATAGCCAACACAGCCGGTGGAAACGATCAGGTCCACCTTGGCCAGTTCCGGCAGCGCCCAGGCTGGCACCGGATCGTTTTCCAGATCGGCCACAATGCCGATATCCAGCGCGCCGCAGGCTTCGGCATAACCCACCGCCTGGCGCGAAACATCCAGGCCGATAACGCGGATATCGCGTTTGCGCGGCCAGGCGGCGAGGAAATGTTTGTCGAGTTGCAATAACTCGCTTGATGTCAGCGTCTGCTGTGCCAGCGCATCATAACGCTCCACCAACTGGTCGTAGCTCAGCGCGTATTTCATCAGGATGGCATTGATGCCGTAGGAGCAACCCAGATCCAGCACCGTGATCGGGCCGCCCTTGGCACGCTGCCGGGCCTCGATCACCTGGTCAAAAATCGGCCGCGCCAGATGCGGGATGGCATAGCCCAGGCCACCAAGGGTGCGGAAATAGCTGCGTGGATCGGGCTGCACATAGATGCTGCTGAAATCCGCCTTGCTCTGATTGGTGGACGAAAAATCCTCCTGGCTGTTCGGCATGGTTTTCCCCTTTCTTGTGTTGGTGTGTGTGTGAAAAATAATCACGGCAGCGCCCGGAAAAATGCGGGCGCTTCAAGCGGCTTCAATTGTCGTGTGCGGCCAGGATAAACGCCGCCAGCATCAGCGTGCAAACCGCATCTGCGATGTTGATGCGATCAACCCGCTATGTTCGCGCTTTCGTCAGCCGCGAAATCGCGGCGCGCGGCATGCTGGCGGTGATATTACGAAATTAAAATTACCCTTGATCAAAACAACCGTATACCGGTATACATTCAGCATGACTAAGGATCGCACCATTGCAGCCCGGATGCGGCGTTACCGCAGCAAGAAGCGGGAAGCAGGTTTTGTGCGGCGGGATATTTTGCTCTCGCCTGAGGAGGGGCGTGTATTAGCGTTGCAAAAGCGGATCAGTCAGTTGGTTGATGGGGGCGGGGCGTTTCAGCGTGCCCTGGTCACGATCAATGTACCGCGGCCCAAGCCCATTAATGCTGCGACATTCCTGCAAGCCTTAATCGAGCCAGAACAGGAGCAATGGCGCCCACATGTGGAGGCCTTTTTCACTGAAGTGGCGCCCGAGACAATTCATGACATAGTTCTGGGTGGCATCGTGGATTTTCCATTACTGGCAGCGAGCCAGAAGCTTTGGAATTTGGAGCAAGCCCCTCATGCCGATTGGATCCGTGAAATGGCACGCGAGCGTCTGGCAGCAGCTGCTTGAGGCCATCCTAAAGATTGAAGCAGGCTTGGAAGACCATCTGCCATTCTCGTTCGGTGGTGGCACGGCGCTGGCGGTCCATATCAATCATCGGATCAGCTATGACATCGACCTATTCTACCGGTCGGCCGATGTCTTCGATTACTATAATCCCAACAAGAATCCAGCCGTAAAAGCATTAATCGCGGCGCATCACGGCTCCTGGCAATTTCCCGGTAACTACCTCAAGCTTGAGCTTGGACCTGAGCTTGGTGAAATCGATATCCTCATTTCCAAGCTGATGACCGAGGCACCAACGACCGATTGGCCGTTCAAGCATTGGATCGTCAAACTTGAAACGCCGGCGGAAATTCTCGCTAAGAAAATTCGCTATCGTTCGAGCCAATTTAAGCGCCGCGATGTTTTTGATCTTGGAGCAATCGCTCAACTGTTGCCCGCGGCGGCAAATCAAGCTTTTGCTGTTAATCTGGACAATCTGCCACGCCTTCGAGACCGCATTGCGACGATGCAGGCGGATTATGAAGCGAATGTGCTGAACGATGTGAATCCAACTACTACGGGACAGGCCCTATTGCAGGGCGCCCCTCAGCGTTGCCTTGTTGCCATTGATGATTTTTTGCTGCACGGCAAATGATCAAGGCGACTGCCTTGCTTTGAACGCTGTCGGAAATCTAGCGCTCTCGCCGGTTGGCAATTGAGGCGATTGCATAACTGGCAGAAACAGCAGCTGAATCAACGCGCGCCAAACATGACGCGGCAGGCGGCGGCGATGCTGCCTTCTTCTAGTGTGCGCAAGGCCAGCACGGCGCCGAAGGCGATGCCGGCAATCGCCAGGAAACTGCTCAGCGCCAGGGTGGATAGCCCGGTGAGGCCCTGGCCGATGCTGCAACCGAGCGCAAACACGCCGCCGATGCCCATCAAGGCGCCGCCGCGCAAATGGCCGATCAGGTCGTCGCGGCTGGTGAAACTTTCGATGCGGAAACTGCCATCCAGCTTGGCGGTGATGAAGGCGCCCAGGATCATGCCGCCGACACTGCTGATGCCGAAAGTCAGCGCCGCGCCGGTGAAGGTCATCAGATAGACCAGGCTGTCGCCGATGGGGGCGACGAAAGTGACCGAGGCCAGCGGCGTCGGGTCAAAATCATCGCGGCCGAGAATGCCGGTGATGGCCCAGCCGGCCACCACGATCAGCCCGACGCCGAGGCCCGACAACATCAGCCGCGGCTTGGCGCGAAAGCCGGCATCGGCCAGGGCGTAGCCGGCCAGGCCGCCGCCGAGCAGCAGGGCCAGGGCGGCGCGGGCCGGCTCGGCGGGCAGGCCGGCCTTGGCCAGCAGCACCGGTAGGGCTTGGCTGCTGATGCCAAAAGCCTTGAGATCAATGGCGCTGATGCCTTCCAGCCATTGTCGCGCCGGGCCGAACAGGCCGCGCAAGGTGGCATAGGCGGTGATGCCCAGCACCAGCAGGGCAACCAGGGATTTGAGATTGCCAGCGCCGAGCCGCACCAGGCTGCGGCTGCCGCAGCCACC
Organism: Alphaproteobacteria bacterium UBA7691; assembly: GCA_002482765.1. Taxonomy (GTDB): domain Bacteria; phylum Pseudomonadota; class Alphaproteobacteria; order Ferrovibrionales; family Ferrovibrionaceae; genus Ferrovibrio. Next base: position 61,461 of record DLGP01000139.1, read on the forward strand.
GGCCTGCACCATGCCGAAGCCAAAAGCCGCCCCGCCAAGCAGCGCGCCGAGCCAGCCCAGATTGGGGGTGGCATAGATGGCGCCAGCAAGATCAACCTGGCCGCTCATATGCAAGCCCTGGCTGCCCAGAATGGCAATGCCGGCGGCCAGCAGCCAGGCGCGCAGCCGGCTGGCATCACCCATCAGCACCAGGTCGCTGATCGCGCCCATGGTGCAGAAATTGGTCCGCTGCACCAGGGCGCCGAAAGCCAGCCCGAGCAGCAAGCCGCCGCCATTCACCACAGCCGCAACCGGTAGTTCATTCATCGCGGCCTGCTCCAGCTTGCCTGGCCCACTTGCCTGGGTGGGGCTTCAAAAACCGATATAGCAATTATATAAACAACCGTGCAAAAGTGAAGGTAAGGGGCGCTGAGATGAGCCAGGTGTTGGATTTGCGCGGGCTGACCTGCCCGTTGCCGGTGTTGCGCACCAAGAAGGCGATGCGGGATGTGGCCAAGGGCGCCAGCCTGCGGGTGGAGGCAACCGACCCGGCAACCCAGGCCGATATTCCTGCTTTGTGCGAGGCGGCGGGTTATAAATTGCTTGATAGCAGCGAAGCCGGCGGGGTTTTTATTTTTAATATCCAGCATCCGGCGTGATTGCGACCTTTGGGGTGGTTGGCGGCAGGATTTGAATCCGCTAGTTTACCTACACTAAAGTAGTAGGGAAGCCGCATGGCAAAGCTGACAATCAACGACATCGTTCCAGGCCAGCGGTTTGAGCAGCGCCAGGGTTTCACATGGCGCGTGTCGCGATTGATCCAGTTCCCGAGCGAGGATGTGGTGCATGTGCAGCTCATCAATGAGCGCGATGCCAGCAGCACCAAGACAGTGTCGGTCAATGCCTTGCTGGACCGCAATCTGTTCAAGCTCAGCGAGAAGTGACGCCAAGCCAGCCGCGCCGAGCTTCCGGCCGCCGCTTCCGGCCAGTGGCAGGG
>DLGP01000139.1:62463-66805 GCA_002482765.1 Alphaproteobacteria bacterium UBA7691
GCTGCTGCTGGCTTTGCTGCTGGCCGCTTGCGCCGCGCCGGAGCCGCCGCCTGTGGTGGCGCCAGAGCCAGTGGCCGCACCCGAGCCGCCTGCGCCGCCTGTCATACAGACTGAACCTGTTGCCCCGCCGGCCCCGCCGCCGCCGATGCTGCATTTTGCCGGCCATATCGCCAGTTTCAAGGCCATGGCCGAAGCCGAGCGCGGCTGGGCGGCTCTGGCCAGGCGCCATTCGGTGTTGCAGGGCCTGACGCCACGCTATGTGGAGGTGGATTTGGGCGGCAGCCGTGGCAAGGTTGTGCGCGTGCTGCTGGGCGGCTTTGTTGATCGTGATGGCGCGCGGGCCTATTGCTTCGATATGCGCCGCGAGGGCCTGTTCTGCGCCCCGCATCCGTTGCCGGAACCGCTGCCGGCGACAAAATAACCTGCACACTCTCTTGTTGCAGAGCCAAGGCGCTACATCTAATATTATTCTAATGTGGCTCCGAGAATTCGGGGCCTCCCCAGCCACGATACCCGGCAGGCCTGACGGCCAACCTGGGCAGAGACGCAAGGATTGACGTCGCGTGACGGTGAACAAGCCGGTTGTACAAGAAACCCTCAAGCTCATTGGCGTGGTGGAAAACCAGAGCCGTGAGCTGATGGATTTCTGTCGCAATCCGGAAAATGCCAGCGAGCATTTCCAGGATTACAAACGCTTCGTTGAAAAGATCGAGCATTTTTATGTCTTCGTCGATCTGGTGGAAGGCCGTATCCCGGAATTTGACCTGCCGAAGCGCGACCCGCTGACCAAGCATCTGTCGAAGATCCGCTGGAAGGTCATCATCCTGGAACTCGACACCACGCGCATCTACCTGGTGAAGATCACCCAGGCGGGCCGCAAGCTGCCGATTGGCGCGCGTGAATTCCTGATTCGCCGGCTCGACCGCCTGAGCGAGATTGCGCAATATTATGATCGCTTCGGCGATGAGCATGAATTGGCGCCGCCGGCCCAGGCCCTGATTGCCGCCGTGGAAAAGCTGCTGCGCGCCGGGATCGAGAATGCGCCGAAGCTGGAGGAATTTGCCAGCACCTTGCCGGAAAGCGCCTTGCCGCGCCGTTCGGCCACGCCGGCCCAGCCGGTCACCCCCTCCATGGCGCCGAGCTATTCGATTGCCGAGACTATCCGGCTTGATCCGGCGCGGGCGCGCGGCCCGGTGCTGCCTGTGCTGCCCGAGAAGGTCAAGGTCAAGGAAACCTGGGGCCGCTTCTATGTTGACAAGGGCGCACTGGTGCCGGTGTCGCAGGCCTGCAAGGTGGCGTCGATCTCGCTGGATCAGCTTGCCGGCCGGCTGGGCCTGAGCCGCGTGGCGCTGACCTTGATGCTCAGCGGCCAGGATCCGATGCCGCGCCAGGCGGTGGACAAGTTGCAGCAATTCATGGGCGAGCAAGCCCGCCGCCTGCGTCCCCCCGCATAATCCGCGCCGGCGCATTGCATGGCGCTGGCATCTGGATGGCGAACCGAAGCGTGGCTCTGGCTGTGTCAGGCTGCCGCTGCACTTGCCGCTTTCCGCCCGGCCGAAGCGCTGCTGGCCGAACGCGAACGCTGGTTCCTGTGGCTGCCGGTGCTGTTGGGCAGCGGCATTGCCGGCTATTTTGTGCTGCCTTTCACACCAACCTTGGCGCCTTTGCGCATCGTCTGCGGCCTGTTTGCCATGGCGCTGGCTGGCTTGGCCTGGCGCCGACCGGTCTGGGCGGTGGCGGGATTGCCGCTGCTGCTGCTGTTGAGCGGCTATTGGCTGGCCGCCGAACGTAGCGCCGATGTGGCCGCGCCGGTGTTGCAGCGCCGCCTGCCGGCCAGCCTGATTGAAGGCCGTGTGCTGCTGGCCGAACCACGCGATAATGGCCTGCGTCTGACGCTTGATCGGGCCTGGATCGACCGTCTGGAGCCGGCGGCAACACCGGCGCGGCTGCGGGTCACCCTGCGCGGGGTGGCGGACATGGCCGGGCCGAAGCCGGGCGATCAGGTGCGGCTGCGCGCCGTGCTGGGGCCGCCGCCGGGGCCAAGCCTGCCGGGCGGGTTTGATTTTGCGCGTAGCGCCTGGTTCCAGCGTATCGGCGGCATCGGCTATGCCACCGGGTTGGTGGAAATTCTGCCACAGCTTCAGGCGCCGGGTTGGGGCGATGCCTGGCGATTGTGGCTGGCCTACACGCAGCAGGCGCTCACCGCGCGGATTCTGGCGACACTGGATGGCGCCGACGGCGCCATTGCGGCGGCGCTGATGACCGGGGTGCGCGGGCCGATCCCGGAAACGGTGGACGAGGCTTTCCGCGATTCCGGCCTGGCGCATATCCTGTCAATCTCCGGCCTGCATCTGGTGCTGGTTTCCGGCATCCTGTTTGCGGTGATCCGTGGCCTGCTGGCCTTGTCGCCGTATCTGGCGCTGCATTGGCCGATCAAAAAAATCGCCGCCTGTGCCGCCTTGCTGGGGGCTGCGGCCTATATGCTGATCTCGGGCTCGGCCTTGCCGACCCAGCGCGCTTTTCTGATGGTGGCGCTGGCGCTGGGCGCAATATTGCTGGATCGCCGTGCGCTCAGCCTGCGCAGCCTGGCCTTGGCGGCTTTGCTGCTGCTGGTGCTGGCGCCGGAAAGCCTGCTGGATGCCGGTTTCCAGATGAGTTTCGGCGCCGTGGCGGCGCTGATCGCTGCCTATGAAGCCCTGGAGCAGCCTTTGGCGCGCTGGCGCAGCCATGCCGGGCCAGGGCGCATGGCCTTGTTGTGGCTTGGGGGCGTGCTGCTCAGCTCCTTCGTCGCCGGGCTTGGCTCGGGCCTGTTCGCTGCCTGGCATTTTAACCGTTTTGCCGATTATGCCCTGATCGCCAACCTGATCGCCTCGCCGCTGGTTTCATTCTGGATCATGCCGCTGGCGATGCTGGGCTTTGCGCTGATGCCGTTTGGCCAGGAAGCATTGGCCTTGGTGCCGATGGGCTGGGGTGTGGAAGCCTTGATTGCCCTTGCGCTCTGGGTGGCCGGCTGGCCCGGCGCGGTGGCAACCATCCCGGCCATGCCGGATTGGAGCCTGGCGGCCTTGGCTTTTGGCGGCCTGTGGCTCTGCCTCTGGCGGCTGCCCTGGCGCTGGCTTGGCGTGTTGCCAATTCTGGCCGCACTGGCCTCGCCCTGGTTCACGCCGTTGCCGGATTTGATCATCAATCAGGAAGGCCGCCGCATTGCTTTGCGCGCCACGGCAACAGATGCCGGCGGCGACAGGTATTATTTCAGCGCCACGTCAAACAATGCCGGCAATGGTGCGCCGCGCGGTTTTGATGCGGAAAGCTGGTGGCGCCGGCTGGGTGCGCCCGGCCTGTTGCCCTGGCCCAATCCATCGCGCCAGGCCGCTGGCGGCTTTGCCACCGGCGCCGATGGCAGCTTGCGCTGTGATGCCGATGGCTGCACCGCGCGGCTGAAAGGTTGGCTGATCGCCCTGCCGCGCCGTGAGGCGGCCCTGGCCGAGGATTGCCGCACGGCGGATATTGTGGTGGCGCCGTTTCCGGTGCGCCGGCGCTGCCCGGCGGCAAGGCTGGTGATTGATCGTTTTGATCTGTGGCGCCATGGCGCCTATGCGCTTTATCTGCATGGCGAGGGCGGGCCCTCTTTCAGCCGCCTGGAGGTGCAGCATGTTGCCGGCCAGCGCGGCGCCAAGCCCTGGCTGCCGCAACGCGGCCATGCGTTGAATAGCAATAGCGCACCGCAGCGCGGCGAGACACCAACCCTTATGGATGACTTGGGTGTGGAAGCGCCTTAAAAAAAAGGGCGCCCGGTGGACGCCCTTTTGAAAAACGATCAGTAGCGCCGCAGCAGACCGACCAGGCGGCCCTGCACGCGCACCCGGTCGGGGCCGAAGATGCGGGTTTCATAGGCCGGGTTGGCGGCTTCCAGCGCCACCGAATTGCCCTTGCGGCGCAGGCGCTTCAGCGTCACTTCCAGATCATCCACCAAGGCCACCACGATGGTGCCGTTATCGGCATTCTCGGTGCGCTGGATCACCACGGTATCGCCATCAAGGATGCCGGCATCCACCATCGAATCGCCGGCCACTTCCAGGGCATAATGATCGCCATTGCCAAGCAGGCCGATTGGCACGTCTATCTGGGTGGAAAGATCACGCAAAGCCTCAATCGGCGTACCGGCAGCGATGCGCCCGTAAAGTGGCAGGGTGACGATATCGCGGGCATTGAACGGGCTGACCGTGACCGGCGTGCCCTGCATCGGCTGGATCATGTCGCCGCTGCCGCGCGGCATCAGGCGCCGCGCCGCCTCTTGGATCAGGCGCAGCGTGCCGTCGCGTCGTCCGCTGAGCGCAATGTC
>DLGP01000044.1 GCA_002482765.1 Alphaproteobacteria bacterium UBA7691
CGGCTTCTTCAAGTCGGGCGACGTCGGCGAGATGGACGCACGGGGCTACATCAAGATCGTGGATCGCAAGAAGGACATGATCATTTCGGGTGGCTTCAACGTCTATCCGCAATTGATCGAACAGGCGATCTACGAACATCCCGGCGTGGCCGAAGTGCTGGTGATCGGTGTGCCGGATGGGTATCGCGGCGAGGCCGCCAAGGCTTTCATCACCCTGCGCCCGGGCCAGGCCGAATTTTCGCTGGAAGACCTGAAGCAGTTTTTGGCTGACAAGATCGGGCGCCATGAAATGCCGGCAGCGCTGGAATTCCGCGCAGCACTACCGCGCACCACGGTGGGCAAACTATCGAAAAAAGAATTGCGCGACGAAGAACGCGCCAAGGCACAAGTGTAAGGAGAGACAGAATGGATTTGCGTTTCACCCCTGAGGAAATCGCCTTCCGCGATGAAGTGCGCGCCTTCTTCAAACAGGCTTTGCCAGACAGTATCCGGCGCAAATTGTCGGAAGGCCGCAGCCCATCGAAAGAGGATATGGTCACCTGGACCCGCATCCTCAACCAGAAGGGCTGGGCGGTGCCGCATTGGCCCAAGGAATGGGGCGGCACCGGCTGGAGCGCTGTGCAGCAATATATCTTCGGCGACGAATTGCAGCAGGCGCCGGCGCCGCAGATGCTGCCCTTCGGCGTCAGCATGGTTGGCCCGGTGATCATCGAATTCGGCAACGAGGCGCAGAAAAAGCGCTTTCTGCCGCGCATCGCCAATCTGGATGATTGGTGGTGCCAGGGTTTTTCCGAGCCGGGTGCCGGTTCCGACCTGGCCTCGCTGAAAACCACGGCGCGGCGCGAGGGCGATTTTTATATCGTCAACGGCCAGAAGACCTGGACCACCTTGGGCCAGCATGCCGACTGGATTTTCTGCCTCTGCCGCACCGATGCCACGGTGAAGAAGCAGGTCGGCATTTCCTTCCTGCTGATCGACATGAAAACCCCGGGCATCACGGTGCGGCCGATTCAGTTGATCGATGGCGGCAGCGAAGTGAATGAAGTGTTCTTTGATGATGTGCGCGTGCCGGCCGAGAATCTGGTGGGCCAGGAGGGGCGTGGCTGGGATTACGCCAAATTCCTGCTGGGCAATGAACGCACCGGCATTGCCCGCATCGGCATGACCAAGGAGCGTATCCGCCGCATCCGCCAGCTTGCCGCCGAGGAGCGCGATGCCGGCCGGCCGCTGATCGAGAATCGCCGCTTCATGGAAAAGCTGACCCAGCTTGAAGTGGAGCTGAAGGCGCTGGAGATCACCCAGTTGCGCGTTGTCGCCAACGAGGCCAAACGCGCCAAAGGCAAACCCGATCCGGCTTCCTCGATCCTCAAGATCAAGGGTTCCGAATTGCAGCAGACCGCCACCGAATTGCTGCTGGAAGCGGTGGGACCTTATGCGCTGCCCTTTGAAGAGGGCGCGTTGGAAGGCCGCAACCTGCCGCCCATCGGGCCTGAACTGGCCGGGCCGGTGGCACCGGGTTACTTCAATTATCGCAAGGTCTCGATCTACGGCGGTTCGAACGAGATTCAGAAAAACATCATCGCCAAAGCAATTCTGGGGCTGTGAATCATGGATTTTGATCTCAACGACGAACAGCGCATGCTCAAGGATTCCGTCGACCGCCTGATGGCCGGCGAATATGGCTTCGAGCAGCGTAAGGCCTATGCCCGCAATGAAGGTGGTTTCAGCCGCGAGATGTGGCGGCAATTCGCCGAATTGGGTTTCCTCGGCCTGCCCTTTGCCGAAGCCGATGGCGGCTTTGGCGGCGGCCCGGTGGAAACCATGATCCTGATGGAAGCCTTTGGCGGCAGTCTGGTGCTGGAGCCTTACCTGGCTTCCATTGTGCTGGGCGGCGGGCTGCTGCGCCATGGCGGCAGCGCGGCACAGCGCGAGGCCATCCTGCCCGGCCTGATCGGCGGCGAATTATTGCTGGCCTTTGCCCATACCGAACGCCATGCGCGCTATGATCTGGCTTCCGTGGCCACCACGGCGCGGGCGGAAGCTGGCGGCTTTGTGCTGAATGGCGCCAAGGGCGTGGTGCTGCATGGCGACAGTGCCGACAAGCTGATCGTTTCGGCGCGGCTCGCGGGCGCTGAGCGTGACCGCGACGGTATCGGTCTGTTCATTGTGGATGCCGATGCGCCGGGCCTGAGCCGGCGCGGCTATCCGACCCAGGATGGCCAACGGGCCGCAGAGGTGGAATTGAACAATGTGCGTATCGGCGCCGAGCGGCAGTTGCTGGGCGGGATTGAGTTGATCGAGCAGGTGGTGGACGAAGCCATTGCCGCCCTGGCCGCCGAAGCGGTGGGGGCGATGGCAAAGCTGCATGACCTGACCATCGACTATCTCAAGACGCGCCAGCAATTCGGCACCGCGATTGGGAATTTCCAGGTGTTGCAGCATCGCGGCGCGGAAATGTTTGTGGCGCTGGAACAGGCGCGTTCGATGGCGATGCTGGCCTGCATGATGGTGCAGGAAACCGATGCCGATGAGCGCCACCGCAACATGCAGGCGGCCAAGATCCAGATCGGCCGTTCCGGGCGCTTTGTCGGCCAGCAGGCGGTGCAATTGCATGGCGGCATCGGCCTGACCATGGAATATGCCGCCGGGCATTACTTCAAGCGCCTGACCATGATCGACACGCTGTTTGGCGATGCCGATCATCATATCGGCATGCTGGCCGCTGCCGGCGGCCTGTTGCAGCGCCAGGAGGATGCGGCATGAGCCATCCGTTTGATCTCAGCGGCAAGGTGGCGGTGATCACCGGCTCCAGCAAGGGTATCGGCCGCGAGGCGGCGCATGCCTTGGCGGCGGTTGGCGCCAAGGTGGTGATCTCGGCGCGCAAGGCCGATGCTTGCGAGGTTGTGGCAGAGGAAATCCGCGCCAAGGGCGGCGAGGCTTTGGTGCTGCCGTGCAATATCTCGCGCAAGCCGGAAGTGGAGGCGTTGATCGCCGAAACCGAACGCGCCTGGGGCCAGGTGGATATCCTGGTCTGCAACGCGGCGATCAACCCGGTTTACGGCCCGCTGGGTAATCTGGGTGATGAAGCCTTTGACAAGATCATGCATGCCAATGTGAAAAGCAGCATCTGGCTGGCCAACCTGGTGCTGCCCGGCATGGCGAAGCGCGGCGGCGGCGCCATGGTGATCGTATCATCCATCGCCGGTATTCGCGGCACGCCGGTGATCGGCGGCTATGGTATTTCCAAGGCGGCGGATTTTGCCCTGGCGCGGAATCTGGCAGTGGAATGGGGGCCGCAGAATATCCGCGTCAACTGCGTGGCGCCGGGCCTGGTGAAAACCGATTTTGCCCGTGCCTTGTGGGAAGACGAAGCCAATCTGAAACAGCGCACCAGCACCACGCCGCTGCGCCGCATCGGCGAGCCGGAGGAAATCGGCGGCATTGTCGCTTTCCTGGCCTCGCCTGCTGCCAGCTTCATCACCGGCCAGGTGATCGTGGCTGATGGCGGCGTCACCATCGGCTGAGCAGCATGCGCAAACGCGAAGCCGCCCTGCTGCCGATTGCCGGGCGTGGCGAGGCTGCCGGGGCCGACAACGATCCCAACATGGTGACGGCGCTGGCGCGCGGCCTGGATGTGCTGCGTGCCTTCCGCCGCAACGAAGCCCAGCTTGGCAATCTGGATCTGGCGCAGCGCACCGGGCTGCCCAAGGCCACGGTGTCGCGGCTGACCTACACATTGAGCCGGCTGGGCTATCTGGTCTATCTGCCCGAAGCCGGCAAATACCGGCTGGGTGCCGGCGTGCTGGGCCTGGGCTTTTCCTATCTGGGCGCCACCGGCATCCGCGACATGGCCCGCCCGCTGATGCAGGAACTGGCCGATCATGCCGGTGTCACTGTGGCTCTGGGCCAGCGCGACGGGCTGTCGATGGTGTATGTTGAAGTCTGCCGTTCCAGCGGCGTGGTGCATCTCACCATGGATATCGGCGCCCGCATCCGCATCGGCACCTCGGCGATGGGGCGCGCCTATATCGCCGCCTTGGCGCCGGCCGAACGCGCGCCGCTGTTGCAGGATATCGCCGCGCGCGAGCCGCAAAGCTGGCCCAGCGTGGAATTGGGCATCAACCAGGCGCGGCGCGACCTGGCGGATTATGGCTTCACCATGTCGATGGGCGAATGGCAGCCGGATGTGAATGCCGTTGGTGTGCCGGTGGATGGCGNNCTGAATTGCGGCGGCCCGGCCTATCTGCTGCCGCGCAAGAAGCTGCTGGAGGATATCGGCCCGCGTCTGGCCGCAATCGGCGCCAAACTGCGCGGCATGCTCGGCGGCTGAGGCGTTCCGGGCAGCACCCACAACAAAGTCGTCGTGGTCGGCGCAG
>DLGP01000118.1 GCA_002482765.1 Alphaproteobacteria bacterium UBA7691
ACTTCGCCGCGCACCTCCAGCACATCGGGCCAGCCGCTACCGCTCAGGCGATGCGGCACGCCATGGCGCAACGTCTTGATATTGGCGGTGACATCCTCGCCTTCCTGGCCATCGCCGCGGGTGGCGGCACTGACCAGTTCGCCCTTCTCGTAGCGCAAACTGGCTGACAGGCCGTCAATCTTCGGTTCGGCGATCAGGGTCAGCGCATCATCGGGGCCAAGATTGAGGAAACGCCGGATGCGGGTGAGGAATTCCGCCACGTCACCAGCCGAGAAGGCATTGTCGAGCGACAGCATCGGCCGGGCATGGCGCAGCTTGGCAAAACCCGCAGCCGGCGCAGCACCCACCCGCAGGGCGGCGCCGCCCAGGGTGCGAAATTCCGGGAAACGCTGCTCAATCTCGTCCAGGCGGCGGCGCAGGGCGTCGTAATCAGCATCGGTTATGCTGGGCGCATCCTGGGCGTGATAGCGCTTGTCATGCTCGGCGATTTCGGCTTCCAGCCGGGCATGTTCCAGCTTCGCCAAACGTGGCGACAAATCCTCGACCGGTTTGGCGCGCTGGCGGCTCATAGGGCGTAACCATAAACTTCATCGTCATGCCCGGGCGCAGACCCACGGCTATCCGGCTTAACTTCTGACCGACTGAGCCTCCCCTGCGTCGTCATGCCCGGGCTTGACCCGGGCATCTCTGCACATGGCGCCGGCAGGGATCGCCGGGTCAGGCCCGGCGATGACGAGGGGAAAGTAAACCAGAGCGGCATATTATGCCTGCTGCAACAGCAATTCATCCGCAGCGGCACGCGCCGCATCGGTGATGGTGGCGCCGGCCAGCATGCGGGCGATTTCCTCGCGCCGCTCATCTTGTTGCAACGGCATCACTTCAGTCAGCGTGACCCGCGCCTTGGCAGGGCCGCTTTCGCGCTTGGCGATGCGCCAATGCCGCTCGCCCTTGGCCGCCACCTGCGGCGAATGCGTCACGACCAGCACCTGAACGTCTTTCGCCAACCGCTTCAGCCGCTCACCGACCGCCGCCGCCGTGGCGCCGCCAACGCCGCGATCCACTTCATCGAAGATCAGCGTGCCGGCATCGCCGCGCCCGGCCAGCACCACGCGCAAGGCCAGCATGAAACGGCTGAGTTCACCGCCCGAGGCGATCTTGGCCAGAGAACCCGGCGCGCTGCCTGGGTTGGTGGCGGCGAGGAAAATCACCCGGTCGGCGCCATCAGAGGCCCATTGTTCGGGCGCCAGGGTTTCCACACTGGTCTGAAATTTGGCCGCGCCCAGCTTGAGCGGCGCCAGTTCAGCCGCCACCGCCTTGTCCAGCTTGGCGGCAGCCTTGCGCCGCGCCGCGCTGAGCGCTTCGGCCTGTTTGGCGAAAGCGGCCCGCGCCGTATCGGCGGCCTGGCGCAATTTGCCCAGGCTGGTCGCCTGATCGTCGATCAGCGCCAGCTTGGCGGCAAAATCCTCGGCCAATTGCGGCAGGGCCGCCACCGCCACACTGTGTTTGCGGGCAGCGCCGCGCAAGGCGAAAAGCCGCTCCTCCACCCGCTCCAGCCGCTGCGGATCAAGATCAAGCCGGCGCGTGGCTTCATCCAGCGCCTGTGCATAACGCGCCGCCTGATCCAGCGCCGCCTCGGCGGCCTGCATGGCTTCATCAAGCTGGCCACCGGCACGATCCGCCACCCGCTCAAGCGCCCGCAGGCTGGCACGCAGCCGGCTCTCCACGCCATTGCCCTTGTCGCCGCCAAGCAGCGCGGCTTCGGCTTCCTGCATTGCCGTGGCCAGCTTTTCGCCGGCCTGCAACTGGCTGCGCTGTGCCGCCAGTTCATCCTCCTCGCCGGGCAATGGCTTGAGCGCTTCCAGCTCGGCCACCACATGGCGCAGATATTCTTCGTCGCGCTGCGCCTGTTCGGCCGCCGCCTCGGCTTCCGCAAGCGCGGTTTCGGCATCGCGGAAACTGCGATACAGCCCCTTGAGCGCCGCCGCATCGCGGCTCAGCCCGGCATAATCATCCAGCAAGGCGCGATGCACGGCGCTGTCGGTCAGGCCCTGCTCGTCATTCTGGCCATGAATTTCCACCAGCGTATCGCCCAGCCGGCGCAACAGGCCGATGCTGACGGCCTGATCGTTGACGAAGGCGCGGCTTTTGCCGTCACCACTCACCACGCGGCGCAGCACGATGCCTTCTTCAGCCGCTTCCAGGCCCTGTTCGGCCAGCAGGGCAAAGGCCGGATGTTTCGGCGTCACGTCAAAGGCTGCCGTCACCACGCCCTGCGCGGCGCCGCTGCGCACCAGGCCGGCATCGGCGCGACGCCCCAGCGCCAGGCCCAGCGCATCCAGCAGGATGGATTTGCCAGCGCCGGTTTCGCCGGTCAGCACGCCCAGCCCGGCAGCCATATGCAGGTCCAGCCGCTCGATCAGCACGATGTCGCGGATGCTCAGATGGGTCAGCATCGCGGCGCGATCAGAATAGCCGACTGAGCCAGGAGCCTTCCTTGGCCTCGGGGCGCATATCCTTGCCGGTCAGCATGGCATAGGTGTCGATATACCATTCGCTGCCCGGATAGTTATGGCCCAGCACGGCGGCGGCATTCTGCGCCTCCTCCACCACGCCCAGCGCAAGATAGGATTCAGTGATGCGATGCAGTGCCTCCGGCACATGCGAAGTGGTCTGGTATTTCTCCACCACCACCTTGAAGCGGTTGATCGCCGCGATGTATTGCCCCTGGCGCAGATAATAGCGCCCGATGGTCATTTCCTTGCCGGCGAGATGATCCCGCGTCAGGTCGATCTTGAGCCGCGCATCACGGGCATATTCCGAGGTAGGATAACGCTGCACCACATCATTCAGCGCATTCAGCGCCTTCTGCGTGGTGCCCTGGTCGCGCGCCACATCGGCAATCTGCTCGTAATAGCTGATCGCCTTCAGATAATAGGCATAAGGCGTGTCCTTGTGGCCGGGATGCAATTGCAGGAACCGGTCCACCGCCGCGATGGCATCATCATACTGGTTGCGCTGGTAATAGGCATAAGCCGCCATCACCTGCGCCTTGGTGGCCCAGGTGGAATAGGGATGCTGGCGCTCCACTTCGTCAAACGTGTTTGCCGCCGCTTCCCAATTGCCGGTATTGGCCTGATCCACGGCGCGATTGTAGAGCTTGTCGACCGGCTCCTCGACATATGGCTTTTCTTCAGCGGCACAGGCCACCAGCGCCACCAGCAGCAAGCTGCCGGCAAGCAGTCGGGCAGGCTTTGCCAGCCGGTCCAGAAGCGCGCCCAGAATCGAGTTTTCTACGGATATCGACATGCCTTCATCTGTCTCATGCCGGGGGGGCAAAATCAAGCCCGCCTCCTGGTTCGAGTCTTCTGCGGCCTTCACCGTCATAGTGGTGTCATATTACCGCGATTGTTTCTTGAATCCGGCAAAACACCTTCTGATTACGCCTTTAGAACTACGGAACATTTCGTTCCAATCCGACAGAATCAAGATTGTAACACCACTAATAGCTGTAAGGTGTATACTTACGAACGATTTTCTGGAGAGGGGAATTAGCCTACAACATGTTTCGTGCTCAAGTTGGCTCTGCCCGTTAGCCGGGTGAACCAACAAAAGCTAACCGACCAAACCGCCCGGGTGACCGGGTAGCCAAGGCAGCCGGGAGATCGTTACCCCACCCTGCCGGCTTGGCTCGGATAGACTTTTAGAATCAAAAGGATGCTGTCGATGGGAAAGATTGCCACGCGGGTTGACGAATATGTTGGTGAGCGCATCCGTGCCCGCCGCACCGAACTGGGTCTGACCCAGGAAGAGCTGGCCAACGCCCTGAAGATTTCCTACCAGCAGGTGCAGAAATACGAGACTGGCGCCAATCGCGTCAGCGCTGGCCGGTTGTTTGAAGTGGCCCAGCGCCTCCAGGTCGAAATGGCCTATTTCTTTGAAGGCCTGGAGCAGAAGCTGGAAAGCCGCCCGATGGAACATGGCGGCAAGAACCGCTCCACCATCGAATTGGTGCGCAATTTTGCCGAGATCGAGGACAACACCATCCGCTCTGCGGTGGCCGGCCTGATCAAGAGCATTGCGCAGCGCAACAAGGATGGCGCCGATATCCTGGTTGGTGGCGACGACTAAACCACGCCTCCCCTACCTCTTGCAGAAAAGCCGCCGGTCCCCACCACCAGCGGCTTTTTTGTTGCCCATAACAGGCACAATAAAGGCCGCCGGTTTCCCTGGCGGCCTTTTTGATTCAGGAAGTGGAATTATTCAGAGCGCAGCTTCGGCGGCGGCGCGGATGCGGGTGCCCAATTCCGCCGAGCGATGGGTATCAACCATGCGGAAATCCGCCAGATCGCGGCTCTTGGGATAGGTGGTCCAGGCAAAGGCCGACTTGTCGGCGAACAGGGCCTGCAACAGGCGGTTATTCAGCGCATGGCCGCTGCGGCAGCCTTCATAACGCCCCAGGATCGGGCCACCGGCGAGATAAAGATCGCCCAGCGCGTCCAACGCCTTGTGGCGCACAAACTCGTCGTCATAACGCAGGCCGTCATCATTCAGGATGCGGTCGGCGCCCAGCACCACGGCATTCTCCAGCGAACCGCCGCGCGCCAGACCCATGGCGCGCATCTGCTCCACTTCCTGCACAAAGCCGAAGGTACGGGCGCGCGCCAGATCAGCCTTGAAACGGCCTGGGGCAAGGCGGAATTCCGCCACCTGGCGACCGATCATCGGATTGGCAAATTCGATCTCGAAGCCAAGGCTGAAATCATCGGCCGGCAGCAAGGCAGCGCTGGCCTGGCCTTCGCGCACTTCCACCGGCTTGAGCACCTTGAGATACCGGCGCGGCGCCACCTGGTCGATCAGGTCGGCGCATTCGATCAGGAACACGAAGGGGGCCGAGGAGCCATCCATCACCGGCACTTCCGGGCCATCAATCTCCACCACCACATTATCCACACCGAGGCCGGCGAAAGCCGCCATCAGATGCTCCACGGTGCCAACCGCCACGCCTTCACCGGCGCTGACCGTGGTGCAGAGGCGCAGATCGGAAACCTGATCGTAGCGGGCGCGCACCAGCGGCTGGCCCGGCAGATCAATGCGGCGGAACACCACGCCGGTATCCGGCGCCGCCGGGTTCAACATCATGGTAACCTTGGCGCCGCTATGCAGGCCGATGCCGGAACACTTGATACGATTCTTGAGGGTCTTCTGCGCCGTCTTGCCGGAAGTGAGCACTCGGAAATCTCCTCATCGAATCGGCGGGCCAGAAATGGCCTTCCGCAAACAATTACGGGGATGGTTGTAGCAACCATCCCCGCTTTGTCACAAATCACTCTTCGTAACCAATTGTTTCGCCAGAATAGCCCCATAAGCCATTGAGATAGTTTGTATTTTTCAACCTCAATTGGCCTGGCGGCGCAGGAAGGCGGGAATATCCAGCAGGTCATCCTGAACCCGGCCGGCGGTCTGCCCCAGGCCCTGCGGCGCTGCCACACGCTCAACCACCGGCTGCGCCGGCAATTCAGGCGCCGGCACAGCAGCAACCGGCGCGGGCGCCGCCTGCGGCCGCGGTGTGGTCTGGCGCATCACCGGCGGGGTGAAATGCGGCTCAGCCTGACGCGGTGTCTGGGCCTGCTCGACCGGTGCAGCATTGCGGCCAAACATGCGGCCAAAAATCCCGGCACCCTTGCGCGGCTCGGCCCGCACCATCTCGGCTTCATTAAACAGGCCGGTCTGCGGCGGCATCGGTGCCTGCTGCATTGGCGCCTGCGGCACAGGATTGATCTGTGCGGGGGCAGGCGCCACCGGCGCAACCATCTGGCTGGCGGCAATTTCCGCCTGCGCCACCAGCGGTGCCGGCATTTCGGCCTGCGCATAGCCGATCTCTGCCACCGGCGCGGCATTCACCGCTTCCATGGCCGCGGCAAAGGATGCAGCCGGCTCAGCAGCGGGGGCCTGCACCGGCGCCTGGATCGGGGCCTGGGCCACGGCAGGCTGAACCGGCGCAGCCTGGACCGGCATGGCCTGGGCAACGGCCGGGCGCGGCGCCTGCACCGGTACGACCGGCGCCGGCTGGGCGGCAACCGGGCGCGGCTGGCCCAGCGGCGCCGGGGTGATCAGGCGCAGTTTCGGTTCCGCATTGATCTGCGCGGCAGCATCAATGCCGGTAGCCACCACCGAAACGCGCATGCGGCCCTGCATGTTGGCATCCAGGGTGGAGCCAACAATGATATTGGCCACGGGATCAACTTCCTCGCGGATGCGATTGGCCGCTTCATCCACCTCAAACAGGGTGAGATCGGGGCCGCCGGTGATGTTGATCAGCACGCCGCGCGCGCCCTTCATCGAGATATCATCCAGCAGCGGGTTGGCGATGGCGCGCTCGGCGGCCTCGATGGCGCGATGTTCGCCATCGGCCTCGCCGGTGCCCATCATCGCCTTGCCCATTTCGCTCATCACGGCGCGCACGTCAGCGAAATCCAGGTTGATCAGGCCCGGCATCACCATCAGGTCGGTGATGCCGCGCACGCCGGATTGCAGCACGTTGTCGGCCATCTTGAAGGCATCGGCGAAGGTGGTCTTCTCATTCGCGATGCGGAACAGGTTCTGGTTCGGGATGATGATCAGCGTGTCGACATACTGCTGAAGCTCGCGGATGCCGGCATCCGCCAGCTTCATGCGCTGGCTGCCCTCAAACGAGAATGGCTTGGTCACCACGCCCACGGTCAGGATGCCCAGCTCCTTGGCGGCGCGGGCAATCACCGGCGCGGCACCGGTGCCGGTGCCACCGCCCATACCGGCGGCGACAAAGGCCATATGGCAGCCTTGCAGATGCTCGGCGATGGTTTCCATCGACTCTTCCGCCGCCCCGCGACCAACATCCGGCCGGGCGCCGCAGCCCAGGCCCTGGGTCAGCCCAACACCAAGCTGGATGCGCCGCTCGGTGAGCGACATGTTGAGCGCCTGCGCATCGGTATTGGCGGCGACGAATTCAACGCCTTCAAGCTGCGAGGCGATCATGTTGTTGACGGCGTTGCCGCCGGCGCCGCCAACGCCGAACACGACGATGCGGGGCTTGAGTTCCCGCGTGGCAGGCATGGTCAGATTGATACCCATCACTAAATCCTCCAGGGTTAGAAGTTGGATTGACCGAGAAAACGCCGGCTTGCAAGCGGCGCTTGCGATCGCGCATGGATGCTGGTTTTTTTGAACATCATCGTTTCCATGCCACTCAGAAATTTGCCCGCAACCAGCGGCCGATTCGTGCGAAGGTTCCTGCCGTTTCCGGTTCTGGCTCCTCCAGGCGGATCACCCGCTGCGCCTGCTCCTGCAAAGCGTAGGTGAGCAGGCCGGCACAGGCCGAGAAAGCCGGGCCGCCCGTTGCCTCGGCCAACCCACCCACGCGGATCGGACGGCCAAGGCGAACCTGTTTGTCGAGTATGCGTGCCGCCAGTTCGCGCACGCCTTGCAACTGGCTGGCGCCGCCGGTGAGCACCACGCGGCGGCCGGCGAGTTTTTCGAAGCCGGATTCCACCAGGCGTTCGCGCACCTGCTCTAGCGTCTCTTCCACACGCGGCTTGATGATGCCGGTGAGGATCGAGCGCGGCACCGGATTCTGCGCATGCTCCTCGGTCTCACCGACCTGAGGCACATCGATCATCTCATTCTCGTCGGCCTGGCTTGGCAGCACGGTGCCATACAGCGTCTTGAGCCGTTCGGCATGGGCCAGCGGCGTGGACAGGCCGCGCGCAATATCGTTGGTGACATGCGCGCCACCCAGCGGCACCACGTCAACGTGCACAAGCTGGCCATCATAGAATACCGCCAGGCTGGTGGTGCCGCCGCCCATGTCGATCATGGTGACGCCCAAATCCATTTCATCTTCAACCAGGCAGGCGAGGCCGGAAGCAAATGGCGCGATGACACGACCGGAAAGCCGCAGATGGCCGCGCGCCACGCAGGTGGCCAGGTTGCGGATCGGGCCTGAGGCGGCGGTGATGACGTGCATGTTCACGCCCAGCCGCTCGGCCGCCATGCCACGCGGTTCCTTGATGCCGCGTGAACCGTCGATGGTGTAGCCGACCGGGATCGAATGCAGGATTTCCCGATCACCAGGCTGATCCAGCCGGCGGCCCTGCTCCAGCACGCGGGCCACATCGGCATCGCTCACCTCATGGCCGTCGATGGCCATTTCCACGCCCATGGTGTGGCTTTGCGGATTGCCGGCGCTGATGCTGACAAACACATCGCGGATGGTTTCGCCGCACATCCGCTCGGCGGTTTCCACCGCAGCGCGGATCGAGGCTTCCGCCGCATCCATGTCGATCACGTTGCCCGAGCGCAGGCCGCGCGCCAATTGGTGGCCGATGCCGATCACCCGCAGCGCACCTGCATCGACGCGGGCAATGAAACAGCAGACCTTGGATGACCCCACATCCAGGCCG
Source organism: Alphaproteobacteria bacterium UBA7691 (assembly GCA_002482765.1). Taxonomy (GTDB): domain Bacteria; phylum Pseudomonadota; class Alphaproteobacteria; order Ferrovibrionales; family Ferrovibrionaceae; genus Ferrovibrio. Next base: position 8,439 of record DLGP01000118.1, read on the forward strand.
GCGATCAATCCGTTGCGCGATACCGCCATATGCCTCTTCCCCTCTTGCCTATGTCCGCTTCGCAACCGGCTTTTTCGGTGCCGTATTGCCGGTTTGCGGTGGCACCGCATCTGGCATCAGCTTCACGATCAGCCGGTCGTTCAAGCGCAGATCCACACTTTCCAGGTCGCGCCGCAGCAGGCCGTGGCGCTGCTCCAGCTCGATCAGGCGGCGCCAGGCCAGTTCCGGATTTTCCTCCGGCAACTTGGCGATCACGCCATTATCGAATTCGATATCCCAGCGCCGGCCCCGCACGCGGATGGCATTCACCACGCGGCTGCCCAGCACCGGCTCGGATTCCAGCATGCCGATCAGCGCCGCTGCCTGATCCGAGGCGCCGGGGCCAACCAGCCGCAGCAGATGCGCAAAATCGGCACGATCATCGTCATCCAGCACGCGGCCTTCGCGATCGATCAGCCGCACCTGATGATCAATCTGCCAGCGCGCAAACGGCTCGCGCTCCACCAGTTCGATATGCAGCGTGTCAGGCAATTGGCGCCACACGGCGGCGGTCTTGACCCAGCCAAGTGTTTCGATACGGCGGCGCAAAGCATCCAGGTCCACCGCCAGGATCGGGTCGCCGCGATCCACTTCCACCACCGCCAGCAGCGCTTCCACCGGCGTATGCTGGCGGCCCTGCACGCTGATATCGCCTACGCGCATGTCCACCAGCGCGCCGGCCTCGCCCATCGCCAACTGGATTTCGGCGCGGATCCGCTCGGGCCAATCGGTGCGCAGCCACAGATAAGACCCGCTGCCGGATATGCCCAGCAGCACAGCCAGCGCCAAACCCCAGCGCAGCCGGCGCCACAGCAGGTTACGCGGCTTGCGCCGCGCCGGCGGCAAGGGCCGGCAATACCCCTTGGGCCGGGCGGTATAGCCGGGCGGCAAAGTCGGCGCGCAGGGTGCGCAGGGCCGGTCGTCGGGCAACACCACTAGCGATCGCATGAGGCGTCCTCCACCATCCAGCGCACCAGGGCACCAAAACCGATGCCGTTATGCGCGGCGATTTCCGGCACCAGCGACAGCGGCGTCATGCCCGGCTGGGTGTTGATCTCCAGCAGGTAGAACACACCCGGCTCGCCGGCCGTGTCGTCATAGCGCCAATCCGAGCGCGTCACGCCACGGCAGCCCAGCGCCAGATGCGCTTCCAGGGTCAGCGCGCAGACCTGTTCATAGGCATCCTTATGGATCGGCGCCGGCATCAGATGCGTCGCCTTGCCGTCGGTATATTTCGCCTCGTAATCGTAGAAACGGCCATGCGCCTGGATTTCGATGGCGCCCAGCACACGGTTGCCCATCACCGCCACCTGGATTTCGCGGCCCGGGATGTAGCGTTCAACAAGAACCGTCTCGCCGAATTTCCAGCCGGCATCGTCCTGTGGCTGGTAATTGTCGCCGGCAAAAACGATATGCACGCCCACCGAGGAACCCTCGTTGAGCGGCTTGATGACATAGGGATGCGGCATCACCGGCCCGGCCGAAAAAGCCGAGCGATGCACCACCTTGCCTTCGGCCAGCGGCAGGCCATAGCCGGCCCACACCGCCTTGGCCATCGGCTTGTTCATTGCCAGCGCCGAAGCCAGCACGCCGGAATGGGTGTAGGGAATGCCGAGGATTTCCAGCAGCCCCTGCACAATACCGTCTTCGCCATAAGGGCCATGCAGCGCATTGAAAGCCACATCCGGCTTCACCTGGGCCAACTGCGCCGCCAGGTCGCGGCCTACATCAATGGCGGTGACGCGATAGCCTTCCTCCTGCAACGCCTTGGCACAGGCGCGACCCGAGGTGAGCGATACTTCGCGTTCCGACGACCAGCCGCCCATCAGCACGGCAACATGCTTGCTCATGGCGCAGCCTCCCCGGCTTCATTGGCGGCCAGCGGCACACCAACACGGCGAATTTCCCAATGCAGATCAATGCCGCTTTGCGCCTGGACACGCTGGCGCACCAGCTCGCCCAGATTTTCCAGATCGGCCGCCGTGGCATGGCCGCGATTGATCAGGAAATTGCAATGCTGTTCGCTGACCTGGGCATCACCCAGCACCAGGCCACGGCAGCCCGCCGCATCGATCAAGGCCCAGGCCTTGTGGCCGGGCGGATTGGCAAAAGTTGAGCCGCCGGTGGCGGTTTTGATCGGCTGCGTGGTTTCGCGCGATTTCTGGATTTCGGCCATGCGCGCGGCGATCTCGGCGCGGTCGCCAAAATGGCCGCGCAGCCGGGCGCGGATAAAAATCCAGTCCTGCGGCACACCACATTGGCGATAGCCGAATTGCAGGTCGTCAGGCCCAAGCCGGTGCAGCCGCCCCCGCCCGTCCAGCGCCTCGGCGGCCAGCACCACATCGCGCATCTCGGCGCCATAGGCACCGGCATTCATGCGTAAGCCACCACCGATGGTGCCCGGAATGCCGCGCAGGAATTCCAGCCCGGCAATACCGGCTTCCTGTGCCGCCAGAGCTACGCGCACATCCGAAGCGCCGGCGCCCACCAGGCATTCCGTGCCGTCAAAAACAATATCCGAAAAACCCTTGGCCAGCCGGATCACCACGCCAGGGATGCCGCCATCGCGCACCAGCAGGTTGGAGCCAACACCAATGAAGCTGAGCGGCAGATCGGCCGGGCGGGCGGCCAGGAAAGCGGCCAGATCGTCAGGATCAGCCGGGCGATACAACACTTCGGCCGGGCCGCCGACGCGGAACCAGGTCAGGTCGGCCAGACTGGCGCGCGCGGTGTAGCTGCCGCGCACGGCCGGCAGCCGCGCGATCAGACCTTCCGCATCCATGCGCCGCGCCGTCATCATGCCGCCCCCATCAGCCGCAGCAAGTCACCCGGCAGGGCATTGGCCCAATTGGTGATATTGCCGGCGCCAAGGCAGACCACCAGATCGCCGGCCACCGCCTCGCGCAGCACCAGCGGCGCAAGATGCTCGGGCGCTTCCAGCGCGATCACCTTGCGATGGCCGCGCGCGCGCAGGCCCTCCACCAGCGCATCACGGCCAATGCCCGGGATCGGCGCTTCGCCAGCGGCATACACATCGGCCACGATCACCGTGTCGGCATCGTTGAAACAGGTGCAGAAATCCTCGAACAAATCGCGCAGGCGGGTGTAGCGATGCGGCTGCACCACAGCGATCACCTTGGCATTGGCGGTTCCGGCCACCGCCTGGCGTCCTGCTGCCAGCACGGCGGCGATCTCCACCGGATGATGGCCGTAATCATCAATCACGCCGATGCCGCCAGCCTCGCCGGTGCGGGTGAAGCGGCGCTTCACACCCTTGAAGCCGCCCAGCGCGCGCCGGATCACTTCGGGGTCAAAACCCATCTCGCGGGCGATCACTGCAACCACCAACGAATTCTGCACATTATGGCGGCCGAACATCGGCAACGTGATGCCCGTCACCGTATCCACCGTGCCATCGGCGCGGTTGGCGAACTGGATATCGTAATGCGCGCCCAGCGCATCAAAACGCAGATTGACGGCACGGACATCGGCCTGCGGCGAAAAACCGTAGGACACCACGCGGCGATCCGTGATGCGGCCGATCATCGCCTGCACTTCGGGATGATCGATGCAGAGCGCGGCAAAACCGTAAAACGGGATGCCTTCCACGAATTGCTTGAAGCCTTCGCGCACCTTCTCGAAGCTGCCGTAATGATCAAGATGCTCGGGGTCGATATTGGTCACCACGGCGATGGTGGCAGGCAGCTTGAGGAAAGTGCCGTCGCTCTCATCGGCCTCCACCACCATCCATTCGCCGGCGCCCAGCCGCGCATTGGTGCCATAGGCATTGATGATGCCGCCATTGATCACGGTGGGATCAAGCTGCGCCGCTTCCAGCAAGGCCGCCACCATTGAGGTGGTGGTGGTTTTGCCATGGGTGCCGGCGATGGCGATGGCCCATTTCAGGCGCATCAATTCGCCCAGCATCTCAGCCCGGCGCACCACCGGGATCAGCCGGGCGCGGGCGGCACGCACTTCGGGATTATCCGGCTTCACCGCCGAGGAAATCACCAGCACTTCGGCTTCGGCGACATTCTCCGCCGCATGGCCCTCAAACACCTTGATGCCCAGATCGCGCAGCCGCTTCACATTGTAATTGGCCGAAATATCCGAACCCTGCACGGCATAGCCAAGATTGTGCATCACTTCGGCGATGCCAGACATGCCGATGCCGCCGATGCCGACGAAATGAATGATGCCGATATCGAGAGGCAACGCCCTCATGCCACGCTCCTGTTCACGCCCGCAACCTGCTGCACCAGATCGGCCAAAGCCTGGGTTGCCGCCGGGCGGCCCACACCACGCGCCGCCGCCGCCATCGCCACCAGCCCGGCCGGATTGCCCAGCAGGGCGCGCAATTCCTGTTCCGCCCGCGCCACGGTGAAATCCTGCTGCGCCACACGCTGCGCAGCACCAGCGCGCAGCAACGCCTCGGCATTGGCGGTCTGGTGATCGTCGGTGGCATGGGCATACGGCACCAGCAGGGATGGCCGGCCGATGGCGGCGATCTCGGCGGTGCTGCTGGCGCCGGAGCGGCTCAGCACCAGATGCGTGGCGGCGATCCGCTCGGCCACGTCGGTGAAGAAACTGGCGGTCTCGGCCCGGATACCGGCCTCGGCATAGGCATCGCGCACCCGCTGCAAATCCTCGGGCCGGCATTGCTGCGTCACCCGCAGGCGGCTGCGCAAAGCATCCGGCAGCAGGGCCAGCGCCGCCGGCACCACATCGCTGAGGATGCGCGCGCCCTGGCTGCCGCCCAGCACCAGCAGGCGCAATTCGGCATCCGGCATCACATAGGGCGTGGCGGCAGCGGCAAGGATAGCCGGGCGCAGCGGATTGCCGGTGACCACCGCCTTGGCGGCGGCTGGCATGAAGCGGGTATTCTCAAAGCTGAGCGCGATGGCATCCACCCGCTTGGCCAGCAGGCGATTGACCCGGCCCAGCACGGCATTCTGCTCATGGATCACGCTGGGCACCCCATACTGGCTCGCCGCCAGCATCAGCGGCAAAGCCGGATAACCGCCGAAGCCCACAGCGGCAGCCGGGCGCAGATGGCGCATCAGCTTGCGCGCCTCCAGCACACCGCGCGCAATCGCCAGGCCGGCCATAACCTTGCCGGCGAAACCCTTGCCGGTGGGTGTGGCAGAGCTGACACGATAGAGCGGAATATCCGCCATGCCCTGGCCGAAGCCGCTGCCGCGCGGATCGGTGACAAACGCCACCCTGTGGCCGCGCTTGAGCAATTCCGCAGCCAAAGCCTCGGCCGGGAAAACATGGCCGCCAGTGCCGCCAGCCGCGAGATAGATCAGTTGCCCGCTCATCTGGCAACTCGGCTTGTTGCTGGTCGTGTCGCTCATCGCGCCACTCCGTGTTCCGGCCGCCAGCGGGTCAGCGCCAGCAGCATGCCCATGGCGAAAGCCAGCGCCAGCAGCGACGAACCGCCATAGGAGATGAAGGGCAGCGTCATGCCCTTGG
>DLGP01000169.1 GCA_002482765.1 Alphaproteobacteria bacterium UBA7691
GGCCGCTGCCGCGCCGCCCGCCGCGCCGACTGCCGCTGCGCCACTGGTGCGCCCGCCCGCTAGCAGCAATCCTGGCAGCAGCAATCCGGCGAGCCAGCAGACCGCCCTGCTCACCCCGCCGCCGGCTGCCTCTGCCGCCCCGACGCCGCTGCCGGGCGGTGCCGGCCAGGTCAATCTGGTGTTTGAGCCAGGCAAGAGCGAATTGGCCGGCAATGGCAGTGCAGCGCTGGAAGCCATGGCACGCAGCCTGGCCAATACCGAAGACCGCATCCAGATCAGGGCCTATGCCAGCGCTTCCGGCGCTGATGCCGCCAGCGGCGCCCGCCGCCTGTCGCTGAGCCGGGCTTTGGCGGTGCGCGGTTTCCTGATTGATCGCGGCATCCGCTCCACCCGCATTGACGTGCGCGCGCTTGGCGCCCCGACCGACAACAGCCCGGCCGACCGCGTTGAAGTGGTCACTGTGGGCCGCTGACGGCAATGTTTTCCCGGGATATCGCCCCGGAAAAGCCATATTCGCTGCGTAATTGCATAACTGTTGCCCTAGGGCGACCGCGACCGACTTATATTCAGGAGAAGGTGCAGGCATGACCAAACCGGGCCGCTACCTGCTGCGCATGGTGTTGTTTCTTATTGCCGTGGGCGCCGTGGTATTTGTGCTGCATGCACCATTGCAGCGCGCCTTCCTGGCCAATCCGGCACTGAACGGCCTGATCGCCGCCGTGGCGCTGATCGGCATCCTGTTCAGCTTCCGCCAGACCCTGCTTTTGGGCAGCGAAGCCAACTGGCTGGAAGCCTGGCAGAAATCGCAGCTTACCAGCACGGTGCCGCATGTCGGCAAACCCACCAACCTGCTGGCGCCGCTGGCTAAGATGCTGGAAAACCGTGGCCCGCGCGGCCAGGTTTCCGCCGCCGCCACCCGCGCCCTGCTCGATTCCGTCGGCTCGCGGCTGGATGAAGCCCGCGATATCTCGCGCTATTTCATCGGTTTGATGGTGTTTCTCGGCCTGCTCGGCACCTTCTGGGGCCTGCTGGAAACCATCGGCTCGGTGAGCGACACGATCTCCGGCCTGTCGCTGAGCGGCGAAGAGAATATCAATGTGCTGTTCGAGAAGCTGAAAAGCGGCCTGGAGCGGCCCCTGGTTGGCATGGGCCTGGCGTTTTCCTCGTCGATGCTTGGCCTGTCCGGCTCGCTGGTGCTCGGCTTTCTGGATTTGCAGGCCGGCCAAGCGCAGAACCGCTTCTATAACGATCTTGAGGAATGGCTCGCCGGCTTCACCCGGGTCGGCGGCGGCGGCGTGATGGAAGGCGACCAGTCGGTGCCGGCCTATGTGCAGGCTTTGCTGGAGCAGACCGCCGACAGCCTGGACAATCTGCAACGCACCATGGCGCGCGGCGAGGATAACCGCAGCAATGCCAGCACGGCCTTGCTGCAACTGAATGAAAAGCTGAGCCTGCTGACCGAGCAGATGCGCGCCGAACAGGGCCTGTTGCTTAAGCTGACCGAGCACCAGATCGAGATGCGGCCGATCATGGCCAAGCTGGCGCAGAATACCGAAAGCGGCGGCTTTGATGCCGCCAGCCGCGGCCATCTGCGTAACATGGACGTGCTGCTCACCCGCCTGCTGGATGATGCCGCCCAGGGCCGCGCCAAGCTGGTGGATGACATGCGCGCCGAGATCAAGCTGCTGTCGCGCACCATCGCGGCGGCGGCCGACAACCAGCGCCGGGGCAGTTGATCATGGCCAGCCGCGCCTGGCGCAGGAATGACAGCAATGCCGGCAATCCCTGGCCGGGTTATGTGGACGTGCTGTCCACCCTGCTGATGGTGATCGTGTTTGTGCTGGCAGTGTTCATTCTGGCGCAATTCTTTCTGGCCAATGCAATTTCCGGCAAGGACAAGGCGATTGATGCGCTGCGCGGCGACCTTGCCCGCATGGTGGAGCAATTGTCGCTGGAAAAGAAAACCAGCGACGACCTGCGCCTCAATCTGGGCCAGATGCAGGCCACTTTGGCCGCCAGCAATGCCGAGCGCGACCAGCTTGCCGCCGCGCTGAACGATGCCCAGACCCGGCATGACGAAGCCGAAAAGCAACTGGCCGAAACCAAGCAGATCATTGTTGATCTGGATGGCAAGCTGGTTTCCGAACGTGGCGCACTGGAGCAGGAGCGCCGTGTCAGCGCCGAGGCGCGCAGCCAGATTGACCTTTTGAACCGCCAGATCCTGGCCTTGCGCGAACAATTGGGCCAGATCGAACGTATCCTGCGCGAAAGCGAGGAAAAGGAAAAAGCCAGCCAGGCCCAGGTGCTTGATATGGGCAAGCGGCTTAATGCCGCGCTGGCGCGCAAAGTGGATGAACTGACCAGCTATCGCTCGGAATTTTTTGGCCGGCTGCGCCAGGCGCTGGGCGACCGGCGCGATATCCAGATTGTCGGCGACCGCTTTGTGTTTCAGTCGGAAGTGCTGTTCCCCAGCGGCTCGGCTGAACTCAACCCGCAGGGCCGCGACCAGATGGCGAAACTGGCGCGCACGCTGATCGATATCTCGAAGAAGATCCCCACCGACCTGCCCTGGGTGCTGCGGGTTGACGGCCATACCGACAAGGTGCCGATCAACACGCCACAATTCCCGTCGAACTGGGAACTTTCATCAGCCCGCGCCATTTCGGTGACCAAATTCCTCATCGCCCAGGGCGTGCCGGCCGAACGGTTGGCGGCAGCCGGCTTTGGCGAATACCAGCCGCTGGATGAACGCAGCGACGAGATCGCCCTGCGCCGCAACCGCCGCATCGAATTGAAACTGACCGAACGCTGAGGCAGCATAGGCTGGGCAGAAGCTGCGCCTGAAGCCGAGCGGCAAACGCTTTACTCTTGCTGACCAGCTAAGCGCGGCACAAGTGCCAGCGGAATACGTCTGCGGAAGTCGTAACGGCCAGAAACAGCACGCAAAAACCTGTTGCTGATCGTCGCTCCTGTGGACTGTTGGAGCGGACTTGGCCGAAATCGACCCGCCTGGAAGGCGAATTTCATAAGTATTTGAGATACTAGAGAAAGTTTTGGCTGGGGGACTAGGATTCGAACCTAGACAACCAGAGTCAGAGTCTGGGGTCCTACCGTTAGACGATCCCCCAGCAGGGATCGGGCGGGGATATAGCCGGTTCGGGGCGGGCTTGCAACCCTCTTGCCGCTGCCTCGCACGCTTCGGCTCAGGCGCGGCGGAACACAGCCGTCAATTCCAGATGCGGGGTCCACAGGAACTGGTCGATCGGCGTGGCCTGTTCCAGCCGGTAGCCGGCCGCCACCAGCAGCCGCGCATCGCGGGCGAAGCTGTTCGGATCGCAGGCGGCCATCAGCAGCAGGGGCGGCGCCGCCTTCTGGCGCAGGGCATCGGCCAGCGCGGCCGCCTGGGCGCCGGCGCCGGCGCGCGGCGGATCCAGCAGCACAGCATCCAGCTTCTTGAGTTCCGCCGCCTGGAGCGGGCGGCGCTCCAGATCGCGCGCCTCGGCCTTGATCCGGCTGGCCAGTTGCTGCGCATTGGCCGCCGCCGTCAGTGCTGCAATCGCCGGCTTGTCGGCATCGCAGGCCAGCACCTGATGCCCCAAAGCTGCCAGCCGCAGGGCAAAGGCGCCGCAGCCGGCAAACAGATCGGCAATGCGCAAGCCGCCGTTGCCGGTTTGCGGCAGGGCGGCAAACATCTGCGTCGCCATCAGCGCCTCGGCCTCTGCCGTGGCTTGCAGGAAACCGCCCGGCGGCAGCGTTACCGCCACGGCGCCAAAACGCACCACGGGCGGGCGTTCCTGGGCCAGGATTTCCGGCGCAGCATCCGGTGTTTGGCGCCAGCAGAGCCGGGCAATGCCGAGTTCATGCGCCAGTTGCGCCAGATCCTGCCGCGCCCCGGCCTCCAGCCCCGGCCGGCCAGCCCCTCCACCAGAAACCGGGCCGCCATAAAGCGCGCCGGTAAACAGCGCATCCAGCCCGCCTTCACAATCGGTGAGTTTGATATCCAGGCTGCGGCCTTCCGGCAGCAAGGCCAGCAAGGCTTCACGCAGCCGCGGCAAAGGCGCCAGCAAGGCCGGGCGCGACACGGCGCAGGCAGCAAGGTCAACCACGCGGCGGCTTTCCGCTTCATTGAAGCCGATCACCACGCGCTTGCCGATGCGGCGGGCAACAAATTCGGCGCGGCGCCGGCTGGCCGGCGGCACACCGAGCAGCGGCGCCACAATGGCTTCTGCCTCGGCCGGGCTCCAGTCTCGGCGTTGCAAAGCCGCCACCAGCTTGTTGCGTTTCCAGGCCTGATAGGGTGCCGCCTGCCAATGCTGCAAATTGCAGCCGCCACAGGCATGAAAATGTGGGCATGGCGGCTCGACGCGCTCGGGCGACGCACTTTCGATTTCCAGCAATTGCGCCGCCACGCCATCAACTGCCTTGGCAGCCGCCAGGCGCGCCGCCACCTGCTCGCCCGGCAGCGCAAAAGGCACATAGGCGCGCTGGCCATCCGGCAGATCAAGCACACCATGGCCCTGCCCGCCCAGCCGCCCGATCACGCCCCGCACATCACGCATTATCATCTCCAATCAGATCGACCTTGCGCGCCGCGATCAGGAATTCGCGGTTACCTTCCGGCCCCAGGATCGGGCTTGGCTCCAGCCCCAGCACCTGCCAGCCCGGCAGGCCGCGCCACCAGGCGGCAATACGGGCGCAAACTTCTTCATGCAAGGCCGCATCGCGCACCACACCACCCTTGCCAACCCGGGCGCGCCCCACTTCGAATTGCGGCTTGATCAGCGCCACGGCAAAAGCCCCCGGCGCTGCCAGTGCCAACGGCGCCGGCAACACGGTTTCAAGCCCGATGAAGCTGGCATCACACACCACGGCGCCAATCGGCTCGGGCACACTTTCAGCCGAAAGATGGCGCGCATTGGTTTTTTCCAGCACCACCACGCAGGGGTCGTTGCGCAGGCGCCAATCCAGTTGCCCCTCGCCCACATCCACGGCATAGACTTTGGCCGCGCCATGCTGCAACAGCACATCGGTGAAACCGCCGGTGGAAGCGCCCACATCCAGGCAAACCCGCCCGGCCGGATCAAGCGCAAAAAAATCCAGTGCATGTTTCAGCTTGATGCCGCCGCGGCTGACCCAGGGATGCGGCTTGCCGCGTAATTCCAGCGCCTGATCGGCGGCCACGCTGATGCCCGGCTTATCCAGCCGCTTTTCGCCGCTGAATACCAGCCCGGCCATGATCGCGGCTTGCGCCTTGGCGCGGCTTTCGGCCAGGCCGCGCTCCACCAAAGCCTGATCCAGCCGCGTTTTTCCAGGTTTGCTCATGGCCGCAACAACCTGGTGGTCAGCCATTGGAAACGCCAGACCAGCAGCAGGGCGGCCACGATCAGGCTGGCGCTGAGGCCAATCCACACGCCAATGCCGCGCAGTTCGCCATACAGGCCAAGCCACACGGCCACCGGCAGGCCCACCAGCCAATAGCCGATACAGGCCAGCAGCATCGGCATCGCGGTATCCTTCAGGCCACGCAGCGCGCCATTGGCCACCGCCTGGGCGCCATCGGCCATGGCAAACAGCGCCGCCCAGCTCAGATAAGCCACCGCCAGGGCAAATACCGGACTTGCCGGTTCAGGCAGAAACAGGCCGATCAGCCAGGGCGCGGCATTCCAGAATAACAGCCCGGTGCTGGCCATGAAGCCAACACCCAAAGCCAGGGCCACCCAGCCGGCGCGGCGCGCCGCCGCCACATCGCGGGCGCCAATCGCCAGGCCCACGCGCACCGTGGCGGCCTGGGAAATCCCCATCGGCACCATGAAGGCGATGGCGGCCCATTGCAGCGCCAGTTGATGCGCGGCGATTTCGGTGGCGCCGAGCCGGCCCATCAGCATGGCGGCGGCAGAAAACAGGCCGATCTCGGCGCCCAGAGTCAGCGCAATCGGCAGGCCAATACGCAAATAGGCGCGCAAGCGTGGCCAGGATGAACGCCACCAGCCCCGGCTGAGGCGATAGGCGGCAAAGCCCGGATCGCGCGCCAGGATGGCGCCCAAAGCCAGCAAGGTGAGCAGATTGACCAGCGACGAGCCGATACCGGCGCCCACCGCGCCCAATTCAGGCAGCCCCAGCCGGCCATAAACCAGGCCGTAATTCACCAACAGGTTCAGCGCCACGGCCAGAAAGGTGAGCAGCATCGCCGGGCGCGGCCGCTCCAGCGCGGCCGTGAAATGGCGCAGCACCATGAACCACAGGCTGGGCAGGAAACTGAAACTCAGCGCTTGCAGAAACGGCGCCGCCTCTGCCGCCAAGGCCGGCTGCTGGCCGGCCAGCAGCAGCAAAGTTTCGCTGAAAGCCAGCAGCAGCATCGCCAGCAATCCATACAGGCCGACCAGGATCAGCCCGTCATGCACCGCCTGGCGCACACCATCGCGGTCATCCGGATTGCGGCCCAGCGCCTGGGCGGCAATCGCCGGCGTGGCCATGCTGAGGCCCAGCCCCATCACCCACAGGAAATAGAATAGCGACATGCCCACGGCGGCAGCGGCCAGCGCGGTTTCGGAATAACGCGCCAGCAGCAGCACATCGGTGGTGTGGATCGCCATCTGTGCCAATTGGGTGCCAACAATCGGCAGCGCCAGGGCGACGGTGGCCCGCGCTTCGGTTACGATCATGTCGGAACCCTCAGGCGCGGACGCTAAAGCTGGATGAATTACCCAGGGCGTTGATCGCGGTGGCGACGATCTGCGGCGCGTTCAGGCCGGCTTCGTCATATTGCCGCAGCGGCGTGTCATGATCGATGAAATGATCCGGCAGCACCAGCGGGCGGATTTTCAGGCCATGATCCAGCAGGCCGTCATGGCTCAGGAAATGCAGCACATGGCTACCAAAGCCGCCCACACTGCCTTCTTCCACCGTCAGCAGCACTTCATGATGCCGCGCCAATTGCCGCACCAGATCAATATCCAGCGGCTTGCAGAAACGCGCATCGGCCACTGTGGTGGGCAGGCCGCGTGCGCCCAGCTCTTCCGCCGCCTTCAGGCATTCCGCCAGCCGGGTGCCAAAATTCAGGATCGCCACCGCACTGCCTTCGCGCAACACCCGGCCCTTGCCCAGCGGCAACACCTGGCCACGCGCCGGCAGGGTCAGGCCCAGCCCCTCGCCACGCGGATAGCGGAAGGCCGAAGGGCGATCATCCAGCGCCGCCGCAGTGGCCACCATATGCATCAGCTCAACTTCATCTGCCGCCGCCATCAGCACCATGCCGGGCAGATTGCCGAGATAGGCTATATCGAAGCTGCCGGCATGGGTGGCACCATCGGCACCCACCAGGCCGGCGCGGTCGATGGCAAAACGCACCGGCAGCTTCTGGATCGCCACATCATGCACCACCTGGTCATAGGCGCGTTGCAGGAAGGTGGAATAGATCGCGGCAAAGGGCTTGAAGCCTTCGGCTGCCATGCCGGCGGCAAAGGTCACGGCATGCTGCTCGGCAATGCCCACATCGAAGCAGCGTTTCGGGAAGCGTTTGGCAAACAGGTCCAGCCCGGTGCCGGAAGGCATTGCGGCGGTGATGGCAACAATGCGCTCGTCATTCTCCGCCTCGCGGATCAGCGCTTCGGCAAACACCTTGGTATAGCTCGGCGGGCCGGCTTTCGGCTTGGCCTGGGCGCCGGTGACAACATCAAACTTGGCCACGCCATGATATTTGTCTTCCGCCGCCTCGGCCGGGCCATAACCCTTGCCCTTCTGCGTCACCACATGCAGCAGGATCGGCCCCGGCTGTTCATTGTCGCGCAGGTTCTTCAGCACCGGCACCAGATGCTCAAGGTTATGGCCATCCACCGGGCCGATATAATAGAAGCCCAGTTCCTCAAACAACGTGCCGCCGGTGACCAGGCCGCGCGCATATTCCTCCGCCTTCTCGGCGGCATCGGCCAGGCTTTTCGGCAGGATCTTCTTGCCCAGCTGCTTGGCCAACTGGCGCAGCGACATGTATTGCCGCGAAGACAGCAGCCGCGACAGATAAGCGCTCATCGCCCCCACCGGCGGCGCAATCGACATGTCGTTGTCGTTCAGGATCACCACCAGCCGGCTATCGCTGAACCCGGCATTGTTCATCGCCTCATAGGCCATGCCGGCCGACATGGCGCCATCGCCAATCACACAAACCGCCTGGCGCTGTTCGCCTTTCAGCGCCGCCGCCACCGCCATGCCCAGGCCGGCGGAAATCGAGGTGGAACTATGCGCGGCGCCAAACGGATCATACTGGCTTTCCGAACGGCGCGTGAAACCGGACAGCCCGCCGCCCTGGCGCAGGGTGCGGATGCGGTCGCGCCGGCCGGTGAGAATCTTGTGCGGATAGGCCTGGTGGCCCACATCCCAGATCAGCCGGTCTTCCGGTGTGTTGAACACATGATGGATCGCCACCGTCAGTTCCACCACGCCCAGGCCGGCGCCGAGATGGCCGCCGGTTACCGAAACCGCATCGATGGTTTCACGCCGCAGCTCATCGGCCAGCTGGCGTAGCTGGTCGAGGTCAAAAGTGCGGATATCCGCCGGGCTGCGCACGGTATCCAGCAAGGGAGTGCGGTTGCTGATCATGATGGGGCCATTCTGTCACGAGCGGCGGGTTATAACAAACGCCGCCAGTCCATGCAAAACCCCGGTATCGCCTTTTAGCGCCGCCAGATGCTGCTGGGCCGCGCTGGTTAACGCCGCCGCCCGCGCCCGCGCCCCATCCAGGCCCAGCAGGCCAACAAAGGTGGCCTTGCCGGCCGCCGCATCCTTGCCCACCCGTTTGCCCAGCATGGCGGCATCGCCTTCATGATCCAGGATGTCGTCGGCAATCTGGAAAGCCAGCCCGATGGCATCGGCATAGGAGCGCAGGGCCTGGCGTTCAGCCATGGCGGCGCCGCCCAGAATGGCCCCGGCCTCGGCGGCAAAACCGATCAGCGCGCCGGTTTTCAGCGCCTGTAAATGGCCGATCTCGGCCATATCCAGGGTCTTGCCCTGGCCGGCCAGTTCCTCGGCCAACAGATCAATCGCCTGGCCGCCCACCATGCCGCGTGGCCCGGCAGCGGCGGCCAGCCCGGCCACCAGTTCCACCCGCACGGCCGGCTCCGGATGGGTGGCCGGATCGGCCAGCACGGCAAAGGCCTGGGCCTGCAAACCATCGCCGGCCAGCACCGCCGTGGCTTCATCGAATGCCTTATGCACGGTCGGCCGGCCACGGCGCAGATCGTCATCGTCCATGCAGGGCAGGTCGTCATGCACCAGGGAATAGCAATGCAGCATTTCCAGCGCCGCCGCCGCGCGCAGGCTCTGCGCCCGCGCCACACCGAACAGATCGGCGCCGGCCACGGTCAGCAAAGGCCGCAGCCGTTTGCCGCCGCCCAGGCAGGCATAGGCCATGGCGTGGTCCAGCTTTGCGGTATGGCCGGCAGGCTGCGGCAGCAGGCGCGGCAATTCCGCCTCCACCGCCGCCGCCACCTCGGCCAAGGCCGCCTGGAATAGCGGATCGCTCATTCGCTGCGGAAGGCTTGGGCAGACACGCTGCCATCGCCGGCCACCACGATCTTTTCGATCTTTTCCTCGGCAGCGCGCAGCTTGGCCTCGCAATGGCGCTTGAGCAGCGCACCACGGCCATAAAGCGCAATGGATTCCTCAAGCTCGACCCGGCCGCTTTCCAGCCGGGCAACGATCTCATCCAGCGCCTTGAGCGCCGCCTCAAAGCTCATCGCCTGGATATCGGCAGGGATTTCCGGCGGATTTTCAGCCTTCTCGGCCGCATTGGCTGCCTTGGTCATGCCGCCTCCTGATCGCAATTCGGACATAGTTTACGGCTCATCTGGGGCTTAGGACAACCCGGCCGCTCGCTGGCGCAGTCCATATATTGTATCATTCCGTTTGCCAACCCCGAGATATACGTAACGAGAGGATGGATATCATGACCAATCCCCATATCATCGCCCGCACCACCGCCCCCATTGCCCGGCGCAGCCTGCTGAAAAGCCTGAGCCTGGGCGGCCTGATGCTGAGCCCGGCTGGCGCCCTGTTGCTGCAAAACCGCGCCGCTCTGGCCAGCAGCGATCCGAAATTGCAGGGCCTGATGGATCAGGCCCGCATCACCGTGCAGAATTTTGCCGGCGACAGCAATTACACCGACATGCGGCGTCAGCTTGCCAATGCCAAGGGTGTGCTGGTGCTGCCGCAATTGATCAAGGCCAGCTTCATCTTTGGCGGCGAAGGCGGTTCCGGCCTGCTGCTGGCAAAGACTGCCGGCAGCTGGAGCCAGCCGGCCAATTACACATTGGCTGCCGGTTCGGTCGGGTTCCAGATCGGCGGCGAGGTATCCGAGGTGATGCTGCTGCTGATGTCGAACCGCGCCGTTGAGGCTATCCTGCGTAACGAATTCAAGCTCGGCGCCGATGCCTCGGTGGCGGCCGGCCCGGTCGGCGGCGGCATCGAGGCTTCCACCACCACCAATATGGGCGCCGATATCCTGTCCTACTCGCGCAGCAAGGGCCTGGCCATCGGCGTGTCGCTGGAAGGCGCGGTGATCACGGCGCGCCATGCCCGCAACGAGGCTTATTACGGCCGTTCGGCGCATCCGCGCGACATTCTGTATCAGAATGCGGTGTCGAGCAGCGGCACCGGCGAGTTGCGCCAGGCGCTGGCCGCCGCCGAATTGCGCTGAAGATGAGAGCCGGGCTGCGCCGCGCCTATCGAGCCACCCGCTATGCCGTGCTGGCATCGGGCCTGGCGCAGCCCTTTCTGCTGCGCGCCGGCAAACATCACGCCGGCTTTGATACCTGGCTGAAACAGCAGGGCGCCCGGCAGGCGGTGTTGATCACCGCCTGGAATCCGGCCAGCCGCCAGCAAACCAGCAAACGCAACAAAGCCGCCAATGCCGCGCTGGCCGCCTGGCTGGGGCAACGCGGCTATCGCCTGATCGACGCCGAAAACCGCGCCGCCGATCCGGCCTGGTGCGAGGAAAGCCTGGCCGTTCTGGACCTGCCGGCCAATCTGACGCGCGCGCTCGCCCGCCGATGGCGTCAGAATGCCGTGCTATTCTGCCGGCGCGGGCGGCGCACCACATTACTCGGCACACGACGCAAATTCCGTTGACGAATCAGTGTGTTTTTCATAATAACCAACGGGTTACCCAGGCACGGGCAATCCGGCCAGGGGCGGGTCCTCCCTGTTATGGCGACGCATCCGCCCTGCACTTCTTCTTTATCCTGCGGCCGGGCTGTGCCAAGCGGCAATAGCTGGTGGTCGCCCATGAGAAACACCATGCCGATTGCACCGATCAGACAGGATAACCGCCTTTATTACCCCAAGGATTCGCATGAGCAGATCATCATGTGGTGCCGCAGCAAGGGCATCACACTGGATGAATTTGCCCTCCAGGTCGGCGTGCCGCGCGCCAGCCTGGTGAATATCCTGAAAGGTATCGATGCCGCCCCAACCCGGGTGGCGCAGGCGATCAACGACACTTTGCGCGGCCTGTAACAAAAAAAGGGCCGGGCGTGATCCCGACCCCTTGATTGGCATTTGTTGTTGGCTCAGGCCACTTCAAACAGCCCGGCCGCGCCCATGCCGCCGCCGATGCACATGGTCACCACCACATATTTGGCGCCGCGCCGCTTGCCTTCGATCAGGGCATGGCCGGTGAGCCGGGCGCCCGACATGCCATAGGGATGGCCCACCGCGATGGCGCCGCCATTCACATTGAGCAATTCATCCGGGATGCCCAGGCGGTCGCGGCTGTAGATCACCTGGCAGGCAAAGGCTTCGTTCAATTCCCACAGGCCGATATCCGACACTTTCAGCCCGGCGCGTTCCAGCAGGCGCGGCACCGCAAAAACCGGGCCGATGCCCATTTCATCCGGCTCGCAACCGGCTACCGCGAAGCCACGGAAGATGCCGAGCGGCTGCAAGCCACGCTGTTCCGCCAGCTTGGCATTCATCACGATGCAGGCCGAGGCGCCATCGGAAAACTGGCTGGCATTGCCGGCGGCAACCACACCGCCCGGAATTGCCGGCTTGATCTGCGACACAGCTTCGAACGTGGTGTCGGCGCGGATGCCCTCATCGGCCGTCACGGTCACTTCGCGCGTGGTGGTCTGGCCGGTTTCCTTGTCGGTCACCGCCATCATGGTTTTCACCGGGATGATCTCGGCATCGAACTTGCCGGCGTCGCGGGCGGCAGCGGCACGCTGCTGGCTGCGCGCGCCATAACGATCCTGGTCCTCGCGGCTGATATTGTAGCGCTTGGCCACCGTCTCGGCGGTTTGCAGCATCGGCCAGTAAACTTCCGGCTTGTGCTCGGCCAGCCAGGGATCAATCAGGTGGCTCTTGTTCATCTCGTTCTGCACCAGCGAGATCGACTCGACGCCGCCCGCCGCCATTACCGGCACACCATCCACGATCACGCGCTGCGCCGCCTGGGCAATGGTTTGCAGGCCCGACGAGCAGAAGCGGTTCACCGTGACGCCCGAGGTGGTGACCGGCAGGCCGGCACGCAGGGCAATCTGGCGCGCGATATTGCTGCCGGTGGCGCCTTCCGGATTGGCGCAGCCCATGATCACATCCTCAACCTCGGCCGGATCGATCCCGGCGCGCGCCACGGCGGCGGCCAGGGCAGCGCCGCCCAACGTGGCGCCATGGGTCATGTTGAAGCCGCCCTTCCAGGATTTGGCCAGGGCAGTACGCGCAGTGGAGACAATGACAGCTTCGGTCATGATGCGGTTTCCTCCGATTGAATATGGGCCAAGGCTAGCAATTGTCACTTAGCATTACAATATCGTTTTCAGACCGCCTGGCCTGAATCAGAGCCGGCGGAAACGGCTGTATTGGAAGGCTTGCTGCCCGCCGGCCGGCGTCTTATGCGGCTCGCTGCGGGTTTCTTCCAGCCGGAAGCCTGCGCCAAGTTCAAGCGCCAGGCTTTCCGGCGCATACCGCATGACCGGCAGGCCGCTGCACCGCTCCGGCCCATCCGGTGCAAAACTGGCGATGATCGCCTGCCCACCGGGCAGCAGCGCCGCCTGCAAGGCGCGCTTGTAAGCCGTGCGATCCTCTGCCGCAGTGAGAAAATGAAACACGGCACGATCATGCCACAAGGCATAGTGCCGCTGCGGCTGCCAGGCGGTGATATCCGCCGCGATCCAGGCCACCGCTGCCGCCCTGGCACCAAGACGCTGGCGGGTTTTTGCCAGCGCGGCCTCGGCGATATCCAACACCGTAAGATCGCTATGGCCTGCTGCCAGCAAAGCATCCACCAGCCGCGATGCGCCGCCCCCCACATCGATGATGCCGGCATCCCGGGTCAAGCCGCTTGCGGCAATCAAGGCCAGCGATACTTGCGGGCTTTCCTGAAACCAGCTTACCGCCGTCTCGTCTTTGACAGTATAGACTTGCTGCCAATGCTGCTGGCGGGTGATGGATGGATCGCTCATCTTTCGGCTCCCTGCTTCACACCGCCCAGTTCATACCGCCCAATTTTCACACGGCCCAGTTCACACAGCCCAGCGTTTGGCGATTTCCTCCAGCATCACCTCGGTGGCGCCGCCGCCGATCGGATGGATGCGGGCATCGCGCGCCATACGTTCGATGGCACTATCACGCAGATATCCTGCACCGCCATGGAATTGCAGGCAATCATAGGTCACATGATTGACCAATTCGCCGCACAAAGCCTTCACCATCGACACTTCCTTCACCGCATCAATGCCCTGCTCCATCAGCCAGGCGGCATGATACACCAGCTGCTGAGCTGCGGCGGTTTCCGCCTCGCGCATCGCCAGTCGCTGGCGGATCGCCTGCTTGTCCAGCAGGGTGGCACCGAAAGCCTTGCGCTCGGCCACATAGCGCTTGGTGATGTCCAGCGCGCGGCGGCATTCACCCACCGCCATGGCACCCAGCACCAGGCGCTCATTCTGGAAATTTTTCATGATGGCGTAGAAGCCCCGATTTTCCTCGCCCAGCATGTCGGCGGCGGGAATCCGCACGTCATCAAAGCTTAGCTCGGCGGTATCCGAGCAGAGCCAGCCATGTTTGCGCAGCCGGCGGCTGACTGTGAAACCCTTGGCACCCTTGCGCAGCACAAATATCGAAATGCCGCGTGAGCCCTTGGCCTCCGGATCGGTGCGCGCGGCGACAAAATACACATCCGCCAAGGCACCATTGGTGATGAACATTTTCGCGCCGTTCAGCACCCAATCGGCACCATCCCGGCGCGCCCGGCTTTTCATCCCGGCCACATCCGAGCCGGCATCCGGCTCGGTGACGGCGATGGCGGTGATCGCCTCGCCGCGCACGATGGCCGGCATGAATTCGGCCCATTGTGCTTCATTGCCGGCATGGCGCAGATGCGGCGAGGCCATGTCGGTATGCACCAGCACGGTGGCGGAAAAGCCGCCAAAGCCGGACAGGCCGCATTCCTCGGCCAGCACCACCGAACCCAGCGGCCCCAGGCCCAGGCCGCCGAAACGCTCCTCATGCCGGATGCCGAGGAAACCCAGGCTGCCCATCTGGCGCAGCACGGCGCGCGGCACCTCGCCGCTTTCCTCCCAGGCCTCGCCCTGCGACATCACTTCCTGGGTTATGAAGCGGGCGATCTGCGCCCGCATCTGCTCCAGTTCGTCGCTGAAATACGGCTGCGGCATGTTTCCTCCTTGGCTTCCATCGTCATGCGCGGACTTGATCCGCGCATCCCCGGCGATGACGACTTGGTATGGTGCTACCTCAGCGCAATTGCGGCTCCAGCCGGTCCAGTGCCTCGCTCAGCTTCGGTAGCGAGGCGGCGAAGCAGAGCCGGATGCGGCCTTCGCCGGTATCGCCGAAAGCGATGCCGGGCGCCAGGCCCACCTTGGCGGTTTCCAAAAGCTTGAGGCAGAAAGCCAGGCTGTCGCTCATGCCATCCAGCGCGAAGAAGGCATAGAAGGCGCCTTCCGGCCGGGTCAGGCGCACCCGCGGCAAGGCCGCCAGGCGCTGAAACACCATGTCGCGCGCCTGGCCATAACGTGCCACCAGATTCTCCACATAGGCATCGCCCTGATCCAGCGCAGCAATGCCGCCATGCTGCACAAAGGTGGTGGGATGCGAGATGTTGAACTCGGTCATCTTCTCGATCTCGGTCTGCAAACGCGGCGGCGCCACGATCCAGCCCAGGCGCCAGCCGGTCATCGACCAGCTTTTGGAGAAGGAATTGACAATCACCACCGGGTCTTCCGGCTCGGCGATGGTGAGGAAGGTGGGCGCAAACGGCCGGTCATAGACGATGCGCGAATACACTTCGTCGGACAGAACCCAGATGCCGCGCTGGCGGCAGAAATCCAGGATGGCGCGCAGTTCATCTTCCGTGGCCATCCAGCCGGTGGGATTGCCCGGGCTGTTGATCGAGATGACGCGGGTATTGTCGTCGCAAGCGGCAAACAGCTTGTCGAGATCAAGCCGCCAGCCGCCATCTTCGGTGGGGTCCAGATCAACCCGGCGCGGCTCGGCGCCCATCACCCGCATCGCCTGCATGCCATTGGGCCAGACCGGGCCGATCACCACGCCATTATCGCCCGGGCCGAGCAGGCATTGTGTGATCAGCATCAGCGCATTCATGCCCGAGGCGGTGACCGTGATGCGCTCAATCGCCACATCGCGCTGATAGGTGCGCAGCATGTAGCGCCGGATCGCCTCGCGCAATTCCGGGATGCCGCGATTGGGGGCGTAGAAGGTCTTGCCGCCCTTGGCCGCCTCGGCAGCGGCATCGGCGATGAAGCCCGGCGTCGGATCGTCGCCCTCGCCGAACCACAGCGGCAGCACATCCGGCATATTGGCGGCGGCACGGTTGACGATGCGGATACGCGAGCCGTTGATGGCCTGAATGTGTGAACGGATCGGCGCCGTGGCGATGGGGGCGGTGACAGACATGATCTAACGGGACTCCCGGGACAGCAATTGCAGCAGGTTGTTGAGAACAGTATCGGTATCAGCATTGCCTTCCAGCAGATCGAGCGCCAGGGCATCCAGCGCTTCAGCCGGCAAGGCATCCAGGCGGCGGCGGAACCAATCCTGCGCCAGGCCGCCGAGCAGACGACGCAGCCGGGCGCGTGGATCGGGGCGTTTGCGGCGGCCCAGCGCGGCAATCGCATCGGCCAGGTCCGGCACACCTTCATTGCGCGTGGCCGAGGTGCGCAAAACCGGCACCGGGCGGCCATCGCGCTGCGCCGCCATGGCGGCAAGCTGGCGCGCCGAACGCTCGGCAAAAGGCAGATCGGATTTGTTCACCACCAGCACATCGGCAATTTCCAGAATGCCGGCCTTGATTGCCTGAATGTCGTCGCCAAGGCCGGGTGCATTCACCACCACGCGCACATCGGCGATTTCGGCAATCTCAACTTCCGACTGGCCGGTGCCGACGGTTTCCACCACCACAACATCACGGCCGGAAGCATCGAACACATCAATCACCCGCGCCGCTGTGCGCGACAGGCCACCAAGATGGCCGCGGCTGGCGAGCGAGCGGATGAACACACCGGGATCGGCAGCATGCTGGCTCATGCGGATACGGTCGCCCAGGATGGCGCCACCGGTGAGCGGGCTGGACGGATCCACCGCCACCACGCCAACCGAGAGGCCGCGCTGGCGCAATTCCGCCACATAAGCCGAAACCAGGGTGCTTTTGCCCGCACCCGGCGCGCCGGTGAAGCCCACCACCAGCGCCCTGCCAAGCCGATCACGGATT
>DLGP01000047.1:0-479 GCA_002482765.1 Alphaproteobacteria bacterium UBA7691
TGGGGCCGACGGTGAAGAAGGTGAGCAGTTCCAGCAGCGCATAGCCGGCGCGGATCACCCGGGTCAGGCCGGTTTCGCTCAGGCCCAGATCGGCCAGGAAAGCCTGCTTCTCGTCTTCCGAATCAAGCTGCGCCACCTCGGCCTCGATGGCAGCCGAAATCACTACGCAACCGGCATTCTGCTGCTTGGCCATTGCGGCCACGCGCTGCGAGAAGGCATTGCCATTGGCGGCAGCGGCTTCCTCCACGTTGCAGACATACAGCACCGGCTTCGAGGTCAGCAGCATCAATTCCTTGTAGATTTTTTTCTCGTCATCGGCCGGTGTCACGGTGCGGGCCGGCCGGCCATCGCGCAACGCCACCAGGATACGCTCGATCAGCGCCAGCCGCGCCTTGGCATCCTCGTCGCCCTGCTTGGCCTTCTTGGCAAAGCCGTCAACGCGCTTTTCCAGGCTGTCCAGATCGGCCAGCATCAATTCG
>DLGP01000047.1:487-11854 GCA_002482765.1 Alphaproteobacteria bacterium UBA7691
GTCGCCATCCTCGAAGCAGCGCAGCACATGGCACACCGCATCCACCTCGCGGATATGTGCCAGGAACTGGTTGCCCAGGCCTTCGCCTTTGGAAGCGCCGCGCACCAGGCCGGCAATATCCACGAAGCTCAACTGCGTCGGAATGATCTTGGCCGAGCCGGCAATGCTGGCCAGCACATCCAGTCGATCATCCGGCACACCCACCAGGCCGGTATTCGGCTCGATGGTGCAGAATGGGTAATTCGCCGCCTGGGCTGCGGCGGTCTGCGTCAGGGCGTTGAAAAGCGTCGACTTGCCAACATTGGGCAGACCGACGATGCCGCATTTGAAACCCATGATGCTATTCCTTTGTCTTGGTCGTTTTTGGCGGCTCGTTACGGGGCGGGGTGAGCCGCAACGCCACCTTGTTCATGAAGCCGATATCATCCTGGCGGGCCAGCGCAGGCGCGGCCTCGGCCACTGCCTCAAGCAGGGGTTCAAGCCAAGTCTGTTCATCCTTGGCAAAATTCTGCAACACAAAGCCCAGCACACGCTCCTTGCCGGGATGGCCGATGCCAAGCCGGATGCGCCGGTAATCCGGGCCGATATGAGCATCCAGCGAGCGCAGGCCGTTATGCCCGGCATGGCCGCCGCCCAGCTTGACGCGCAGTTTGCCCGGCGCCAGGTCCAGTTCGTCATGCGCCACCACGATGCTGGCCGGCGGCAGCTTGTAGAAATGCGCCGCCTCGCCAACGCTGCGACCGGAATTGTTCATATAGGTTTGCGGCTTCAGCAGCAGGGTCTTCACGCCGTCCAACACACCTTCCGCCAGTTCGCCCTGGAAACGTTTCTTGAACGGGGCAAAACGATAGCGGTCGGCAATGGCATCAATGGCCATGAAGCCGATATTGTGGCGTTGGCGCTGATGTTCTGGGCCGGGATTGCCCAGGCCGACGAGGAGCAGCATCGGGCTTTCCTGAGCGGGCAGCGGAAACAAGCAAAGACGGGTGGAGCGGGAAAGAGACGGGCGGCGCAGCCCAAGCCGCGCCGCCCGTCATACGGGTGCTTACTTCTTGCCGGCCGGCTTGGCCGGAGCCTTGGCAGCGGCAGGGGCCGCCTTGCCGGCCGGAGCCTTGGCGGCAGGGGCCTTGGCAGCCGGCGCCTTGCCGGCGGGCGCCTTGCCGGCCGCCGGAGCAGCAGCAGCGGCAGCAGCCGGCTTCTCTTCTTCGCCCTTGGTCGGCGGCGCGATGGTGGCAACGGTGAAGTCGCGATCCTGGATCACGGGCTTCAGGTTGGCATCCAGATTAAACGCGCTGATATGGATGGAATGATTGATTTCCATACCGGCCAGGCTGATCGAGATATTCTCCGGGATGTTTTCCGGATTGGCATAGAACTCGACTTCGTGGCGCACGATGTTGAGCACACCGCCCAGCTTGAGGCCGGGGCTGGTTTCCATATCGCGGAACACCACCGGGATGAACACGCGGATACGCGACTCGGCGCTGATGCGCTGGAAGTCGACATGGATCGGCCGGTCGGTGACCGGATCGAGCTGCACGTCACGCGCCAGCACGCGCTCGGACTTGTCGCCCAGCGCAATGGTGAACAGGCGCGAGAAGAAGCTGCCCTTGTGCAGTTCCTTCATCAGTTCGCGGCTGTCGATCGAGATCAACTCCGGGGTCTTTTTATCGCCGTAGATGACACCCGGAACACGCCCACTCTGGCGAGTAGCCCGGGCGGTCCCCTTGCCGGCCCTTTTCCTCGCCTCGGCGGCGAGATTGGTCACTTCACGCATGATAAACTCCTCATTGCGCTGCTTGGATGCGGCCGTGCCTCATTGCCCGAACCGCTTCCGACGCCGGCCTCCAGGGGTGCCGCGCGCCGAAACTCTGAAAATCTTTTGCCTCAGTCGAACAGGCTCGAAACCGAGCTTTCCTCG
Organism: Alphaproteobacteria bacterium UBA7691; assembly: GCA_002482765.1. Classification (GTDB taxonomy): domain Bacteria; phylum Pseudomonadota; class Alphaproteobacteria; order Ferrovibrionales; family Ferrovibrionaceae; genus Ferrovibrio. Next base: position 2,409 of record DLGP01000047.1, read on the forward strand.
CTGATGCGGCGCATCGCTTCGCCGATCAGCGGCGCAATCGACACCTGGCGGATATTACGCGCCAGCCGCACTGCCTCGGTGGCCAGGATGCTGTCGGTGATGACCAGGCCTTCCAACTCGCTGGCGGTGACACGCGCCACCGCGCCGCCGGACAGCACGCCATGCGTCACATAGGCGAAAACCGATTTGGCGCCATGCTTCTTCAGCGCCTCGGCGGCATTGCACAGCGTGCCGGCGGAATCGACGATGTCGTCCACCAGGATGCAGCGCCGGCCCTCCACATCGCCGATGATGTTCATCACTTCCGACACGCCGGCGCGCTCGCGCCGCTTGTCGACGATGGCGAGATCGGCATCCAGACGCTTGGCGATGTTGCGCGCCCGCACCACGCCGCCCACATCAGGCGACACCACCATCAGATGGTCGCCGGGCAATTGCTGCTTGATATCGGCGGTCAGCACCGGGCCGGCCATCAGGTTATCGGTCGGCAGGTCAAAGAAACCCTGAATCTGGCCGGCATGCAAATCCAGCGTCAGCACGCGGTTGGCACCGGCAGCGGTGATCAGGTTGGCCACCAGCTTGGCCGAGATCGGCGTGCGCGGGCCGGGTTTGCGGTCCTGCCGGGCATAGCCGAAATACGGGATCACGGCGGTGATGCGGCGCGCCGAGGCGCGTTTCAGCGCGTCGATGCAAACCAGCAATTCCATCAGATGGTCATTCGCCGGATAGCTTGTCGATTGAATGACAAACACATCCTCGCCACGCACATTCTCGTGGATTTCGACGAACACTTCCATATCGGAAAAACGTCGCACGCTCGCCTTGGTCAGCGGCACGCTCAAGTATGCCGCAATGGCTTCCGCCAGCGGACGATTGGAGTTACCCGCCAATACCTTCATCGATGTGCCTGTGCTGGATTCCTGGGGGAGCAAAAATCGCGCGGACTATAGCGGCGCGAATGCCGCCTGTAAACCGCGAATTATCCCAGAAATTCAGCTATTTACTGCTTGGGTGCGGCTTTCAGCCGGGCCAGCATGTCGCGCAGGCCCTCGGCGCCGCCCTGGGCTGCCGCCTGGGCGATGCTGCCCCAGGCGCCATCCAGGCTGCCGCGCGGCACCCGGTTGGCCTGGCTGATACTGCCCAGCCGTTCGCCGCTTGGGGCATACAGGCTCCAGGCCAGCGCCACCTGCTGGGCGCGCGGGCCGGCATCGCTCAGCGCCACCACACATTCCACCTGATAATCCGCCTGGGCCGCATCCCGCACCGGCCGGGCCAGCCCCAGGCCAATAATCTGGTCGCCGAAGGCGCGGGCCAGCGCGGTGTTGCCGTCACCCGGCGCACCCTGGAACGGGCGCAGGAACAGTTTGGGCAGGCTAGGATCCAGCGCCGCCTCGGCACGCTGGCTGGCATCGGCCTGCTCAATCTCGTTGGCAACCCGCTGCGCCATGGCGCGGGCCAGCGCCTGGCGGGTGGCATCCGGCGCCGCTGCCAGGGTTTCGGCATCCAGGCCCAGCGGCAGGTCGCTGCCATTCAGCGGCGGGCCGCCGAAACGGCTCAATTGCCACACCCAGATGACGCGGCCCTGCTCATCCTCGGCCAAAGCCGTCACCAGATCGGACGAGGCCGAGGACCGTGCCAGCGCCGAGGCCGGCCAGTCACGCTCCACCAAAGCTGCCGCCAGCCCTGCCGCCAGGCTCTGTGCCAGTTCGCCCTCGGCATTGGCCACCGGCAGCACATAGAGGCTGTGTTCGCCGGTGGGCATGGTCAACGCAATCGGCAGGCCCTTTTCATCGGGCAGGAAAGGCTGCGGCAGCGGCTGGCAGGCGGCAACCAGCAGCAGCAAGCCAAGCTGCAAGGCTCTAACCCAAGACACAGCCGGCCACCAAGGCAACGAAGCAGAAGACCAGAAAGATGAACAGATGCGGCATCAGGCAAGCGCGATAGCCGAGACCTGGCGACCGTAATCCGGCTCGCCGGCCAGGGTGATGCGACGATAGCTGAAAAAGCGCTCCGGCTCGGCCAGCGTATCCAGCCCGGTATCGTCAAACGCCACGCCGGCAGCGGCAAGCCTGCGCGCCAGATAGCAGGGCAGGTCAAACTGCCAATGGCCCGGGCGTTTGCCGGCGCCGAAAAAATCCGCGTTGCCGGCATTGGCGGCGGTGAATTCAACGCGGAACGGCTCGCTCACTTCATAACTTGGCTGGCGGATGGTGGGGCCGATGGCGGCACGGATACGCGCCCGGTCTGCACCCAGCTTTTCCATCGCCGCCACGGTGGCATCGGTGATGCCGGCCAGGGCGCCGCGCCAGCCGGCATGGCAGGCACCGATCACGCCGGCTTCGGCATCGGCGAACAGCACCGGTGTGCAATCGGCCGACAGCACCCCCAGCGCGATGCCGCGCCGCCGTGTCACCAGGCCATCGGCCTTGGGCCGGCTGGCCGGATCGTAGCTGTCATCCACCACGATCACGTCGCGGCCATGCACCTGATACAGCGATGTCAGCGCCTCGGCGCCCAGGCTGGCAGCCACAAGGCGGCGATTCTCGGCCACATGCGCCGGATCGTCGGCCGAGCCGGGGCCGCAATTCAGTGAAGCATAAAGCCCGCTGGAAACGCCGCCGCGGCGGGTGAAAAAACCATGCCGCAGGCCGGGCAGGGCGGCGAGGGCGGGGCTGGTGACGGATTCAGGCAATGGCATTCAGAAACCGGCGGGTTTGGGCAGGGTGGGGGGNNCAAGCGCCAGGGCCTGGAAGAGTCTGCCCATGGCGTCGTCATCGGTCAACCGATGCAAAGCCGCGTCGATGGCGGCGGCTTGCGCCGGTTTGGCGCGTGCCTTGAGCTGGCTGGCGCGCAATTCAATGCCCAGATTGCGCAGCAGGTCGCCCTGGCTGATTGGGCCATGGGCGGCAAGCCCGGCGCGGCGGGCGGTGGCGGCCAGGCTGGCGAAATCAACATGCGCGGTCAGGTCGGCTTCGCCGGGTGCTGCCAGCAGATCGGCATAGCGATGCTGCCGCACCGCCTGGAAACTATCGCCATAGCCGCTTTCACTGGGGCCGTAATCGATGAACAACGCTGCGCCACCCTGGGCCAGCAGCCGCGCCGCCAGGTTTTCGATCACCGCATGGGCGGCCGGGCAGGTTTCATAAATGCTGCTTTCCGGCGCGGCACGGCCCAGCGGCACGTTATCGCGGCCGAGCACAAAGCGCAGGCCGCCATCGGCGATATCCACGCGCCGTTCATGCCAGGCGCCATCCTGCATCTGGTATTGCCGGATCGGCAGCGCATCCAGGAATTCGTTGCCCAGCACAACCAGCGGCGCATCCCGGGGCAGGTCGGTTATCTCGCTGCACCAAGTGGCATCCGGCACCGCCCGGGCCTGGATCGCGCGCAGGCGCGGCGAGGCTTCCACGAATACCACCTTGAACGGCGCCATGCGGCGCGAAACCCGCAGCGCATCCTGCATCAGCGTGCCGCGCCCGGGGCCGAGCTCCACCAGATAACATTGCTGCGGCGCGCCCAGAAGCTGCCAGCTATCCACCGCCCACAGGCCAAGCAATTCGCCGAACATCTGGCTGATTTCGGGCGCGGTGATGAAATCACCCGCCGCGCCGATGCTTTCGCGTGTGGTGTAATAACCATGCTGCGGATGCAGCAGGCATTCCGCCATATAATCGCTGATGCTGAGCGGCCCTTCCGCCCGGATGCGGCGGCGGATCAGCTCAAGCAGAGGGGTTGTCATCGCGCTTGGCCCGCGCCATCAGCCACAGGCCGAGCAGCACCATCGGCAGCGACAGCCACTGCCCCATCGTGGTGCCGGCAACCAGATAGCCAAGCTGTTCATCCGGCTGGCGGAACAATTCGCCGATGATGCGGGCGCAGCCATAGCCGGCCAGGAACAGGCCGGCCAGCGAACCGGGCTTCTGCGCCACATCGGTATGCCGGCGCACCAGATTGAGCAGCACAAACAGCACCAAGCCTTCCAGCACGGCTTGATAAAGCTGGCTCGGATGGCGTGGTTCCGCGCCGCCGGTGGGGAACACCATGGCCCAGGCCACATCCGGCGCCACGCGGCCCCAGAGTTCGCCATTGATGAAATTGGCGATGCGGCCAAAAAACAGCCCAATCGGCGCCACGCAGGCAATGATATCGGCAAAGCGGAACAGGCTGATGCTGCTGCGCCGGGCATACAGCACCATGCCCAGGATCACGCCCAGCATGCCGCCATGAAACGACATGCCGCCTTTCCACACCGATAGAATCTCAATCGGGTTTTGCAGGTAAAACAGCGGATTGTAGAAGATCACATAACCCAGCCGGCCGCCCAGGATCACGCCGATGGTGGCCCAGACCAGGAAGCCGTCAATCTCATCGGGTGTGATGCGGCTGCCGGGCTGCCGCGCCAGCCGCATCGCCATCTGCCAGCCCAGCACCAGGCCGGCAATATAACTCAGCGCATACCAGCGGATGGCAAACGGGCCAAAGGCCACGATCACCGGATCGATGACGGGAAAGGGCAATGCCAGCAGGGTCGGCATCAGCTTTCGTCGCCTTCAGCAGCCGCTTCGCCATGCTGGCGCGGGCGCAGGGTGGGGAAAGCGATCACTTCGCGGATGGTGGGCGAATTGGTCAGCAGCATCACCAGCCGGTCAATGCCCACGCCCAGGCCGCCCATCGGCATCATGCCGGCGGCTTGCGCCTTGAGGAAATCCTCATCCACCTGATGCGCCTCGTCGTCGCCGGCATCGCGCTGTTCCTGCTGCGCCTCGAAGCGGCGGCGCTGTTCCTGCGGATCGGCCAACTCGGAAAACGCATTGGCGATTTCCCAGCCATTGCAGAAGGTCTCAAAGCGCTCGGCCACTTCCGGCCGCGCCGGATTGGCCTTGGCCAGCGGTGAAATGGCTTTCGGCAATTCCACCACATGGGTCGGCTGGATCAGCCTGGGTTCCACAAAATGCTCAAAGCAGGCTTCCACCAGCTTGCCCCAGCTTGGCCCGGCATCCACCACGGCACGCGCCTTGGCCTGGTCGGCTGCCTGATTCAGGTCAAAGCCGGAATGTTCCTGGATCAGCTCCAGCATGGTGGCGCGGCGGAATGGCCGCTTGAAGCTGATCGTGTGTTCGCCAAAGCTCACATCGGTGCCGCCGGTGGCGGCAATCGCCGCCGCCTCGATGATGCGCTCGGCGATATCCATCATGTCGGCATAATCGGCATAGGCCTGATACAGCTCGATGGTGGTGAATTCCGGATTGTGGCGCGGCGAGATGCCTTCATTGCGGAAGCAGCGGTTGATCTCAAACACCTTTTCGCTCAGGCCGCCGATCACCAGCCGCTTGAGATGCAGTTCCGGCGCGATGCGCATATAAAGCGGAATATCCAGCGCGTTGTGATGCGTCACAAACGGCTTGGCGATGGCGCCGCCGGCAATGCTGTGCAGCATCGGGGTTTCCACTTCCAGGAAATCCTGTGCCGGCGCGGTGAGGAATTGCCGCACCGCCTGGATCACGCGGAAGCGCGTGCGCAGGGTGCGCCGGCTGTCTTCGTTGCCGATCAGGTCATATTCGCGGTGGCGATAGCGCTGCTCAACATTCTTCAGGCCATGCCACTTTTCCGGCGGCGGCTCCAGCGCCTTGGCCAGCACCACGATGCGGCTCAAATCCACCGTGATCTCGCCGCGCTTGGTGCGCCGCACCTTGCCTTCCACGCCGATGATGTCGCCCAGATCCAGCGCCTTCATGATCGGGGCGAATTCGCCCTGCACCTGATCCTTCGGCGTATAGACCTGCAATTTCACCGTATCATCCAGGATATCGATGAACATGCCGGAATTGCGGATTGCCATCACGCGCCCGGCCACCGCCACGCTATCCTCGGTGCGCTCATCGGGTTGCAGATGCGCATAAGCCTCATGCACCGCCTGGTTCTTGTGGCTTTTCGGAAATTTTGCGGCGTTATACGGGTCCAGGCCAAGCTGGCGCAGCGCCTGCAATTTGGCTTCGCGGTTGGCGCGCTCGGTGCTGGCGCCGCTTTCCTGGGTGGTCTGATCGGTCACGGTTTTATCTGACTTTGTCTGGCGGAATGGGCGCGGAAACTACCATTGCAGGCCGGGCTTTCCAAGCTTTCAGGCCGCAGCCTTGCGGCAGCGCAGCCGGCAGCCCATATAGCAAGCAGCAAAAGGAGGCTTGAACCATGCAATCCGACAATCGTGTGCTGAACGATCTCTCCCGCCTTGCCACCGGGGCGCTGGGCGCCATCCAGGGGGTGAAAACCGATGTGGAACAGGCCTTCCGCCAGAAGCTGGAACAGGCCCTGGCCGGCATGGACCTGGTGCAGCGCGAGGAATTTGACGCGGTGAAGGAAATGGCCCGGCTGGCGCGTGAGGAGAATATCGCCCTGCAAGCCCGGCTTGATGCGCTGGAAGCCCGACTCGCGCCGCCGCCCTCGCTACAGGGCGCCAATATGGACAGCGCCTGAGCCGCCAGCCCACAAAGCCGCTTCCGGGCGACTCGGCAGGCCGGTTAAGCCCGCCGAGTCGCACCGAATTACCCACAGATTAACGCAGCTTATCCACGCGCTTTCACGGATTCATCGCCAATCCGCCCTTGCTTCGTCACATACCGCCGCCTAACCTAAATCTATGGTGTTAACGCATATGCAACACCTAGATATATGGTTCGCCTGAGCCTGAGCCGCCCAAACGGCAGGGGCTTGCGTAAAGTGGGGGGCGCCTAGTCATGCGGCCAGTTACTGATGTTGAGATCACCACCCGCCTGGGCAATCCGCTGGATTTGGTTGAGCAGATCGTGGGCGAGCAGGAATGGCCGTTTGAGCGCCAGGGTTCAGACGAACTGACGGTTGGCGTTTCCGGCCGCTATTGCGAACATCAGATGTGGTTTTCCTGGCGCGAGGAACTCGGCGCCATGAGCTTCACCTGCGCCTTTGACATGAAGCTGCCGCCGAACCGCAAGCGCGACCTGCATTCGCTGCTCGCCTATGTCAATGAAAAGGCGCTGATCGGCCATTTTGACTATTGGTCGGAAGAAGGCATGGTGGTGTTCCGCCAGGCCCTGCTGCTGCGCGGCGGCCTCGGCGCCACCACCGAGCAGATCGAAGACCTGATGGAAATCGGCCTCGGCGAATGCGAACGCTTCTACCCCGCCTTCCAGTTCCTGGTCTGGGGCGGCCGCAGCCCGGAAGAAGCCGTGGCCGCAGCCATGTTCGACACGGTGGGCGAGGCTTGAGGGGGGCTGCACCAAGTAATCGCTATAGCTTGGTGATGCTTACGTTTTCCTACTGGCTCTTTAGGATATTCCAAACAAAGCGGGCTTTTCCGTCTTGCGCCAGAAATGCGCGACAAGCGTAAAGATTGCCGTCGAAACCAAGCACAAATGCACCGTTCAGTCTCTCAAACCAAAAATTCACATCGCTAAAGGCTGCTCCAGTTTCATTCCATTGGCGCCTTTGGCCTTGCTCGTTGTTGAAGCTGTATGTCAGCAGAAGTTTGTTGCCGCTGTCTTTTTTCACTTCAAGTTCGGCCCGGTGTGCCGCAAGGCCGTTCCAGTTGCCAGACCATTTATTCTCAACGGTTTTGCCTATTGCCGTACCATCAATAACGGCTTTGCTTTTCATGGCAACCAAGCTGATTCTCGCTTTGCCTTGCTCTGCATAAGCATAACAACCGTGCAAATTGCCATCAGCGCCCAGAACAAATGAAAGATTGCCAAATCTGATAAGGGGTGTCTGCTCTGCAATGCTATCGTATTTTACTTGGTATTGCGGATACTCATACGAGAATATGGTTTTTCCGTCTTTGCAACTGATCGTCATATAGGCCAGCTGTGTTTGGCCACCCTGGCCGCCACTCCATTGGCCGCTCCAGTTGCCGGCGGGGCAATTGATACTGGCTGTTTGAGCTGTCGACATGTTTGCCCACAGACAGATGATGGCAAAAAAGGAGAAAAGCACTAATAGAAGGTTTCTCTGCATTGTTTTTCACCCCTTATGAGGGAATTTGGAATGTGCCGAATAATCCCCCTCCATTTATTTGTGAGTCAACCTTATAAATTTGGCATGAATCGAAAAAGCCCGCCTTTTTTACGGTGCAGTCAACTGGTAGGGCCGTGAAAGTGGTGTGCCTTTGAAGGTCGTCTCGATTTGAACTGGGCTATGCCATGCTTCTCAGCGGGGCGTGCAGTGTGCGGTGCCAATCCCTCGGATAATGCCGTCCACATGCCTATCTTGCCGCCCGGCTGCTTATCCAACTTCGTATTTTCCCAATGGTCTTGCGGGATAGTGGCGCGCAGCCTATTGATATATTTGGGCTAACCTCTCGCGCATCTTCTCAAGGACTTACACATCATGACGACACGGATTTTGCTGGTTGGCTGCGGCAAGATGGGTGGGGCTTTGGCCCAGGGCTGGCTGCGCCAGGGCGTGGCGGCGGCGGATATTGTGGTGGTGGAGCCCAATCCGCAGCCTGATCTGCCGCAGGGCGTGTTGCAGGTGGGCGGTGCCGAGGCGGTGTCGGCGGCTTTTGCGCCCGATATTGTGCTGCTGGCGGTGAAGCCGCAGGTGATGGATACGGTGGCGCCGGCCTATGGCCGCTACGCACAAGCCGGCGCCTGTTTCCTCTCGGTGGCGGCGGGCAAGACGGTGGCGACACTGAACCGGCTGCTGGGCGGCAATGCCGCCATCGTGCGCAGTATCCCCAACACGCCGGCGGCCGTGGCCCAGGGCATCACGGCATGTTTTGCCGGTGCTGGTGTGTCCGAAGCCCAGCGCCAGGCTTGCGACAGCCTGTTGCAGGCAGTGGGCGAGGTGGTGTGGGTCGAGCGCGAGGAGTTGGTCGACAGCGCCACGGCGGTTTCCGGTTCCGGGCCGGCCTATGTGTTCTGGCTCACTGAATGTATGGCAGCGGCCGGCGCCAAGCTGGGCCTGCCGCCGGAACTGGCGGCGCAACTGGCCCGCGCCACGGTGCAGGGCGCCGGGGCGTTGATGCGGCAAAGCCCGGAAAGCCCGACGCAATTGCGCAAGAATGTCACCAGCCCGAACGGCACCACCCAGGCGGCTTTGGATGTGCTGATGGCGGAAAACGGCCTGGAACCGCTGATGACCAGCGCCGTGGCCGCCGCTGACAAACGCTCGCGCGAACTGGCGGGGTGAGTGCCGGCCTTGTCGGCGCTGCATTTCGGCTCAATATCTGTTAGCATGAGCCGACAAGGAGCCCTGTGATGGCCAAGCGCAAAACCAAAGCCGGCGCCGCGCCGCGCAGTGAAACGAATCCCGGCGAAGCGCTGCGAAGCGACGCGAACACGCGGGAACAGCCGGGAAGCGCTGCGAACAATACGGAAGCCGGGCGCGATCCGATTGATACGATGCTGGAGATTGTCGCCACCACCGGCTGGCTGTCGCTGTCGCTGGGCGCCGTGGAGCCGTTCGACCAGACCTAC
>DLGP01000061.1 GCA_002482765.1 Alphaproteobacteria bacterium UBA7691
GGGGCCGTGGCGGGGGCAGCGGCGATCTGCGGCGCCGGGCGCGGCGTCGCCATGATCGGGGTGGGCGGCGGCACCAGATTGGCCAGCCGGCTAGGCACCGCCTTCACCAGTTCGGCGCCGCTGCGGAAAGTTTCCTGATAACGATACCATATCGCATAGGCGCCCACAGCCACCGCCAGGGCAGCCAGCACCAGCACAAAGCGCGGCGTGCGCGCTTCCGGGCGCGGCATCGGAAACACCAGATCCTGGCGCTGCCGGGCCAGATCGCTTTCCTGCTGGAAGCCGTTCACCACCTGCTCGGCATCCACGCCCAGCATTTCGGCATAGGTGCGCAGGAAGCCGGTGATGTAAACCGGGCCGGGCAGCTCAATGAAGCGGCCATCCTCGATGGCCTGGAGATGCTGGCGCCGGATGCGTGTGCGTGCAGCTACGTCCACGAGCGACAATCCCTGTCGCTCCCGCACAACCTTCAGGCTGTAGCCAACGCCTTCATAGGCGCCGGACGAAACTTGCACCGGGCTTTCGCCCGTATCACTGCTCATCGCGGCCTTATCCTTTTGAACTTATCCCTTTGAACTAGATTTAAGGGACCATATCATTGTCAAAAGACCGTACACAACCGAAAATTGAGGGGGTGTGTGCCTAGACGATTACACCATTTTCGCGCGCATATTCTTCTAATCTGCCGCGCAGGCTGTGGTCGGGCAGATGATAAAGCCCTTCCAAAAATTCCGCAAGCGAGAGCACATCCAGGCTGCGCAGCATCTCCTTCACCGGGCCGATTGCATTGGCCGGCATGGAAAGCCGATCAAAACCCAATCCGATCAAAGCCATAGCTTCCAGCGGCCGGCCGCCCATCTCACCGCACAGGGTGAGCGGCTTGTCATAGCTTTTGCATTGCTGCACCACCCAGCGCAGGAAACTGAGCAGGCTGGGGCTGAGCGGATCATAGCGATCCATCATGCGCGGATTGCCCCGGTCGGTAGCGAATAGAAATTGCATCAGATCGTTAGAGCCTACGGACACGAAATCGACCAAAGGTAGTAGGGCCGGCAATTGCCAGGCCAGGGACGGCACTTCCAGCATGGTGCCGACCTTGATTTCGCGTGCCACCGGCTTCTTCAGCGCCTTCAGCCGCGCCACTTCGCGGTCGAGCAATTTGCGCGCCCGTCTAAATTCGTCAACTTCTGCAATCATCGGAAACATGACATGCAGCACGCGGTCTTCCGCTGCCTGCAACAGCGCGCGCAACTGCACTTTCAGCAAGGCCGGGCGATCCAGCGAGATGCGGATGGCGCGCCAGCCCATTGCCGGATTTTCCTCCGGATGTTTGGCCAGATAGGGCAGCACCTTGTCGCCGCCCACATCCAGGGTGCGGAACACCACCGGCCGGTCGCCGGCATGCTCCATCACGCGGCGATAAATCTGCTGCTGCGCTTCCGCCTTGGGCATCGTCGGGCGCACCAGGAATTGCAGTTCGGTGCGATAAAGCCCGATGCCATCGGCATTGGTTTCGTCCAGATGCGCCAGATCAATCAGCAGGCCGGCATTGACCAGCAGCGCCACGCGTTTGCCATCGCGGGTCAGCGGCGGTTCATCGCGCTGTGCGGCATATTTTGCCAGCCGCGCCTGGCGCAGTGACAGGCTCTGTTCAAAGGCGCGCACCACATCCGGGCCGGGGCGCACAAAAATCTGCGCATGGTCGCCATCCACCACCACCTGGTCGCCGGGTTCCACCCGCGCAATCACGCCGCCGATGCCGCCGATCACCGGAATGCCCAACGCGCGGGCCACGATGGCAACATGGCTGACACTGGAGCCTTCCTCCAGCACCAGGCCCTGCAAGCGGCGGCGATCATAATCCAGCAATTCCGCCGGCCCCATGGCGCGGGCAAACAGAATGGCATTATCGGGCAGGTTTTCCGCCGCGCTTTTGCCGCTCTTGCCGGAAAGATGCAGCAGCAGCCGGTTGGCCAGATCGTCGAGATCGGCCAGGCGTTCGCGCAAATACGGATCGGTGATCGCCTGCATGCGATGGCGCGTATCGCCCTGCACGCGCAGCACGGCCGCTTCGGCGGTCAGGCCGGATTCCACCGCCACATGCAGCTTGTGCAGCCAGCCGGTGTCATGCGCAAACATCTTGTAGGTTTCAAGCACGTCGCGGCTTTCACCTACAATGTCGTTATCCGGCGCTTCCAGCATCTGGTTGACATGGTCGCGCATCGAGGCCACGGCAGCATCCAGCCGGCGTTTTTCCAGCGGAATGTCGTCGGCGATGGTCTTTTCGATATGGATGCGCGGCTCGTGCAGCACCGCCTGGCCGATCGCCAGGCCTTCCGACAGGGTGCGGCCATCGGTGCGGAATGGCAGCGACGGCGCGCGCGCCACAGCGGCCACATCATCGGCGCCGAGCAACTGGCCCGATGCCACCATCTCGGCCAGCACCATGGCGATGGTTTCGAGAACTTCAACTTCTTCCTCGGAATACTGGGTGCGGGTCTTGTTCTGCACCACCAGCACGCCGATCACACGGGCATCGCGCTGCAACGGCACGCCGAGCAGCGAATGATAGATTTCTTCGCCGGTTTCCGGCTTATAGGCGAATTGCGGATGATTCTGCGCATCGGCCAGCGCCAGCGGGCGGGCATGGGCGGCAATATCGCCCACCAGGCCTTCGCCCACTTTCAGCCGGGTCTTGTGCACCGCTTCGGGGTTCAAACCCTCGGTGGCGTAAAGCTCCAGCTCGTCGTTGCGCAGCAGGTAGACCGAGCAGACTTCCGCCACCATGTTGGCGGCGATGGAGCGCACCACTTTGGCCAGGCGTTCGTCAACACTGCCGGCATCCGCCATCACCTCGCGCAGGCGGCGCAGCAGGCCGCGGGGACCGGGCGAGGGCGCGCGCGCAATCATGCCACACCATCCAGGATGTTATCCCGGATCGCATCGCAGGCTTGCTCAGCACTCCCTCGATACATCTGGCCCCCACATTACGCGGCCCCGCTCAATCGGCGTCGAGGCCAAAAGCGGTGTGCAGCGAGCGCACCGCCAGTTCGGTATATTCAGCGGCGATCAGCACGCTCACCTTGATTTCCGAGGTGGTGATGGCCTGGATATTGATGCCCTTGTCGGCCAAAGCCTGAAACATGGTATGCGCCACGCCGGCATGGCTGCGCATGCCCACACCCACCACGCTCACCTTCACCACATTCTTGTCCGGCACCAGCTTGGCCCAGTCGAGCGAGCCTTTCAGCTTCTCAAGCTGCGCCACGGCGCGATCCAGATCGGCGCGGCCGAGCGTGAAGGTCATGTCGGTCTTTTTGCCGTCTTCCGAAATGTTCTGCACGATCATGTCAACATTGATGCCGCCTTCCGACAGCGGGCCGAAGATCGAGGCGGCAATGCCGGGGCGGTCGGCCACGCCGATCAGCGTGATCTTGGCCTCGTCGGCGGAATAGGTGACACCCGAAACGATCTGCTTTTCCACGATCTCTTCCTCATCCACAACGAGCGTGCCGGGCTGATCGGCAAAGCTCGACAGAACCTGCGTGCGCACCCGATGGTTCATCGCCAT
>DLGP01000057.1 GCA_002482765.1 Alphaproteobacteria bacterium UBA7691
CCTGGATGTCGATGAAGGCGCGTCCGAATTCGCGGTGATGGCCGGCTTCCACCTGGCCGCCAAGCTGGGCGCAGATGGTCTGTTCGCCATAGCAGATGCCGAAAACCGGCAGGCCCATCTCAAACAAAGCCGCCGGGGCGCGCGGGGAATCGCCTTCGATGGTGGAGGCCGGCGAACCCGACAGGATCACGGCCTTGAGCACACCATGCGGCGATGTGGCGGTAAGCGCCTCGGCCGCCTTCTGAAACGGCACGATCTCGCAATACACCCCGGCCTCGCGCACCCGGCGGGCAATAAGCTGCGTGACCTGGGACCCAAAATCGACAATCAGAATACGCTCAGCCATCGGCGCCGCATGCCTTTCTCAATATCGCAGACGGCGCCGGTGCAAACCGGGGGCGTCGTCAGCTTGGTTTGGCCGCCTTGTAGGCAGCGATCTTGTTCTTCAACTCGGTATACTCGGCGCAGCCAAACGCGCAAAGGCTGTCGAGCCGCTTGAGATGCTCCTCGGCCTTGGCCAGGTTATTCACCTTCAGATAAGCCTCGCCGATATATTCATGCGCGCCGCGATGGCGCGGATCGAGCGCCAGCGCCTGATTATAGGCGGCAAAGGCGGCCTCGTAATTGCCGGCATTGCGGCGGGCATAGCCGAGCCAGTTGAAGGCATCGGCATTGCTCTTGTCCTTGGCCACCACAGCTTCAAACAGCGGCACGGCGGCGGCCCAATCCTTGCGGTCGATGGCCTGGCGGCCTTCGGTGAAATTCGGGTCCACCGGCTTGGCGGCCTGCTCGGCCGGCGCCGGGCCGGAACCCATGGCAAAGCCGGGTGCGGCAGCCAGCAAAGGCGCGGCAAGGCAGGTGAGCAGCAACAGGGAGCGCGACGTGCGAAACATGGCTTTGGCCCTTTCAGCGGCATCCAGTATATCCGCCCCCATGGTCAACCCGCCACCGGCCTGCCGCGCCGCGCCAGCACGGCGGCAAAAAAGCCGTCGGTGCCATGGCGCAGCGGGGTCAGAGCCAGCCGGTTGCCACTCAAGGGGCAGGATGTGGATAAAGCCTCCTCCCAGGCTTGCGCCAGGGGAACTTCCGTCACATCAGCGTGAAACGCCGGCTCGCCCAGCGCCCAATCCACCTGTGCGTCATTTTCCAGCGGTAAAATCGAGCATGTGGCGTAAATCAGCCGCCCGCCGGGCTTGAGCAGGCGCAAACCCTGGGCCAGCAGGCCGCGCTGCGCCGCCTGCAATTCCTCCAGCGCCGCCGGGCCAAAGCGCCAGCGGGTTTCCGGGTTGCGCCGCCAGGTGCCGCTGCCGGAGCATGGCACATCCACAAACACCCGGTCGGCCTTGCCTTCCAGCGCTTCCAGCATCGCCGGCAGCTTTTCCGCCGCCACGGTTTCCACCAGCGTCACCCCGGCCCGGGTCAGGCGCGGCTTGAGCCGGTTGAGGCGGCGGAAATCCTGGTCGGCGGCGATCAGCCGGCCGCGGTTTTTCATCTGCGCCGCCAGCGCCAGGGTCTTGCCGCCGGCCCCGGCGCAGAGGTCCACCACCGTTTCGTTCGGCCTGGCGCCGAGCAGCAGCGCGGCAAGCTGCGCCGCCTCGTCCTGCGGCTCCACCTGGCCATTGGTGTAAAGCGGATGGGTTTCCAGCCGCATCTGCGCCTCCAGGCGGATGCCGAGCGGCGAATAGGGCGTCGGCTGGGCGGCAATGCCTTCGGCGGCAAGCTGCTCCAGCACATTGGCCCGCGTGGTGCGCAGGCTGTTGACCCGCAAATCCAGCGGCGCGCGGCCATTCAACGCCGTCATCTCGGCCATTGTGTCAGCGCCGAAGCGGGCTTCGCATAAGGCAGCCAGTTCAGGCGGCAGGTTGATCCTGGCCCAAAGCGGCGCCGCAGCCGGTTCCGGCAAGCGGGCCAGGGCCGCCGCTTCCTCTGCGCTTAAAGGCGCCGGGGCATATTTGCCGCCATCGCACATTGCCTGCCAGTAGGCCGGATCATGCGCCGGATCGGCCATCAGCAGGCCACGCGGGGTGAGCGGCACGCCGGCTTCGTCCAGCCGCCAGCGCCGCAATCCCTGCTCACGCAAGGCGGCATAGACCAGTTCGGTTATGGCGCGGCGGTCCTTGGCACCGGCATAGCGGTTGCCGCGCTGCCATTGCGCCAGCAGCCGGTCAGCCGCCTGATTGGAGCCCAGCACGCCGCCGAGGATTTCAATGCCGGCAGCGAGGCGGGCGGAAGGGGTCACGGCCTCAGCTATCCTGCCGGTAGTTCGGTGCCTCGCGCGTGATCGCCACGTCATGCACATGGCTTTCGCGCAGGCCGGCCGAGGTGATGCGCAGGAACTGGCAACGCGTGCGCATCGCCACCATGTCGCCATTGCCGGTATAGCCCATGGCAGCACGCAGGCCGCCAACCAGCTGATGCAGGATCGTGCCCACCGGGCCTTTATAAGGCACGCGGCCCTCGATGCCTTCCGGCACCAGCTTCAGCTTGTCGCTGACTTCCTGCTGGAAGTAACGATCAGCCGAGCCGCGCCCCATGGCGCCGATCGAGCCCATGCCGCGATAGGATTTGTAGGAGCGGCCCTGATAGAGAAACACCTCGCCCGGCGCTTCATCGGTGCCGGCCAGCAGCGAGCCGATCATGCAGGTGCTGGCACCGGCGGCGATGGCCTTGGCCACATCGCCGGAAAACTTGATGCCGCCATCGGCAATCACCGGCACATCGGATTTCTGCGCCACCTCGACCGCATCCAGCACGGCGGTAAGCTGCGGCACACCCACACCGGCAACAATGCGCGTGGTGCAGATCGAACCCGGGCCGATGCCCACCTTCACCGCATCCACACCGGCATCGATCAGCGCTTTGGCGCCATCGGCGGTGGCAACATTGCCGCCCACCACCTGGGTGCTGTTGGAGCGTTTCTTGATCTCGGCAATGGTGCGCAGCACGCCGGCGGAATGGCCATGCGCGGTGTCCACCACCAGCACGTCTACCCCGGCGGCGATCAGCGCGGCGGCGCGTTCCAGGCCATCCTCGCCCACCGATGTGGCGGCGGCCACACGCAGCCGGCCCTGCTCGTCCTTGGCCGCATTGGGATATTTCTGCGCCTTCTCGATATCCTTCACGGTGATCAGGCCAACGCAGCGATACTGATCGTCCACCACCAGCAGCTTTTCGATCCGCGCCTGATGCAGCAGGCGCTTGGCCTCTTCCATACGCACGCCCTGGCGCACCGTGACCAAGCGGTCCTTGGTCATCAATTCATGCACCGGCTGGCTCATATCGGTGGCAAAGCGCACATCGCGGTTGGTCAGGATGCCCACCAGCTTGCCGCCATCATCCTCGGTCACCGGAATGCCGTGGATGCCATGGCGTTCCATCAGCGCCAGGGCATCGGCCAGCGAAGCACGCGGGTCGATGGTCAGCGGGTTCACCACCATGCCGCTTTCGTATTTCTTCACCAGCGAAACTTCGCGCGCCTGCTCCTCGATGGACAGGTTCTTGTGCACCACGCCGATGCCGCCGGCCTGCGCCATGGCGATGGCCATGCGCGCCTCGGTCACCGTATCCATCGCCGAAGAGATCAGCGGGATGTTCAGTTCGATGCTGCGGGTCAGTTGCGTGCGGGTATCCACCTGCCCCGGCAGAACATCGGAAGCAGCCGGCGCCAGCAGCACGTCGTCAAAGGTATAGGCTTCGCGGAAACGCATGGAATTCTCCTTCACTTGCTCTGCACGGTGGCGGCGGCCTCGGCGGCAAAATCGCCGCCCGGCTCAGCCGCGCCGTCATCGCGCATCATTGTCGGGTAATGGGTCAGCATCGCCTGGCGCCAGTCCAGATAGGGCAGGTCGGCGAATTGGCCACGATCGGCCACATATTCCATATGGCGGCGGTTATCGGCATCAAACGGATGGAAGATCGAGTCGGTTTCGCCATCAAATTCCAGCGGCAGTACGCGGAATTTCTCGCAGAGCTCGATATTGAAGGCCGGCGTGGCTTTCACCCAGCGGCCCTCGATCAGCAATTCGGTATAGCCGTGATAGAAAAACACATCGGTGCCCATCAGCTCGCGCAGGCGCGGCGTGGCCAGATGGTTCTGCACATCGGCGAAGCCCAGCCGCGAGGGGATGTCGGCGGCGCGCGCCACGGCGGCCAGCAGGATCGCCTTGGAAACACAAAAGCCGCGCCCGCGCTCGATCACCCGGCTGGCGCTCATGCCTTTGGGACTCATCTCGATTGAGTAGGGATCGTAGAGAAAGCGGTCACGCACGGCGTAGTAGAGGGCGATGGCGCGCTGCTTGGCATCCTGGATATGGCTGAACTCATCGGCCAGGGCGCGCACAAGGGGGCTGTCGCTATCGATATAGGGGGTGGCGGCAAGGTATGCCTGCTCCACCGCAAAGCCGGATTTTTCCGACGCGGCCATAGGGAGACTCCGTTGTTCCTTGCCGCGGAGGATATAAGCCGCTTTTCCGATTCCGTAAAGCGCCTAACTTTCCGGATTCGCGTTTCCGCGATAACCCACGGCAACCACATAGCTTTCGGCGCTATCCTGGCGGCTGGCCGGCGGTTTGACATGGCGCACGGTGCGGTAATCACGCTTCAATCCGGCCAGCAACTGATTCTCGGTGCCGCCGCGCAGCACCTTGGCCACAAAGCTGCCGCCCGGCGCAAGCACCCGCCGCGCCAGATCGGCGGCAGCCTCGCAGAGCAGCATGATGCGGATATGATCGGTCTGGCGATGGCCGGTGGCCGGCGCCGCCATGTCGGAAAGCACCACATCCACCGGGCCGCCGAGCAATTCCATCACCGTTGTGTCGGCACCTTCCGCAAGGAAATCGAGCTGGATCACCTTGGCGCCGGGCAATTCCTGCATCGGGCTGATATCCACTGCCAGCACCGGCGGGCCTTCCTGCTTACCATTCTTGACCCGCTCCACCGCAACCTGGGTCCAGCCGCCCGGGCAGGCGCCCAGATCAACCACGCGCGCGCCAGGCTTGAGGAAACGGAATTTGTCATCCAGTTCCACCAGCTTGTAGGCGGCGCGGCTGCGATAGCCTTGGGTGCGGGCCGCCTGCACATAGGGATCGTTGAGCTGCCGTTCCAGCCAGCGCTGTTGCGACACGGTGCGGCCACGCTTTTTCTTCAGCGCCACATGGGTGCGGCTCGGGCCGGTTTTTTGAGTTGGTTTGCCGGTCATGGCATCCCTCGCCTATTGGCCCGCATCAATTCCAAAAGCACGCCTTCGCGCACGCCACGATCCGCCACACGCAGACGCGGCGCCGGCCAGAAACGGTGCAGGGCTTCCAGGATGGCGCAGCCGGCCACCACCAGATCCGCACGTTCCTCGCCGATGCAGCCATGTTTGGCACGTTCCGGCACGGTCATGCCGGCCAGTTTCTGCGATTGCTCTATCACGGCGGGAAAGTCCAGCCAGCAGCCATCCACCAGCCGGCGCTCATAACGCGGCAGGCCCAGCAGCACGCCGGCCAGGGTGGTGACGGTGCCCGATGTGCCCAGCACCTGCACCCGCCCGGCCCGCATCGACGGGCCGAGATTATGCTGTGCCTCAAATGGCGCCAGCACGGCAGCCACTTCGTCGATCATGCCCAGATAGGAACCGCTGCCATGATCGCCAACGCCCCAGCGCTCGGTCAGGTTGACCACGCCAAAGGGCAGCGAAATCCAGTCCAGCACCTCGGTGCGGCGGCGCGGCCCGATCCGCGCCCACATCACCTCGGTAGAGCCGCCGCCGATATCAAACACCACGGCTTCCGGATGGCTCGGCTCCAGCAAGGGCGAACAGCCGGCCAGGGCCAGCCGGGCTTCCTCGGCGGTGGAGATGATATCAAACTGGATGCCGGTGACCGCCTTCACTTCGTGCATGAATTCCAGGCCATTCTCGGCCCGGCGGCAGGCTTCGGTGGCCACGGCGCGGGCAATGGTAACACCACGCCGCGCCATCTTCTCGGAGCAGATTTTCAGCGCCGTGAGGGTGCGCGCCATGGCGGCATCGGATAGCCGCCCGGTGGCCGCCAGCCCCTCGCCCAGCCGCACAATGCGCGAAAACGCCTCAACAACCCGGAAATTCTCGCGATTGGGGCGGGCAATCAGCAGGCGGCAATTATTGGTACCGAGATCGAGCGCGGCATAAACCGGGGTCGAGCGCGGCTGCTGCCCAGGGTTTTGCCCCTGAGGCTGGCCGGGCTGGGCAGAAAGCGGGTCCGTCGGCGACGCACCATTCTTTACAGATGATTGATCCACGCACGCATTGTAACGCGCAGGACCGGCCAGGATAAGGGCCGGCCCTGCGGAATTGGCATTACTGCTTGGCGGCAGGCGGCGCTGCCGGCGTCTGGCCCGGGGCCTGGCCCGGGGCCTGGGCCGGGGGATTTGCGCCCGGCGGCACGGCAAAAATCTGGCCCGGATAGATCAAATCAGGGTCTTTGATCTGGCCGCGATTAGCCTGGTAGATTTCGGTATATTTTGGGCCATCGCCATAAACCCGGCGGGCAATGCGCCACAGGCTGTTGCCCGGCTGCACCACCACGCTGCCCTCGGCCAGCTTCACTTCCTCGGGCGAAGCGCGCTGGAACGGCATTTCAAGCCGCGAGGCCACCTTGCCGCCAGCCTGTTCCACCTGATCCACCCGCATCGAATAGATGCCCGGCTCCACCTTCTCGGTCGGGCGCAGCAACCATTTGCCATTGGCATCGGCGGTGGCCACCCCGATGGGGGCGTTATTGAGGTAAACCTGCACGGTGGCGCCGGGCTGGGCGCGGCCCGACAGGATCAGGTTGCCATCCTGGTCATATTCCACCGAATCGAGCGACAGGCCCTTGCGCGCCGGATCAAGCGGGCCGGGCGCCGGGCCTTGCAGCAGCCGGCTGGCACCCTTGAGCGGGGTCAACACGGCAATCGCCTGCTCGCCACTGGCCTTAGGATCACATTCCGGCACCACGGCAACCACCGAGGCTTCCGCCTTCAACACGTCCTGATTCAGAATTTGCGATTCGAGAGTGAATTCCTGATTGCCCTTTTCCAGCGGCAGGTCCGGCACCAAAACCCATTCGCCCCGGCTATCGGCGGTGACCCGGCCCAATTCGCGGGCGCCGGCCTTCACCACCACCACGGCACCAGCCATGGCGCGGCCGGCAAACACGGCGGCGCAATTGCGACTAATGCGCACCACGTCGAAACTGGGCGGCACCTTGGCGGCATCAGTTGGCGGTGGCGGCGGTGGCGGCGGCACCGGCAAGGGCGGCGCCGAACCCACAACCTGCTGTGGCGTGATGCCGCGCTTGTCGGGATCATCCCTGAAAAAGATCACGGCAAGGATGCCGATCACTGCGAGCCCGAGTAGCGTGAAGAAGAACCGACTGCCCCGCACGGCGCCTGCCTCGCACGAAAGTTTGATCTATCAGCGGCTTATCATAAGCACGCCCCTGCTGGTAGGAGACATTAAGACCTCGCCAACAGCCCTGCAACTGCCTAAGCTGTTGGCTGCCCCGAATTATACCTGCCCGCCCCGAGCCACACATGACCAATACTATCGACCGCGCCGCTGAACCCGCAGAGGTTTGGGACTTGCCGACCCGGCTGTTCCACTGGGCCTTGGTGCTGCTGGTCTGCCTGCTGTTCTATACCGGCCTGCAAGGCAAGCTCGACCTGCATATGAAACTCGGCCAGGCCATGCTGGGGCTGCTGCTGTTTCGCCTGATCTGGGGCTTCATCGGCAACCGGCAGGCGCGTTTTGCCGATTTCATCGCCGGCCCGGGCGCCGCCATCGCCTATCTGCGCAGCCTGTTCGGCAAGCCGGGCCGGCGTTATCTCGGGCATAATCCGCTCGGCGGTTATGCCGTGCTGCTGATGCTGGCCTTGCTGCTGCTGCAAGCCAGCACCGGCCTGTTCACCAGTGACGACATCGCCACCGATGGCCCGCTTTATGCCAAGGTTTCCGGCGCCGTATCGGCCCGGCTTTCCACCCTGCATCGCTGGGGCTTCGATTTCCTGCTGATCGTGATCGGCCTGCATCTGGCCGCCAATGCCTTCTATCTGCTGGTGAAACGCGAAAACCTGATCGGCCCGATGCTGAGCGGCCGCAAGGCGGTAGAGGCAGGCCATGCCGCTGCCGACAGCACAAAATCCGCCGGCGTGATGGTGGCCCTGCTGCTGTTCATCGGCTGCGAGGCAGCGGTGTTCGGCGCCATCTATTGGCTGGGCGGTTAAAGCCAGGCAGGCATGGGATTCCAAGCCGGATTGTATTTTTCCGGTTGCAGCCTATATTATTTGGCAACTGCACAGTGGCGCCGAGAGCGTTGCCAGTAACCGGAATTCACTGCCATGGATAATTCCGAACCGCTTTCTCAAGAACGTCCCCGCATCCTGGCCTACCTTACCGGGGTCATTGTGGCTGAGCCGATTGCGGCAGCGGCCGTGGCTGGCGTGATAGCTGGCGCTTTGACCAACAGCATTGCCGCCTTTGGCCTTGCCATGGCTGTGACGCTGGTGATTGCGGCCATACAGCGTCGCGGCTGATGCCGTGTTTGACCCCCGACAATATGGCGCCGAAACAAAAGCCGATTTTGGGGTTTTCCTGGTCGGCGCGGCTTTCGGCGGAATCCTGGATGCCACATTGAACATCGCAGGCTTTGCCGAACCACTGGTTTTTGCCGGCCTATGCGGTTCCGGTGCGTTGGGTGTGAAAAAAATGCTGGATAGTCGAAAACCACCCAAGTCGCCAGGCGATAACGGCGCTTGAAGCGCAAACTCGAAAAAAGGCGCGGCTCCGTGAAGCCACGCCTTTCTTAACGCCACCCCGGTGGAGGGTGGAAAACCGCCGGATCAATCGTTGCGATAGGGCTTGTGGCAGGCGCCGCAGGTGCCGCCGAGGGCGCCGAAGCCGGCCTTGATGCCGTCGATATTGCCGGCCTGGGCCGCCGAAGCCAGCGTCATCGCCGCCGTTTCAGCCGCCTTCATCTTGGTGGTGAAATCGGCCATGTTGGCCCAGATTTCCGGCTTGGCCTTGGTATCGCCCTTGTCGGAACCCGGCACAAAATGCGCCACCTGCTTGGCAGCCTGGGCGGCAATCGCCTGGGCCGGGGCCACTGCATCGGCGGCCGGACCATTGGAATCGACCACTTTCTTGATGGCGCCCATCGAGGTGCGGAACACCTGGAAGCCATCCTTGCGCGCCTTGATCGCATCGGCCTGGGCGAATGCCGCCCCGCCTGCCACAACAAGAGCCACGCCAACCGCCGCGCCAAAAGCGGCCTTGCGCCAATAAGCCATGAAATTTCCCTCTCTGTTCCCCGGCTGCTGGTCCGAGTCAGAACCAGTATAACAAAGCCGGAGCAACACACGCGCCGACAGATTGGCCTCTCACGAAAAGTTTAGCCTGGAATAATTCCAGCCATCGGTTGTCTATGCCGACCGGCCGCCGCAAGCCGCACAACGCTGGCAAGCCGGCCTGAAATCGGCTAGGCAACAGGGTGTCATACGCTCGCAGCTTTAACCATCCAGCTTTGGTGCAACACCATGTCCTCGATCCGCTCCGTCTGCGTCTATTGCGGCTCCAGCCTGGGTGAGAGCCAGGTTTACCAGGCCCAGGCCGAAATCCTTGGCCAGTTGCTCGGGCAGAACGGCATCCGGCTGATTTATGGCGGCGGCCGCATCGGCCTGATGGGCGTGGTGGCGGATGCCGCTTTGGCTGCCGGCGGCGAGGTGGTGGGCATCATCCCGGGCCATCTGCATGATTGGGAGGTGGGCCATACCGGGCTGACCGAACTGCATGTGGTGGACAGCATGCATACCCGCAAGAAGATGATGGTTGAGATGAGCGACGCCTTCATCGCCCTGCCCGGCGGCATGGGGACGCTGGACGAATTGTTCGAGGTCATCACCTGGAAGCAGCTCAAGCTGCATGACAAGCCGATCCTGGTGCTGAACACCGAGGATTACTGGCATCCGCTGCTGGCGCTGATCGACAGCGTGATGGAGCGCGGCTTTGCCCGGCGCGGTGCGCGCGGCTTTTTTGACGTGGTGCCGGATGCCGAAGCGGCCCTGGCCGCCCTGCGCGCCGCCCCGGCGCCGAAACGCCCGGACCAGCCGGATAAAATCTGACCAGCAAAATCTGGCCGGCCCGAGCTTTTCTCAACCGGGGTGCATCAAAACTACAGCCTGAGGGGCCTTTCCCGCCCTGCCGGGTCAGTGGTAGTTTCGCGCACTCCTTTCCACACCCCTGCACGAGGATGGCATGTCGAAAATCAAGGTGAAAAACCCGGTCGTTGAACTCGATGGCGACGAGATGACCCGCATCATCTGGAAGTTCATCAAGGAAAAGCTGATCCTGCCCTACCTGGACGTGGACCTGCTGTATTACGATCTCGGCGTTGAATACCGCGACCAGACCAACGATCAGGTCACCATCGACAGCGCCCATGCCATCCTGAAGCATGGCGTTGGCGTGAAATGCGCCACCATCACGCCGGACGAGCAGCGGGTGGAAGAATTCAAGCTCAAGGAAATGTGGAAGTCGCCGAACGGCACCATCCGCAACATCCTGGGCGGCACCATTTTCCGCGAACCGATCATCTGCAAGAACGTGCCGCGCCTGGTGCCGCATTGGAATGATCCGATCGTGGTGGGCCGCCATGCCTTCGGCGACCAGTATCGCGCCACCGATTTCCGCTTCCCCGGCAAGGGCACCCTCACCGTCAAGTTCGTTGGCGAAGATGGCAGCGTGATCGAGAAGGAAGTGTTCAAGGCGCCGGGTTCGGGCGTGGCGATGGCCATGTATAACCTGGATGATTCGATCCGCGATTTCGCCCGCGCCTCGATGAACTACTCGCTGGTGCGCGGCTGGCCGCTGTATCTCTCCACCAAGAACACCATCCTCAAGGCCTATGACGGCCGTTTCAAGGATCTGTTCGAGGAAGTGTTCCAGCAGGAATTCGCCAGTCAGTTCAAGGCCGCCGGCATCACCTACGAACACCGCCTGATCGACGA
>DLGP01000127.1:0-3677 GCA_002482765.1 Alphaproteobacteria bacterium UBA7691
GGCCGCCGATACCGATGGCATTGATGGCACGGAAGATAATGCCGGCGCCTTGCTGCATCCCGATAGTATTGCGCGCGCCGCAGCCGCCGGGCGCAACGCCAAGCTATGCCTGGCCGATAATGACGGCTATGGTTTCTTCGAGGCGGCGGACGCTCTGCTCAAGACCGGGCCGACGCTGACCAATGTGAATGACTTCCGCGCTGTGTTGGTGCTGCCATGAGACTGGATACGCCGGGTGAACTCACCCCGATGCAGCGCATCACCGCGCTGATGGCCGAACTGAACGGCCTGCCGGAAGCCGCCTTCGTCGCCCGCCTGGGCGGCATCATCGAGCATTCGCCCTGGGCGGCGGCGGAGATTGTTGCTCTGCGCCCGTTCGGCGATCTGGAAAGCCTGCATAGCGCCATGCTCGGCGCGGTATGGCGGCGTGGCCGGGCGGCGCAACTGGACCTATTGAACGCACATCCCGAACTGGCCGGCAAGGAAGCCGATGCCGGCACGCTGACCGCCCATTCCACCAGCGAGCAGGATAGCGTCGGCCTGACCAGCCTCAGCCCGTGGGAAAAGACGCGCATCACCGAATTGAATCAGGCCTATCGCGCCAAGCATGGCTTCCCCTTCATCATTGCCGTGAAGCTGCGCAACAAGGCGCAGATCCTGGCCAATTTTGAACGCCGCCTGGCCAACGACACCGAGGTGGAACTGGCGGTGGCGCTGATGGAAGTGAGCAAGATTGCCCGGATGCGGCTGGATGCGCTGCTGGCGGCATAAGGACGTGATACGGAGGCTTTGATGGGACGCTTGAGCACGCATATCCTGGATACGATGCATGGCAAGCCGGCGCCGGGCGTGACCGTGGATCTCTACCGTCTGGAAGCCGGCGGCGGGCGCAGCCTGATCAAGACCACGATCACCAACAGCGATGGCCGCACCGACGAGCCTTTGCTGACCGGCGATGCCTTCCAGACCGGGCAGTATGAGCTGCACTTCCATATCGGCGTTTATTTCCGCACCCGGGGCGTGGCGCCGGCCGATCCGGCTTTTCTGGATATTGTGCCGATCCGCTTCGGCATCGCCGAGCCGAACGGGCATTACCATGTGCCTTTGCTGGCCACGCCCTGGAGCTATTCCACCTATCGCGGGAGCTGAGTGATGGCAGATCACGCCGCCTTCATGCGCCGCGCCATCGCGCTCAGCCGCGAGCATATGCAGGCCGGGCATGGCGGGCCGTTTGGCGCCGTGGTGGTGCTGGATGGCAAAATCATCGGCGAGGGCTGGAACCAGGTGACCGGCCAGAACGATCCCACCGCCCATGCCGAAGTGGTGGCGATCCGCGAAGCCTGCAAGGCTTTGGGCCGTTTCGACCTGCGCGGCGCCATGCTCTACACCAGTTGCGAACCCTGCCCGATGTGCCTCTCGGCGGCCTATTGGGCGCGCGTTGATGGCCTTTATTACGCCAACACCCAGGATGATGCGGCGGCGATCGATTTCGACGATGCCTTCCTCTATCGCGAACTGGCCTTGCCGATGGCGCAGCGCAGCCTGCCTTGCCTGCCTTTGCTGCGCGACGAGGCGCTGGCGGTGTTCAACGAATGGCGCGACAAGCCGGATAAAGTGCCCTACTGAATTGGGTTATTGGAGTTTGGCCCCGCCATCGATCCAGGCGCCCAGGGTGGCGCGTTCTTCCGGCGTGATCTCGGTGACATTGCCCGGCGGCATCGCCTCGGCGCGCACCGATTGCTGATTGATCTGGGCGGCGAAGCGGCGGATCTGCTGCGGGCTTTCCAGCATCACGCCCTTGGGCGCTTCGGTGATGCCGTCAAAGGTCGGCTTGGCGGCATGGCAGGCAGTGCAGCGCGCCGCCACGATGGCTTGCACGGCTTCGATACTGGCATCGCCGGCCAGGGCGGCACGCGCCGCCTTGTTTGGGTCCCAATGGGTGAAGAAAAACAGCCCGCTCATCACCAGGAAGGCGCCGGCCAGATATTCATAGCGCAGGCCACGGCCCTGGTTTTTCAGGTTGAAGAAATGCCGCACCAGGCCGCCGACGATGAACACACCGGCCAGGATCACCCAGGCATAGGGATGGCCATAGGTGACCGGGTAATGGTTGCTGATCATGGCGAACAGCACCGGCAGGGTAAGGTAATTGTTATGCAGCGAACGCTGCTTGGCTTCCTTGCCCCAGACCGGATCGGGCGCCTGGCCAGCCAGCAGGGCGGCCACGGTCAGCTTCTGGTTCGGGATGATGACGTAGAACACATTGGCGGTCATGATGGCGCCGATCAGCGCGCCAACATGGATATAGGCGGCGCGGCCGGAAAACAGCTTGCTATAGCCATAGGCGGCGGCCACCAGCAGCACAAAACCGATGATCGCCAGCAGGCCGTCGCTTTTGCCCAAGGGTGAGCGGCAGAGCAGGTGATAGACGATCCAGCCCAGGATCAGCGACACGATGCTGAAGCCCACCGCCTCGGCCTGGCTCAGCTTCATCACCCGTTCGTCGATCATGTAGAGATCGGCGCCGAGATAGTAGAGCACAGCCAGCAGCAGGAAGCCGGAGAGGAAAGTGGCGTAGCTTTCGTATTTGAACCAATGCAGTTCGGCCGGCATGTTGGGCGGCGCCACGGCGAATTTCTCGACGAAATAGAAGCCGCCGCCATGCACCATCCAGGTTTCGCCCAGCACACCCGGCTGCTTGTTTGGCCGCAGGCTGTTATCAAGCCAGACGAAGTAGAAGGACGAGCCGATCCAGGCGATGCCGAAGATCAGATGCATCCAGCGGATCGCCAGGTTGATCCACTCCCAGAATAGCTCGGCCATGACTTCCCCGCTGATACCGCGCCGCAACATGCGATACCCCAGCCCTACTAGCGGGTGTGCGGGTCGTCAATGATTTTCCAGGGCTTCGGCCAAAATGAAACCGCCCCCAACCGCCGGGGGAAGCGGGTGGGGGCGGAATGGCCCGGCCATGGTGGGAGGGGGAAGTTGGCCGGGTCAGGGAAAACGGGTTCGAGATGACTTATTTCGAGAGCGCACCCACCGCCGCGCCGCCGCCNNGGGTATGGCCGGTCATCAGGCCGATGGCTGTGCCGGCTGCCGCACCGATGGCGCCGCCCGAAAGCGCGCGCTGCTGCTGGTTGTTCATGCCGGCGCAGCCGGTGGCAACCAGGGCCAACAAAGCGAGCGCGGCAATCTTGGTGGTGTGGCGTGCAGCAGACATGATGATCTTCTCCTGTTAGTGGTTTTGCCGGAGCAACCCTTGCTGTATCCGACGCAGCCCAGAATGAAGTTGTTTCTTTTCATCCCTTAAGATCGTTCTGATTGCTCCGTCTATTCTTGCGAAAAATACTGAGCGACCGTGCTGTGAGGTGATTTTTATTGATCAAATACTGCGAAAGTTCGTTCCAAAAGCGGCAATATCGGGGCAAGTCATTTGTATTTTCTGGCTAAGGTATTGAATTGACGTCATCGGCTCGGGATGATATTTGCTAATGCAAATAAAATCTCCCGGGAGGAGCCGCATGAACCAGATGATGCAGCCGCTGCCGCCGGCCTGGAGCGATCCCGGCTCAAGCCGGATTCCCTTTTGGGCCTATACCGATCCGGCGATTTATCAGCGCGAACTGGAGCGGTTCTTCTATGGGCCGCATTGGTGCTATGTCGGCCTGGAGGCG